>DATFRA010000033.1:0-4110 GCA_035263705.1 Allostellaceae bacterium
CAGGAAGGTCGATTTCCCCGAGCCCGATTTGCCGAGGATGGCGACGATCTCCCCCTCCTTGAGCGCGAAATCGATGTGGTCCAGGACGAGACGCCCGGCGCGATCGGCGGTCCTGTAGGTCTTGCAGACCTCTTTGGTCTCGAGCAGCGGCTGTACGTCGGCCATGGCGGTTCTCTCTCAGTCGAGGCGCAACCGCTCTTCGGCGAGCGTATAGAGCCGCCGCCAGAACAGCCGGTTGAAGGTGAGCACGAAGAGGCTCAGCATCGCGATACCCAGCACGATGCGTGGAAAATCGCCGGTGGCGGTCCACTCGGCGATATAGGCGCCGACGCCGGTCGCGACGAATTTGTCGTCCCCCCATTGTGCCACTTCCGAGACGATGCTGGCGTTCCAGGCTCCGCCCGAGGCGGTGATGGCGCCGGTGATATAGGCCGGAAAGATTCCGGGCAGGATGAGCCTTCGCCACCAGAGCCAGCGCGACACGCCAAGATTGCTCGCGACATAGGCATAGTCCGTGGGCAGCGCCAGCGTTCCCGCGATCACGTTGAAGAGGATGTACCACTGCGCGCCCAGGATCATCAGGATGCTCAGCCAGATCTCAACGTTGAGGTGATAGTCGCGGATCGCCGATACGAAGATCGGGAAGAACAGATTCGCCGGGAACGCCGCCAGGAACTGCACGATGGGCTGCGCCCGGTGCGCGATCGGCGGACGCAGGCCGATCCACACGCCCACCGGCACCCAGATCAGCGAAGCGAGCGCGATCAGCACGGATACCCGGATGAAGGTCGCGACCGCCAGCAGGAACACGCGCCAGATCTCGCCGAGGCCGAGCTCGCTCGAGACGAAAGTGATCACCTCGTAAAGCGCGAACACGGCGAGCGCGGCGAGGACGACATTCCACGCCCAATCGAGGGCAACGTTGATCCGCTCGCTGTGTCGCTCGTAAAAGGCGATCTTGATCGGCTCGGGCTTTCCGCGATGGACCATGCGGCTCCAGAGATCGCCGACCTGCTCGCCGATCCAGGCGATGAACTGAAAGAACCCGGCGCGCTGCAGCATGGTAAGGAACCAGGCGCGCTCGCCCTCGCCCTCGGTGATCGCCTCGACCTTGAAGCGCTGCGACCATGCGAGCAGCGGCCGGAACAGCAGCTGATCGTAGATCAGGATGAACGCGAGCATGGCCAAAATCGCCCAGCCGACCGCGGCGATGTTGCCTTCTTTGCTCGCGAGCGCGATGTAGGAGCCGATGCCCGGCAAGGTCGTATTCTGGTCGGCGACCGTAATCGCCTCCGAGGCCACCACGAAGAACCAGCCGCCGGACATGGACATCATCATGTTCCAGACCAGCTGCGGGATCGCGTAGGGCACCTCGAGCTGCCAGAAACTCGCCCAGGGCGACAAGTGATACATGCGCGCGGCCTCGCGCAGGTCCTGGGGCACGCCCAGGAACGACTGGTAGAGGCTGAACGTCATGTTCCAGGCTTGCGAGGTGAAGATCGCGAAGATCGCCGCGCACTCGTAGCCCAGCAGGCTGCCCGGGAACAGCGCAATGAAGCCCGTGACCGTGATCGAGAGGAAACCCAGGATGGGCACGGATTGCAGGATATCGAGCACGGGAATGAGCAGCTTCTCGGCGCGCTTGCTCTTCGCGGCGAGCGCCGCGTAGGCGAGGCTGAAGACCAGCGAGACCCCGAGTGCGATGCCCATGCGCATCACGGTCCGGACCCCGTATTCCGGCAGCTTCCAGGGGTCGAGCGAGATCTCGATCTGCTGGCCGCCGACATAGGGCACGCTCATCTTCTGGCCGGCCCAGGACACGAGCGCGATGAACCCGAACACCAGCGGCAACGCCACCAGGTCCCAGAAATTGGGCCTGAGCCGCATCGGCCAAGCGACGACGGGCAATCCCCATCGCTGTGCCATCGATCCCCCGGTCATGACCCCTGAAAACGCGCGTCGAGGTTTAGCCCAGGACCATGCGCCTGCGAAGCGCAAAAGCGACGCCTCCGGCCGGACATCCGGCCGTCACCGCATTGTCACGTTAGAGCCGATTACTCCTCGAGCAGCTGGCTGATCTTGAGCGCGACGCCCATCGAGCCCGCGACCTTGAGCTTGCCGGTCATGTAGGCAAGGGTCGGGTTGAGGTTGCCGTCGATCAGTTTCTGCAGATCGTCCAGGCTCAGAGTGAGAGTGGTGTCGCTCTCGCCGGCTTGGTTGCCGATCACGGCCGGAACCGCGGTGCCGTCCCAATGGATCGTGCCGTCGGCGCCGAGATCGAAAGTCACGCGATAGCCGAGCTTCGGCGCGAGCGCCGCCTTGGCGCGGATGGCAGCCGTGGCGCTTTCCAGGGACATGGCGATGGACCTCCTCCCGCTACACCACCCGCACGCGCTTCAAATTGAGCGCCGGGTCCATCCAGAAGCTGTCGTTCTCGTAGCGCCGGAACAGGTCGGGCGGCAGGATGGTCTGGCGCTCGACCGGCGTGACGCGGCGGTTCACGTCGTGCAGACCCGGTGTCCCCAGGCGCGCGTCGAACTCGGGCTCCGCGTACTGCACGTTGTCGAAATCGTGCTTGAAGCGCGGCTCGTTCACGAAGTCGTAGATCGCGTTGATCGCCTTCTCGGGCTCGCGGGTCAGAGTCTCGTATTTGATCAGCATCAACCGATCGGCCTCGTCGCTGTAGTAGGCCTCCTTGAGCGCGTTCCATGCGAAGCCCACGAGCCCGGCGCCCGAGGAGAGCGCCTCGACCCGGCTGTAGACCGTGCCGCCGGGATCGTAGTTGAAGATGCGCGAGGTCTCGAAGGTATTTCGGCGCATAAGGCGCTCGACGCTGTCCATGATCCAGGGCAGGTGCCGCACCGTCGCGATCACCCGAGCATTCGGGAACAGGCCCGTCACAAGGGCCATACGGCTACACCAGAAGCGATTGGTGTCGAATACCACCCTCTTCGCGTGGATCTCTTTGTAGTACCCGGTGAACACGCCGCGCAGGATCTCCTTGCGCTGCTCGTTGTCGAAGAACACACCGAACTCGTTGCGCTGGCTCATTTCGCCCAGGAGCGCCAGCATCAGCGAGCCGACGCCGCTGGTCATCGCCGCGTGAAAGCGCGGGTTTTGCCGCAGGATGCCGGCGAGCAGGGTCGAGCCCGCCCTGGGCAATCCCGAAATGAAGTGAATGCCGTTTTGCATGGGTTCCGTCAGAGCCCCCGAAGCATTCTCCGCCGAAGTGGGCACCGGTTCGGCGCAGAGAATGCAGCCAAACCTGGAATCTAGCCCAAGCCCAGCCGATTGAACCGAAGCCCCCCAGGCTAGTCAAATCGGCCAGTCCTCTGGCGCATGGCGACACCGTGGCCGTCCTCCGCTAGGATCGGGCCGCTCCAAAACCGAAGAGGACCTTATGACCGCGCAGACCCACACCGATGCCCAGCGCGAGCTGCTCGACACCGCCAAGCGCGTCCTCCCCGCCGGGAGCTTCGGCAACATGGCCGGCGACATCGTGATCCGCGAGGGCAAGGCGGGCCGGGTCTGGGACGAGAACGGAAAGGAGTACGTGGATTTCCTGCTGGGCTCGGGGCCCATGGTAGTGGGTCATGCGCATCCCGAGGTGACCGCGGCCGTTCAGGAGCAGGTGGTGCATGGCACCACCTTCTTCGCCAACAACCGCAAGGGCATCGAGCTCGCCGAGGCGATCGTGGACGCCGTGCCCTGCGCCGAGAAGGTGCGCTTCGTCTCCAGCGGCTCCGAGGCCGACGCCTATGCCATGCGCCTCGCGCGCGCCTTCAAGAAGCGCGACAAGATCATGAAATTCGAGGGCGGCTATCATGGCATGAGCGACTACTCGCTCATGAGCCTCGCGCCCAAGCGGCCCGGCAATTTCCCGCGCGCGGTCCCGGATTCCGCCGGCATTCCGCAGAGCGTGCGCGACGAGATGCTGATCGCGCCCTTCAACGACGTCGAGGTGGTCGCCGGCATGATCCGCGAGCACAAGAACGAGCTCGCGGGCGTCATCGTCGAGCCGTTCCAGCGCATCATCCCGCCGGCACCCGGCTTCCTCGAGGCGCTACGCAAGCTCACCGCCGAGAACGGCATTCCCCTGATCTTCGACGA
>DATFRA010000034.1:0-35793 GCA_035263705.1 Allostellaceae bacterium
CAGGCTCCCAGCCACTCATTCATGTCCTTCAGCAGCTTGTTGAACTGCTTCTGCTTGCCCCCGAGGATCAGGTCGTCAAGCATCACCGAGGACGACGAGATGTCGAAGGCGACGACCAGGACATTGGGATAGACGAGGTGCTCATCATCGAGCCGCATGATCATCGCCGCTTCCTTCCCCCCGGAATGCCGCGAAGGCAGTTCCCGCTCTGAAAGCGACCCGGCCTACTTGTTCCGCTGCTTCCAGGGGTCCTTGACGGCCTCGTAGGTCTCGAACTCGACGTTGGCGAGGCGGCCGTTCACCTTCTCGACACGGCAGATGTAGATGTTCTGCACGATGTCGCGGGTCGCGGGATCGATGCTGATCGGTCCGCGCGGGCTCTCGTGCTTCCAGTCCTTGACGATCTCCATCGCCTTGTCGCCATCGATCTTGCCGTCGAGCTTCTTCACGACGTCGTAGATCAGCGCCATGCCGTCCCAGGCGCCGACCGCGAAGAAGTCGGGGTCCTTGGTTTCGCCATAGGCCGCGTGCCAGGCGCGGACGAACGCCTTGTTGGCGGCCGAGGGATGCTGGGCTGTGTAGTGCATCGAAGTGACGAGGCCGACGGCGAGGTCGCCCAGGTCCTGCAGCGTCGCCTCGTCGGTCGCCTCCTCGCTCGGCATCAGTTTGATGCCCGCCTTGGCGAGGCCGACCTCGTTGAAAGCCTTCACGAAGGCGGGCGGCTGCGTGCCGCCGGGAATGAAGGCGTAGAGTCCGTCGGGCTTGGCATCGAGTACGCGCTGCAGAAACGGCACCACGTCGGGGTTGGCGAGCGGCACGCGCAGCTTGTCTACTACCGTGCCGCCGGCCTCGGTAAAGCCGCGGGTGAAGGCGTCCTCGGCGTCGATACCGGGGCCGTAGTCGGACACCGAGGTGAAGACCCGCTTGAGGCCGCCCTTGGTGGCGGCCCAGCGGCCGAAGATCTCCGTGGTCTGCGGCAGCGTCAAGGAGACGCGCGCGAAATAGGGCGATTTGGTCGTGATGACGGCGGTTGCCGCATTCATGATCACGGTCGGGATCTTCGCCTCGGTCGCGAGCGGCGCAACCGCGAGCGCGTTCGGCGTGAAGACGAAGCCGGTCAGGATCTGCACGCCGTCTCGCGTGATCAGCTCCTGCGCCAGCCGCTTGGCGACGTCGGGATTGGGGCCAGTGCTGTCGCGGCGGATGAGCTCGATCTTGGTCGAGCCGACGGTATCCCCGTTCTGCTTCATCCAGAGCTTGATGCCGTCGTCCATGATCGAGGCGAGGCTCGCGAACGGCCCCGAATAGGGCAGAATGACCCCGATCTTGACGGTGTCGGCCGAGGCCGGCGCGGCACAGCTGATCGCGAGTGCGGCGAGACTTGCCCAGACAGACGATGTGATCTTCCCCATGACTTCCTCCCTGTCGGGCTCATGCGGCCCGCTTGCGCTTGATTCTGGCCGAAGAACTGGCGTGCTGCAACGACGGCGCTCGGGCATCCGGTGGGCCGCAGCCCATCGAGCACCGTGATTAATTCCTCCTAAATCCCTGCCGCCTAGGATCGGCCTCGTCGCGATCGTCCTCACTCCCGTCGAGGCCAATTCGATGGCTCACCGGAGCCGAACCGCCCGAGTTTCCGCCGCGTGATCGCAATCGCCCGTCGGGCAGTTGAAGTGCGCACCGGCGTCGTGCTCCGCCCGACGGCGATGCTGTTGGCCGACGGTGGTGATGCCCGCGTCGTGCTCGATCCTGTGCACGGATTGAACAAGTACGGTTGCTCGACCGTGCCCGATCCCGGCCTCGCCGCCTTTGGCTCCTCGACCGCGTCCACCATCTCCGAGACCGCCTTCGCCGCGGCTGACCGCCTGCGCCACCGCCTCGCGGGGGCGTCACAGGAGAGCACCACACTCGTCTACGCGCGCGAGCTCGACCGCATGCGCGCGGAGCTTGCCGATCTCTGCGGCATCGCCGACCTGCCAGACGTCGAGATCGTGTTCGCGGCGTCCGGCACGGACCTGCATCTGCTCGCGGCGCGATTGGTCGCCGCCGCTGCGCGGGCCCCTCTGCGCGTCGTCATGATGGAGGCCGCGGAGACCGGCAGCGGCGTTCCGGCGGCGCTCGAAGGCCGCCACTTCAGCACGCGCACCGCGCTCGGAGAGACCGTGGCAGACGGCGCGGCTGTTGCCGGCGCCGGCACGATCGAGCTCATCTCCGTCCCGAGCCGGGGCGTCGATGGCATGCCGCGGCCGGCCGAACGCGTCGATGCCGAGGTCGAGTCGGCGATCGCCGGCGCTGCCAAGTCGGGCCGCTCCGCGCTGCTCACGCTGGTCGATGTCTCCAAGACCGGCATGATCGCGCCTAGCTCAAGCTGCGCGCTTGCGATGCGGCGGCGCTTTCCCGACGCCGTGGACGTGCTGGTCGACGCCTGCCAATTCCGGCTCGGCCGCGCGAGCCTGCGCGCCTATCTCGAGCACGGGTTCATGGTGGCGCTCACCGGCTCGAAGTTCCTGACCGGCCCGACCTTCTCCGGCGCGCTCCTGATGCCGCGCACGCTCGCCCGAAAGCTGCGGCGTCAGCCGTTGCCGTCGGCGCTCGGCGCCTATTCGGCCCGAGCGGAGTGGCCGCGCGGCTGGACCGCGGCCAGGTCTTTGCCGGATGCCGCCAACTACGGCCTGCTGCTGCGCTGTGAAGCGGCGCTCGACGAATTGCGCGCCTTCCGAGGCATTCCGGATCACTACACCGCCGCGTTCCTCGCGCGCTTTGCGGGCGCGGTTGCCTCTCGGCTGGCTGCGGACCCCGCCTTCGAGCCCTTGCCCGTCCCGGCCCTCGACCGGCGCCCCCTCGTCGACGCCGGCGGCTGGGATGAGATCCCCACGATCTTTCCGTTTCTGCTCCGCGGCGCGGACCGGCGCCCGCTGGGGCGCGAGGAGACGGCGCGGATCTATATGGCGATGGCGCAGGACATGAGCGCGTTGGCGCGAGCGCCCGTCGCCACGGCCATGCGTTGCCAGATCGGCCAACCCGTGCCCTGCGGGCATCGCGAGGGCTTTCCCATGAGCGCGCTCAGGCTGTGCGCCAGCGCCCGGCTGGTGGTCGAGGCCGCGACGGGGCAGCGCGGAGCCGCCGCGGTGATCGAGCGGGCGATGGCGGTGCTGGACAAAGCGGCTTGGCTCGCAGGACCCGCCCTCGGCATGCGCGGCTAGCGCGGCGGCGCGTGTCGGCGCCGCCTCGCCCAGAGACACCTCAAGCGGCCGAACCGGTCGACGATCCGGCCGCGGGTGAGCGCGGCCTCCGGTGCCACGGCCGCCGCAAGGCCCACCACGAACGGACCCGAGAGCACGCGGGTGAGCGGAGCCGGGATGCTCTCGCGGTCACGCTCCAGCGACCGCGCCAGAATCCCCCGCAGCCAGCGTGCGACGGCAGCAAACGCCACCGAGACGAGCGCCGCCAAGAGCACGATGAAGAGCCGGATCGCGTCCGGCCGCAGGATCTGGGCAACAGTGTTGAACATGGCTCACCTCCATGATCCGCCGCTCGCGGGCGGCGGAGGGGTGAGCCGGAGCGCTAGCCTAGTGCCGCGCCGCGGACCACTCGACCGGCCGAGCGGGCGCGGATCGGGTCTCTCGAATTGGCGGCATCGACCGGCGCCGGTGCCGCGGGGCTACGATGGCTTTCCATTGGCCTCTTGGGCTTCGCTGGAGAAAGCAAACAGCGGGCGGTGGAAATACGCGCCTCGCACTCGGGCGTCAACCGAAGAGTCGAATCTGGCAGCCGCTTTTTTGCATGCGCGTCATGCGCTGGCACGCAGCCTCGTCAGAACGAGATCATGCTGCGCAGTCCCACGACCACGGCATCGCGGATCGCACGCTGCTTGGTCGGGTCGGTCGGATCCGGCACGTGGCCGCCCGGATGAAAGATGAATTGCAGGTCGGGCTGCACGGCCCATCCGCGCATCTGACAAACATAAGTGAGCTCGAGGCTCGCCTCATGATCGCGGATGGGGTGCCCGATGCCTCCAAAGAAGCGTGCGTCGCGATCGAGCGCCCGAGCATCATCGCCAATGCCGGCGTAAGCAAGGCCGAGCCCGACAACGTCCTTTTGGTAGCCCTCGGTATCACGCACCCCTGTCCAGGTGAGGCCACCGTCGGCATAGAAGCTGACGAGATTCCGATCCGATGGGCTGGCCGCCACGCGAGCGAAGATACCAAGACCCTCCGGGCTCCTGCCGACCTTCGGCGAGAAGAACAGGTCCACGATTACATAGCCACCGTAGTCGCCGCGATGCCGCGCCGGCAGGTGCGAACTCAAAGGATTTGCCAGGGAGAGACCGGCGGTGTCAAAGCGCTCGTCTGCGAAGCGCTCGGTGTTGTACCAGGCGCCGAGCTTGACCGCCTGGGGCGCCTCCTTGTCGTCGTCCTTTTGGTTGCGCCCGAAAGCAGCTTCCACAATGGCAAAAGCGCCATCGTTCAGTCGAAAAGCCGTGCCGCCGGCATCGCGCGACTGCGGCGTGCCCAATCCGCGACCGGCGGGATCGCCATTGAATACGGCCGCCATGAGTGAGAACCCGTCCTGCGGCCCCAGCGACACGCGCACGCCTGGCGTCGCCAGCGGATACGCCGGCCCATTGCTCGGCAGATCGCTCGCCAGGATACCTGGCCAACCGAAGGTCGAATTGACAAAGGTGCTGCCGTTTTTGCTTTGCGCGAACTCATCATCTGCGGCCAATTGGCCGACCCGAATTGAGATCGCGTCCTCCTTCTGCTCTTGAAGCCAGAGCGTGAATAGGCGCGTTGCGCGCTCGGCCTCGTTACCGCTTGCTGTCAGGATGTTGTTGCCGAGATAGTTGGTGGAGAGGCCACGCCCATGGATTTGATCGGCGCTGACGTGGACGCCGGTCTCCCAGAGCGCCTGATTCTTGTGGCGGTAGTCGAGGGCCACCTCCAGCCGACCCTCATAGATGCCGCCGGGGCGAATCCCGCCTGAGACATTGCCGAGCGCCTCGCCGGTATAATTCACGCAGTACGTTAGCTGGGAATTCTTTTTCAGATCCGCGCGGGAAACCCAGTCTCGCGTCAGCGGATTGGGACAGGCGTCTGCATAAGAATCCGTGTCCGCCGGCGGATCACCGACACCCTGGGCAGCAGCCGAGGACGACCAGACTGTCAGGACGAGGAACCAAAAAAAGGCGCAGGCCACTTGCCCGCGGGCGAGACGTCTCATCCCCACCCTCTCGGTCGGTCAGCTCAATCTGAACGCAACTAATTCTACAGAGAATGAAGAGCCTGCCCAGGCTTCAGCCTGACAGGCCCTCACTCCGCGTCGTGGAAGATGACGCCGAGCGTGAATCGATGGCCGGTGCGGACCCGACTGACGCCGTGGCGCAACGTGACGCGGTAGGTACTGCGCTTGCCCTGGGCGGGACGGTGGCGCACGGCGAAGACGACGGCGTCGCCTTGCTCGAGCGGCACGACCTCGCCCTTCGACTGGGCGCGCGGCCGCTGCTCGACCAGCAGGAACTCGCCGCCGGTGAAGTCGGTCGCGGGCGCGCTCAGCAGCACGGTCATCTGCAGGGGAAAGACGCGCTCGCCGTAGAGGTCCTGGTGCAGGCAGTTGTAGCCACCGGCCTCGTATTTGAGGATCAGCGGCGTCGGCCGCGTCTGGCCAGCGGCGTGGCAGTCGCGGAGATAAGCGTCGAGGTCGACCGGAAAGCGGCCTTTCTCTCGCAGTAACGTGCGCCAACGATTGGCCACTGGCACCAACCGCGGATAGCAAGCCCGGCGCAGCGCCTCGACGAGCGGCGGCAGGGGGTAGCGGAGGTACTTGTACTCGCCGAGGCCGAAGGCGTGCCGCTCCATCACGACGCGGCTGCGGAAATGCGCGTCGTCGGCGTAGAGGCTCGTGATCGCCTCGCACTCGCGGCGCGCGAGTAACCCCGGAAGCGTGGCGTATCCCTGCCGATCGAGCACAGACTCGATCTCCGGCCAATCGAAAGCGGCGATTCGGCGCTCAAGGCTCGTCATGGCCGGCACTCTCGCGCCGAGACGCGCGGCCCACAATCCGGATCTTGGCCGGACATCCTGGAGTTCGGGCACGGCGCACCCTTGACTTCGATCACGCGCGGCGGCGGGATGGCGGCGGCGGCCGGCTCGGGACCGCATCACGGAGCATAGGAGAAAACCATGCGGCCCAATCGAGTGCGCGAGATCTGGCAGAGCGGCGGCGCCGTGATCAACGGCTGGTGCGGGATCCCCAGCGGATTCGCGGCCGAGGTGATGGCGCACATGGGCTGGGACTCCCTCGTGGTCGATATGCAGCACGGCATCGTCGACTACCAGGCCATGGTCTCGATGCTGCAGGGCATCTCTACCACAGCGGTGACGCCGATGGTGCGCGTGCCCTGGAACACGCCCGCCGACATCATGAAGGCGCTCGACGCCGGCGCCTACGGCATCATCTGTCCGATGGTGAACACGCGCGCGGAGTGCGAGGCCTTCGTCGGCGCCTGCCGCTACGCCCCAAGAGGCTACCGCAGCTCCGGACCGATCCGCGCGACGCTTTACGGCGGTCCCGATTATCATGCGAAAGCCAACGATACCGTGCTCGCGATCGCCATGATCGAGACCCGCGAGGCACTCGAGAACCTCGACGCCGTGCTGTCGACGCCCGGCCTCGACGGCATCTATGTGGGTCCGTCAGATCTCTCGATCTCGCTAGGACACGCGCCCGGCCTCGACAAGAGCGAGGAGTTCATGATCTCGGCGCTTCAGAAGATCGTCGACGGCTGCAAGCGCCACAAGGTTTATGCCGGGCTGCATACCGGCGGCAGCGCCTACGCCAAGCGGATGATCGCCATGGGCTTCCAGTTCGCGACCCTGTTGGGCGATGCGCGGCTCCTCACCATGGCGGGACAGCAGGTCATTCGCGAGATGCGCGAGGGTGCGCCGGCCGCAGCTGCCACCGGAGCGAAGCCGGCCTCTCCCTACTGAGCCGCTAGTCGAACACCTCGGGGTTGATGGCGTTCTCGCGGTTGGGCGTGCCGTCCAGCACGCTCAGGAGGTTGCGCACGGCAGTCGTCGCCATGCGGTCGACGGACTCGCGCGTCACGCCGGCGACGTGTGGCGATACCTGCACATTCGGCAGCTTGAGCAGCGGGTGATCGAGCGGCGCCGGCTCCTTCTCGAACACGTCGATGCCGGCGCCCGCGAGCTTGCCCTCGGATAATACCGCCTGCAGCGCACGCTCATCGATGATGCCGCCGCGCGCGGTGTTGACGAGGTAGGCCGTCGGCTTCATGCGCGCGAGCCGGGCCGCATTGAACATGGCGACGGTCTCCGGGGTCTTCGGGCAATGGATGGTGACGAAGTCCGCGCGCGGGAGCGCCGCTTCGAGATCGCTGATGGGCTCGCACCCGGCCGCGCGGATCTTCTCCGCGGCGATGTAGGGGTCATAGACCAGTACCTGCATCTCCATACCGAGGCAGCGCTTGGCGACGCGGGTGCCGATGCGACCGAAGCCGATGATCAGCACGGTCTTCTCGAACATCTCCATCGGCAGGTTCTTGAGCTTGTCCCACCACCGGCCCTCGCGCACCAGCGCGTTCATCAGCGGACCCTTCTTTGCGAGCGTCGTCATCAGGTACATGGCCTCCTCGGCGACCGCGACCGAGTTGGCGGTGCCCGCGACCATCAGCGGTATCTTCCGGCGTGTGAGCGCGGGCACGTCGACGGCGTCGTAGCCGACGCCGATCCGCGCCAACACCTGGATGCGCGGCGCAGCCGCAAGCTCCGGCTCCTTGAAGGGCGTGACACCCAGCGCCGCGCCGCTCGCGTCCTCGAGCAGCGCACGGAAGGCGTCGGGGCCGATCGTGTTCGGGAACCCCACGGGCTCGATGTCGTCGCGGTCCTTCAGGAGATCCCAGCCGATGCGCCCCATGGAATCCGGCAACAGAAGTTTCTTGCGATTAGTGGACATGCCTGGAGCCTCATTGCGGGTGGTGGGAGCGCGAGGCCTCGAAAATCGCAGGCCTTGGCGGGTCGCGTCAATGCGAACCGTCGCCGGGCTGCCCCGCTGAAATCGCTGTCGAAAGGACGGCCGAACCGGCTAGCATCGCAACCTTTCGGACCGAATGGAGCACTCCAGTGGCTCTGCGAAGCCTCGACGCGCTGGGAGCGCTTTGGCAAGAGGTGGGGCAGGACCCCGACGCGCTCACGCAGGTCGAACTGCCCGGTGCCGAGCCGGTGTTGCCGTCCTCTTTCGCGGTCGGCACCGCCGCACAGACCAGCATCTCAGCATCGGCGCTCGCCGCCGCGGAGCTCTGGCGGCTCCGCACAGACGAGCGCCAGCGAGTCCGCGTCCGCATGCGCGATGCCGCGATCGAATTCCGCAGCGAGCGATATCTCCGCGTCGACGGCGAGCCGCCACCGGATCTTTGGGACAAGATCGCGGGAACCTACCGTTGCGGCGACGGCCGCTGGGTGCGGTTGCACACCAATTTTCCGCATCACCGCGACGGTGTTCTGGCTTTGCTCAAATGTGAGCACGACCGCGCGTCGGTCACGCGCGCCCTCCAGGGTTGGCGGGCCGAGGCCCTCGAGACCGCAGCCGCCGATGCGGGCTTGGTGGTCACGGCGATGCGGAGTTTTGCCGAGTGGGATGCGCACCCGCAGGGCCGCGCGCTGGCAGTGCTCCCGGTGCTCTCCATCGAGAAGATCGCCGATGCGCCCGCCGAAGCGTTGCCGGCGGCACAACGTCCGCTCGGCGGCGTCCGCGTGCTCGACCTGACCCGTGTCATCGCGGGTCCCGTCTGTGGCCGATGCCTTGCCGCACACGGCGCAGACGTAATGCTGATCACCGCGCCGCACCTCCCTTTCATGCTGCCGCTGGTGATCGACAGCGGTCGCGGCAAGCTTTCAGCCGAGCTCGACCTGCGCGACGAGCACGCGCGCGAGCAGCTGCGGCGTCTCGTTCACGGCGCGGACGTCTTCGTGCAGGGCTATCGGCCCGGCGCGCTCCAGGCGCTCGGATTCGGTCCCGAGGCGGTCGCGCGGCAGAGGCCCGGCATCGTCTATGTCTCGCTCTCCGCCTATGGCCATGAGGGTCCGTGGGCTCGCCGGCGCGGTTTCGATTCGCTTGCACAAACTGCGACCGGTTTCAACGTGGCGGAGGCCGAAGCCTCGGGCGCGCACCAACCGAGACCGCTGCCGGCGCAAGCACTCGACCATGCCTCCGGCTACCTGATGGCGTTCGGCGCCATGACCGCGCTTGCGCGACGCGCGCGCGAGGGCGGCGCCTGGCATGTGCGTGTGTCGCTAGCGCGGACCGGACGCTGGATTCGCGAGCTGGGCCGGATCGAGGGCGGGCTCGATTGTCCCGATCCGGGGCTCGAGGACGTGCGCGACCGGCTCGAGGAAAGCGCCTCTGGCTTCGGCCGGCTCACCGCCGTGCGCCACGCCGCCGAGCTCTTCACCACGCCGCCTCGTTGGGACCGTCCGCCTGTGCGGCTCGGGACCCACGAGCCTGCCTGGCCGGGGTAGACCGGCGCGGCGCGAAGATGCGACAGTGGCGCGCCCGAGAGGAGGAAAGCGCCCGCAAATGATCAGGCTTTATTCCTATTTCCGCTCGCAAGCGACATTCCGCGTCCGCATCGCCCTCAACATCAAGGGGCTTCCACACGAGAGTGCGTTCCGGCACCTCGAGAAGGGCGAGCCGTACGCGCCCGACTACAAGGTACTTAACCCGCAGATGATGGTGCCTACCCATGTAGACGGCGACATCAAGCTGACGCAGTCGCTGGCGATCCTGGAATACCTCGAGGAGACGCACCCGGAGCCGCACGCGGCGTGACATCACGGAAACCGTCGCGCGCGTTGCCGCGGCTTGTGCTCCTCTGGCTCGCGGGCATCGATCTTCGGTTGACGATCCTGGCGCTCCCGCCCGTGCTGCCGCTGATCCACCGCGATCTCGACCTCAGCGAGAAATTGGTGGCGGCGCTCACGGGGCTGCCGGTCTTGCTATTCGCGATCGTTGCGATCCCCGGCTCGCTGCTAATCGCGCGCACCGGTGCCCGACGAGCGCTGTTGACCGGTCTCGTGCTGACGGCGCTGGGCTCCGCGGGCCGTGGGCTCGGGCCTTCGACGCCGTTGCTGTTCGCGATGACCTTCGTCATGGGCGCTGGCATATCCGTCATGCAGCCGGCGCTCCCTGCCCTGGTGAGCGAGTGGTTCGAGGCGAAGCCCGGGCTCGCCACCGCCGTCTACGCCAACGGATTGCTGGTCGGCGAGGTGCTGGGCGCCGCGCTGACCTTGCCGTTGGTCCTGCCGCTCGCTGGCGGCAGCTGGGGCGCGAGCTTCGCCCTCTGGTCCCTGCCGGTGCTCGCGACCGCGGCGCTGATCGCCGGCACGACACCGAGCCAGCGGCCGCGGCTCGGCACCGAGGCGCCCCTTTGGTGGCCTGATTGGCGTGACGCGCAGACCTGGCAGGTGGGCGTAGTCCTCGGCGGCGGTTCCTGCATCTACTTCGCCGCCAACGCGTTCATTCCGGATTATCTGAGCGCAACTGGCGCCGGCGACCTCATCGGTGTTTGCCTCACGTCGCTCAACGCCGGCCAGCTGCCGGCTTCGTTCGTGGTGCTAGGGTTTTCGGAACGCATCACCGGCAAGAAGGGTCCGCTGGTCGCGCTGACCCTGGTCTCGCTGGGCGGGCTGGGGTTGCTGCTTGTGCCGCTGCCCTGGGCGAGGATCTTGGGTGCGGGCGTTCTGGGATTTGCCGCGGCCTTTGCGTTGATCCTGACCCTGGCGCTGCCGCCCATGCTCGCCGAGGCCTCCGACGTGCACCGGCTCTCCGCGGGGATGTTCGCGATCGGTTACTTGACCGCCTTCATCGTGCCGCTGCTGGGCGGTGTTGCGTGGGACGCGACAGGCGTGCCGGCGAGCGCATTCCTGCCGATCGTGCTCGGCGCGGGGATGGTGCTGTGGATAGCGGCTCGCCTCCGGCCGCACCGGGTCAAGGCATGAAGACTTTGAGCCCGGCGGCGGCGGATCCCATCGAGAGCTGCGGATCGGAAGGCCTATCCGCCATCGCACGCTCGCGTGCGGAGACGCATCGGCGGGTCCGGCCCATCAGGTCGAGCCACGTGATGCCGCGCTCCATGCCGTCGAGCACGCACTGGTCGAAGACCGTGTACCGCAGACCCGCATTGCAGCCGAAAGACGGACGGTCGTCCCGGGCGGCCGTCAGGATGGCGCGGTTGGCGGCAGGCATGGCGCGACCCTCAGCGAAGCTGCCGGAATAGCAGCCGGACGCCACCACCACCGTCGGCCGATTTCCACAGCTGCCGTTCAGCAGGCTCGCAAGCTCGCCCGGCGTCAGGAAGGCGCCATCGCGCACGAGCACCAGCCCGCGGCCTTCGCCCCCGTGCGAGGTGATAAAGACGAAGCAGCCATCCGTGGGCCCGGGATGCAGCTCGGCGAAGGCGCGCCGGATGTTGGCGAGCGTGGCGCCATGACCATCATTGGCACTCGCCTTGAGCATCGAGATATCGGAGCGCGGGACGCCGAAGCTCGCGAGCTTTCCGGCCATGGCATCGACCGCGTTGTCGAAGGCCGGCTCGTGGTCGTCACCGGCGATGAGGACCGCCTTCCAGCCGGAGGGCTGCGGTGGCGGGGGCGACCTTGCCGAGGCGTCGGGCGGCGCCTCGCAGGCGCCCAGCGAGACGCCGAGCGCGAGGGCGAGCACGAACTTCTTCATGCGTAAGCCTAGTCGCTTGCGCGAGCCCCGTGCCGGACAAGCGTGGACCGCGCCAGCACAGCGGCTTACGCGGCCTTGGCGCAAGCGACCTGGAAAGGACGGCGCCCCTACTGCTCCACCACGTGCCAGCGTCCGTCGCTTTCGAGGCAGGCGCGGCCGTAGAACGGGCGGCCGGAGCTGTCGATGGTGGCGTCGCCGTGATAGGTCCGGCAGTTCCTCGACGAGGGCGGGGAGACGGTGCCGGAGGGAGCGCTCTGCGCGTAGGTATCCGACCCGTAATACCCTTGCTGCGGCGCGCTCTGCGAGTAGGTATCCTGCCCGTAATACCCCTGCTGCGGCGCGTAGTAGCCCTGCTGCGGCGGGTAGTAGTAGGGCGGCGGATAATAGTAGGCGGGCGGATAGTAATAGGCAGGCCCATAGAACGGGAAGAACGGGAACCCGAAGCTCACGAAAACGCGCGCATGGGCGGCGGATGCGCTCACCACCAGGGCAAACAACAGAACCGCCAGAAACCGGAACACGGAGTGGGTGCTCATGGGCGAGCTCGATGAAGGATTCGGTTACGCAAACGATAGGCCCAATCCCCGACACAATCCAGCCCCGTCGCTCCGTTTCGGAATCGCGTGACAAAGCGATGGTTTGGTGATCGGATTCGCGCCATTCCAGAATGGCTCGGAGATCGCCCATGGCGCAGCCCTACGACCGGACGGCCGAGGACCTTGGCAATGTCGTGGCCCTTGAGCATGTCAATGTGCTGATCCCGGACCAGCAACATGCCACGCTGTTCTACGTGACGGGGCTCGGCCTCACCCGCGACCCCTATCTCATGACCAGCACCGACAACATGTGGATCAATGTCGGGCGGAGCCAGTTCCACCTGCCGACCGGTGAGGCACAGGTGCTGCGCGGCCGGGTCGGGATCGTGCTGCCGGACCGCGAGGCGCTGCTCAGGCGGTTGGCGCGCGTGCGCCGGCCGCTCGACGGCACGAGGTTCGAGGTGCGCGAGCACAACTCCTTCGTCGACGTGGTGAGCCCCTGGGGCAACCACATCCGCTGCCACGAGCCGGAGCCGCGCTTCGGCCGGATCACGCTCGGCCTTCCCTACGTCGAGTTCGACGTGGCTCCCGGTACCGCCGAGGGGATCGCGCGGTTCTATCGCGAGATCATCGGCACCACTGCCGACACCGCGGAGGACGAGCACGGGCTGCACGCGCGCGCTTCCGTCGGTGCGCAGCAGAACTTCATCTTCCGCGAGACCGACCAGCCGCTCCCCGACTACGACGGGCATCACATCCAGGTCTATGTCGCGGATTTCTCCGGTCCGCATCGCCGGCTCCTCGAGCGGGGCCTGATCACCGAGGAGAGCGACCAGCACCAGTACCGCTTCGAGGACATCGTCGATCCCGCGAGCGGCAAGCGGCTCTTCACCGTCGAGCACGAGATCCGCAGCATGCAGCATCCGCTCTATGCGCGGCCGCTGATCAATCGCGATCCCGCCCAAACCAACCGCGACTATGCGCAGTGCCGCGACGCCTGGACCTGGTCGCTGCCGCACGATGCCTAGCGCATCATGACGCCGCCGCGAGAGAACGGAACGGCGACCCGCGCGGAGATCGCGCCCGGCGTCCCCGAGCGCGTGCGAGCGCTGCTGCCGGACATCACGGTCCATGCCGCGGAGACCGAGCGTGAGCGTCGCATCGCGGCGCCGCTCCTGGCGAAGATGCTGGAGGCTGGCCTCTTCCGGATGCTGCTGCCGCAACCCTTCAAAGGCCTCGAGACCGATCCGCTGACCTTCATCGGCGCGATCGAGGAGATCGCAAAGGCCGACGCCAGCACGGCCTGGTCGCTTTGCCAGACCGCGGTCTGCGGGGTAGCCGCAGCCTATCTGTCGCCGGAGACGGCGATGGCGATCTTCGGTGATCCCAAGGCCCTGCTCGCGTGGGGCGCCGGCCCGGCCGGCCGCGCGGTGGCGAGCGAAGGTGGCTATCGCGTCACCGGCAACTTCGCCTTTGCGAGCGGCGGACGGCACGCGACCTGGCTCGGCGCCCATGTCCCGGTCTTCGAGCTCGACGGAACGTCGCGCCGCACGCCCTCGGGTGCGCCCGTCGTGCGCACGGTGCTGTTCCCGGCCACCGCTGCGATCATGACCGACATCTGGCACGTCATGGGATTGCGCGGCACAGGCAGTGATGCTTATGCGGTCAACGACCTCTTCGTGCCGGAGACACACGCGTTCGGCCGCGACGATCCCGCCTTCCGGCGGTATGCGGGCGCGCTCTACCTACTGCCCACCAGCGCCCTCTACGCCAGCGGGTTCGCGAGCCTAGCGCTCGGCGTGGCGCGCGCTTTGCTGGACGCGTTCGTGGCGCTCGCCATGGAGAAGACGCCACGCGGGTACAAGCACGCACTGCGCGACAGCGCCGTCACGCAGACGGAGATCGCCGAGGCCGAGGCTAGGTTGCGCGCCGCCCGCATGTATCTCCGCGGAACGCTTGGCGAGGTCTGGGAGTCGATCCAGCGTACGAAAACCCTCACGATCGAGCAGCGCATCGCGATCAGGCTCGCCGCCTCGCAGGCGCTCAAAAAAGCCGTTGCCGTAGGCGATTACGCCTACCACGCCGCGGGCGCCACCGCGATTTTCGAACACCACCCCTTCGAGCGCCGCTTCCGCGACCTGCATGCCGTTTCCCAACAACTCCAGGCGCGCCGCTCGCATTTCGAAACCGTCGGCAAATACCTGCTCGACGTCGAGTTCGACGCTGCGTTCCTGTAGCGACTAGTCGACCACGATCAGATCGCGGGAATATCGCGTCAGGGGCTCCGAGCCGGTCTCCGTCACGATCACGTTGTCAATGATGCGGGCGCCGACCCTCTCCTCGCCGATGAAGATCGGCGGCTCGATCGAGACCACCATGCCGGCCTGTAGCGTGTCGCGGCTACCGCCGAACATGTTGACGGGCTCGCCCCAGGCCGGCGGAAAGCCCGGTGCGATGCCGTAACCCGAGGTATGGATGCGACAGCGGTCGTAGCCGGCCTCTGCGATGACGCGCTTGGCAGCCTCGTGGGGCTTGATCGCGGGTACGCCGGCCCTGATCTCCGCGATCATGGCGTCCCCGGCCGCGCGCACGATGCCATAGATCTCCCATATTCGAGCCGAGGGTTTGCCGAGGCTCAGCTGCCGGCCCATCGTCTTGGTGTAGCGCTTGTAGGCGGCACCGAACTCGACATTGCCGCCGTCGCCGCGCCGGATTTTTCTCAATGTCGGCGCGCCGTGGCTGAAGCCCAGGCGCTCGCCCGAGACGAAGTTGAGCGTGCTGCCGGCGAGGCCGCTGCCGGCCGCCATCATCGCTTGGTAGATAGCACCGGCGACCTCGTGCTCGGTGCGGCCCTCGCGGAACGTGGCGACGCAAGCGTCCATGCCGACATCCGCGATCTCGCCGGCCCTGCGCACCAGCGCGAGCTCGCGCGGCGATTTCACCATCTTGAGGGTGCTGATGAGGTTGGTTGGCTCCGCGACCAGCGCGCTCCCAAGCATCTCCTTGAGGCGGACGTAGTGATGCGGATGCAGGTAGTAGGCGGGCACCTCGAGCCCGACGCGCGAACGGCCGAGGCCAAGCCGGTCCACGAGCTTGGCGAAGACATCGACTGGGTCGGCGGGCTCACTGCCGCCCCAGCCCACGACCTCGTCGGCGAGCGTGTCGGCCTCGAACTCGTTGCGTTCGGACTCCCGCGTGAACATCACGAGCGGCCGGGGCTTCGCCGACACCGGCAGGCACTGGAAGGCCTGATAGCTCTTGCCGTCCGCGCCGATCAGCCAGTGGATCGAGACCGGATGGATCGCGATCAGCCAATCAAGGCCCGCATCGCCGATCGCCTCGCGCGTGCGGGAGAGCCGCTCCGCGAATTCCTCGGCGGGAAAATCGTGCTTCGACATGGATGGGCTCCGTTACACCAAGGCTTTGGCCGCGTCGGGGCTCAAGGGCGGAAAGACCTGCGACAGCAATAGGGCGAGATCCGTCCGGTCCGGATCGCCCGCGCTGACCTGTGCCCAGGCGAGGTAGGACTTGAGATTGTTCGCCGCCGTCGACGCGCTCGACGCGCCCTCGGGGATCGCCACCACGGACTCCATGAGCCGCTGCTGCACACTCTCGGACCCGATCTCGTGCTCGAGGACGCCGCGGCGAAGCTGATCGCTCGGCGCCTTCTCAAGGAGTTGCTGATCCTTGAGCCAACGCCGGACCCCACGCAGCGGATGGATCACGTTCTTCCGCCAGGGCGCCACGCGCTCCTCGACACGCGCGAAGTCGTGGGCGTCGAGCCGGCACCCGCGCGCGCCCGCATAGAGGCACAGCAAAAGGAAATTCACATCGAGGCCGAGCCGGTCCTGGAGCGCGATGCAGGCGGGCGAGACGCCTTCCCTCTGATAGACGGCGAGCGTGAAGGTCCAGAACGGGCTCGCCGGCAACTCCACTTTGTCTGGCATCGTCGATCTCCTCGCCCGCTCCGCCGCATCGTCAGCCTACGGCCTTCCGCGTCCAAACGTCTAAGGCATAAAGCTCATGGGCGTCATAACTCGATCGTCGAGAGCTGGTTCGCCTGCCCTTGACTCGCTCGGTGCGTCAACCCTAGCGTTTTTAAAACACGCGGGGAGGGGTTCGATGCGGAAGCTGATCATCGGTCTCGCGGTCCTGGCTCTCGCGAGCTTTCACGGGCCGGCGCGCGCCGCCGATCCCGTGAAGCTCGATTTCGCAGGATCGGTCACCTGGTTCGGCCAGGTGCCGATCATGGTCGCGGTGGACAAGGGTTTCTTCAAGGACGAGGGGATCGACGTCACCATCCAGGTGATCCTCAATTCCGGCGACCGGATCATGGCGTTGACCGCGGGGTCGGTCGCGTTCAGCAACCTGGGCCGCATCGCCGCCATCAACGAGATGGCCAAGGGCAATCAGTCCTTCTATTTCTTCGCCAATGTCGACGATTCCCCGGGCAACGAGGGCTGCTGGGCGCGGCCGGGCTTCGCCTCGCTTGCGGACCTCAAAGGCAAGAAGGTGGCGGCGAACACCTCGGCCGAGATCACGCTCAACGGCCTCCTGCGCGCGGCGTCGATGAGTGTCAAGGACATCGACTTCGTGAACCTGCCGCCCAACGAGATGGCGGGCGCGCTGTCCAAGGGCGACGTCGACGCCGCCTGCGTGTGGCAGCCGCTGCTCGACGGCCTCAAGAAGGCGGCGCCCGAGGGCAAGCTGCTCGGCACCGATAAGGACACCGACACCTACAAGAAATACGGCACCATGGCTTCGCCAGATATCGTCATTATCTCCAGGAAGCTGGTGGACGAGCAGCCGGCACTCGCCGCCAAGCTCGCGCTGGCGATGTTCAAGGGTGCGGACTTCGCTACCAAGAATCCCGAGGAAGCCGCGAAGACGGTCGCGCATTATTTCAAGATGTCTCCCGAGGATACGCTCGCGAGCATGAAGAGCTTCCAGTACTTCGGCCTCGCCGGCTGGCCCGAGCACATCAAGCTGCACACCCAGCAGATGCAGGACCTCGCCAACTGGCTCTACGAGACCAAGAAGATCCCGCAGCAGCCCGACGTCGCGAAGTGGGAGAACGTCAGCTTCCTGCCCAAGCCATAGCGATGTCGTGTGTCCTTCGACTCGCCGCTCGCGCGGCGACTCAGGATGAGGACCATTGAGAATGCAGTTGGGAATCCACCTCATCCTGAGCCGCGCGCGTGAGCGCGCGAGTCGAAGGACGCAATATCGACGTGCCTTGAGTTGAGCGTCCCCGCAAGCGGTGCAAGTGATAGCGGAAGCATAAGCGCTAAGCGTCGCGGTAGAGTCGGCTGGCTGCGCGTCCGCCTGAGCCTGCTCCTACAGGTCCTTTCCGTCTGCGCGTTCCTGGCGCTCTGGAGCGCCGCCACAGAATACGGTTGGGTCTCCACCATCTTCCTGCCGTCGCCGCGCGCGGTCGCGACGGAGGCGGGCAAGCTCGTCGGCACCGGCGAGCTCTGGCAGGCGATCATCGCCTCTTCGCGCCGCGTCTTCCTGGGGTTCGCGCTGGCGGCCGTCGTCGCCGTGCCGCTCGGCGTCGTCATGGGCGTGTGGTGGCCCGCCAAGGCGATCATGGACCCGTTCGTCTCGCTGCTTCGACCGCTGCCGTCGATCACCTGGATCCCGCTCAGCATCCTCTGGCTCGGCATCGGCGAATCTCAGAAGACCGCCATCGTCTTCATGGGATCCTGGATCTATATCCTGCTCTACACGCTCGAGAGCACGAAGCGCGTCGACCCGCTGTTGATCCGCGCCGCGCGCAATCTCGGCGCCTCCGACGTCGCGGTGATGCGCGAGGTGATCTTGCCGGGCGCGCTCCCCGGCATTCTCTCTGGCCTCAAGGTGACGCTGGCGATCTCCTGGTCCTGTGTGATCTCCGCGGAGATGGTGGCGGCGCAGACCGGCCTCGGTGCCATCATCTGGTACGGCAAGGACTGGGGCAACTTGGCGCTCGTGCTGGTGGGCATGGTCGGGATCTCGGTCACGGTGCTGGTCGCGGACGTAATCGCCGAGCGCATAGAGCGGGCTCTCTTGCCGTGGGAACGGCATCGGCGCGGCTGATGGGCATCCTCAGCGCGCAGCGCGTCACGAAGGAATTCCTGCCAGGCAGCGGCCACGGGCTCGTCGCCGTGCACGACCTCTCGCTCGAGGTCGTGGAGGGAGAATTCCTGTGTCTCATCGGCGCGTCCGGCTGCGGCAAGTCGACCCTGCTCAACATGTTCGCGGGATTCATCCAGCCGACGCTGGGCCAAGTGCGGCTGCGGGGCGAGCCCATCACGCGGATCGAGCCGCGCTGCGGCATGGTGTTCCAGTCCTACGCGCTCTTTCCGTGGAAGACCGTGCGGGGCAACGTGGAGTTCGGGCCGAAGATGAAGGGGCTGTCCGCCGCGGACCGGCACCGCATCGCCGACCGCTTCATCGAATTGGTGAAGCTCCGAGGCTTCGAGGACCGCTATCCGACCGAGCTCTCCGGCGGCATGCAGCAGCGCGTGACCTTCGCGCGCGTGCTGGCGGCGGACCCGGAAGTGCTGCTGATGGACGAACCCTTCGCCGCCCTCGACGCGCTCACCCGACAGGTCATGCAGGAGGAGCTGCTGCAGATCCACGAGCGAGCGCGCAAGACCACGGTCTTCATCACCCACAACATCGACGAGGCGCTCATCCTCGCCGACCGCATCGTGGTGATGTCGGCGCGCCCCGGCCGGGTAAAGACGATGGTCGCGAACACCCTCCCCCGGCCGCGCCGCGTCTCGATCCAGCTCTCGTCCGAGTTCGCGGCACTAAAGTCGGAGATCTGGGCTCACGTCGAGGAAGAGGTCCGCAAGCACGTGGCGCCTGTGGCGTAACCCCTACGCCGCGAACTTCTCGAGGTTCCAGAACACCGGGTTCACCATGCCGGTGACGCCCTTGAGGCGGTCTTTGCGGTAGGCGATCGGCGGGAAGTACTGGCCCGCGTACGCGTAGGGCGCCTGGTCAAGGAAGCGGGCCTGGATCTGGGCCATGACCTTCTTGCGGTCGTCGGCGCTGCGTGCCGCGAGATAGTCGAGCCGCAACTTCTCCATGGTCTCGTCGCAAGGCCAGCCGAACCAATTCTTCTGATCGCACCTCGAATCGATGGGCGCATTGATGATCGGATCCATCATCGCGCTGCACGGCCAGGCGGTCGGGAAGATGTTCCAGCCGCCGCGATCCTGCGAGGGTGGCGCCTTGATCGAGCGGCGACCCACCAGGGTCGCCCAATCCATCGCCTGCAAGTCGACGTTAACGCCGATCTCCTTGAGGTGCTCGCTCAGCACCTGCGCCTGCGGGTGCAGCGACGGTTGATCCGTGGGATCCATCAGCACGATGGGCTCGCCGTTGTAACCGCCCTCCTTGAAGAGCGCCTTGACCTTCTCCGGATCGTGTTTCTGGAACCTCTCGGTGCCGACCATCGACTCATTGGGCGAGCCGCATACGAAGGGCGCCAGGCAGGCCTTGCCGAGATCACCGGTATAGCCGGTCGCCGACAGATAGTCCTCCTGGCGGCTGACCACGAGCATCTGCAGGGCTTGGCGCGCCTTCGCGTTGTTGAAGGGTGGATTGAGCGAGTTCATGCGGATGTGGAGCTGCCAGCCCAGCGGGTCGAGGATGCCCACGGTGACGTTCGGATCGCTCCGCAGCTGCGGAACATGGTCGGGAACGGCGTTCGTGAGATAGTCGAGCTCGCCCGCGCTGAGCGCGTTGGACTGCACGGCGGCGTCGGGGATCACCGTCCATTCGACGCGCTCGACGTGGACGACCTTGCCGCCGGTGTAGCCGTTGCTGGGCTCGGAGCGCGGCCTATAGTCGGGGTTCTTGCGGAATACCACGCGCGCGCCGGGCTTCCACTCCTCCTCGACGAAGATGAAGGGGCCGGAGCCAACCTTGGTGGTGATCTGGGTGAAGGGGTCGGTCTCCGCCGCCTTCTGCGGCATCATGAAAGCGACCTGGATCGGATTGGCGAGCGCCTGCAGGACCGGACCGAAGGGTTCTTTGAGCTTCAGCACAAAGGTCCTCTCGTCGGTGGTGTCGAGGCTCGCGGCGCGCTCCATCATGATTCGTGCTTCGCCGAAGCGCGCGGCCCAGCGCCGGATCGAGGCGACGCAGTCCTTTGCGGTGACCGTGGTGCCATCGTGCCACTTGAGGCCGTCGCGCAGCATGAACTTGTGGGTGAGACCGTCGTCGTCCGCGTCGTAGCGCTCGACCATCTGCGGCTTCGGCTCGAGCTTCATATTCACCGAGAACAGCGTGTCGTAGACGAGGTAGCCGTAGGTCGTGGTTACGGCCGCCGTGGTCCAGATGGGATCGAAAACCTTGAGGTCGACCTCGGGCGCGACCTTGAGGATGGATTTGGGGCCGGCCTGGGCAAAAGCGTTGCGCGCGCTCAGACGCAGGATCGCAGGCATGGCGAGCAGCCCCGCCGTGCCGGCGCCCGCCCTGATCAGATTGCGCCGGGTGAAACCGCCCGCGCGCCGCTTCGATTGAGCCGTCATGAGCCCCTCCTCCACTGTTTCGGTTACTCTAGCGCCGCGAATGCCGCGCGCAAGGTCGGGACGGCGCGGGCCCTTGCGGCGGCGATGCCTCGGTGCTGCTATGGCCAGCGTCGCTGGCCCAGGAGATTAATCATGTCGCGCAAGCTCGGAGTCGCCGTCGCCCAGCTGGGGCCCATCCATCTCGCCGACGACCGCCGCTCGGTCGTGCGCCGGCTGCTGGAGATGCTGCGCGAGGCGCACGCCGCGGAGGCGCGCTTCGTTGTCTTCCCGGAGCTCGCGCTCACCACCTTCTTTCCGCGCTACTGGATGACGGACCAGGCTCAGATCGACCGCTACTTCGAGCGCGAGATGCCGGGACCGGAGACCCAGGTCCTCTTCGACAAGGCGAAGGAGCTGGGTGTCGGATTCTACCTGGGCTATGCCGAGCTCACGGAGGAGGCGGGCCGGACGCGGCGCTTCAACACCGCGATCCTGGTCGACCCCAAGGGCAGGATCGTCGGCCGCTACCGCAAGATCCACCTGCCCGGGCATTCCGAGCACCTGCCGAAGGCGCCCTTCCAGCACCTGGAGAAGCGCTACTTCGAGGTTGGCAACGAGGGCTTCAAGGTCTGGCGCATGATGAACGGCATCTTCGGCATGTGCATCTGCAACGACCGGCGCTGGCCCGAGACCTTCCGCGTGATGGGGCTCCAAGGCGTGGAGTTGGTGGCGCTCGGCTACAACACGCCCACCGAGAACATCCATCACGATGAGCCCGTGCACCTCCGCATGTTCCACCATCTCGTGACCATGCAGGCAAACGCCTACCAGAACGGCACCTGGGTGCTCGCGGCAGCGAAGGCCGGCAAGGAGGACGGCTTCGCCATGATCGGCGGTTCCTGCATCATCGCACCCACCGGCGAGATCGTGACACAGGCGATCACCGAGGCCGACGAGGTGATCACCGCCACCTGCGATCTCGATTTCGGCGCTTACATCAAGCGGACCATCTTCAATTTCGAGAAGCACCGCCGGATCGAGCATTACAAGCTCATCACCGAGCGCACCGGCGCGCTCCCGCCACCGGAGGGCTGAGCTTGGAACGAACCCTCGGTATCGCCGTCATCGGTCAGGCGCCGCGGCCCGAGATCGCGGCGCTTTTTGCCGTGGCTCTGCCGCCGGATACACGGATCGTGCTGCGCGGCTGCTTCGACGGCTTGAGCGACGCCGAGATCGACGCCCGCGCCCCGCTAAGCGCCGCCGACGCACTCTATACGCCGCTGCCCGGCGGACGCGAGGTCAAGATATCGAAGCGCTCGGTGGTCGAGCGTGCGCCTGCGACGCTGGCGGCGCTCCGGCGCGACGGTGCCGACGCGCTGGTATTCAACTGCACCGGTGAATTCCCGCCGATGGCGGGCGACGTCGGCGTGCTGTTTCCCTCGCGGGTGCTGAACGGACTCGCGGCGGCATTGCTGTCGCGCGGCCGGCTCGGCCTCTTGATCCCGATACCCGAGCAACGGCAGATCCTGGGCGAGCAGCGCGCGCGGCCCGGCGTCGAGGTCGTAGTAGAGGTGCTGAAACCGAGCGCCGACGGCGCCGCCGCAGCCGAAGCCGCGCAACGCCTCGCGGCCCAAAAACCCGATCTCGTCGCGATGGACTGCATGAGCTACACGCCCGCCACCAAGGAAGTCGTACACCGCTGGATCAAGGCGCCGATCCTGCTCGCGGTCACCGCGACCGCCCGCGTCCTTCGCGAACTACTGGACTGAGCTCCCATGAATCGGACACCTCGGCGCGAGCGGTTTCGCGCCCTCCTCGCGGGCTCGCGCTGCGTCCACCCGGGCTCCGTCTTCGATCCGATCTCCGCGCGCATCGCCGAGGATCTGGGCTTCGAGGTCGGCATGTTCGCGGGCTCGGTCGCCTCGCTGGTGGAGCTGGGTGCGCCCGACCTGATCGTCCTCACGCTGACCGAGTTCGCGGCGCAGGCCTATCGGATCAACCGCGCCGGCAACCTGCCACTCCTCGTCGACGCCGATCACGGCTACGGCAATGCGCTCAACGCCAAGCGCACGGTCGAGGAGCTGGAGACCGCGGGGGTCGCGGCTCTTACCATCGAGGACACGGTGCTGCCGCGTTCCTTTGGCGCCGGCAGCGCGCCGCAGCTCGTCTCGACCGAGGAGGCCGTCGGCAAGCTCAAGGCGGCGCTCGCGGGCCGGCAGGATCCGAGCCTGGTCGTGGTCGGCCGCACCGGCGCGGTGCCGGTGAACGGCGTCGAGGACGCGATCGCGCGCTGCCGCGCCTACGAGGCGGTCGGCGTCGACGCGCTCTTCGTGCTCGGCGTCAAGACCAAGGCTCAGCTCGAGCCGATCGCGGCGGCGGTCAAGGTTCCGCTCATCCTCGGCGGTGTCGGACCGGAGGTGATGGACCTCGACTATCTCGGCGCGCGGGGCGTGCGCGTCTGCCTACAAGGTCATCAGCCCTTCATGGCCGCGGTGAGCGCGGTCCACGAGACCCTGCGCGCGCTGCGTGCGGGAACGCCTCCCGGCAAGCTCACGGGATTAGCCTCGGACGAGCTCATGAAGCGCGTCGCGCGCGACGCGGACCACGCCCGCTGGACCAAGGACTTTCTCGGCGGCTGACGTCCATGATCCCCTAGGGAATCGCCGAGACAGTCTGAGGCATTTGGCGAAAGGACGCTCAACACCGTGCGCCGACTAAGTCTCGATCACGGACATGGCCACCTGCGCGGCCCGCTCGCGCCGGAGTGCCGGACCGTCCAATTCTCCACGCCGCAGAGCGAGGAGACGTTGCGGCGGATGGCGCGCTTGATGCGCGATCGGCCCGACGTCGAGCTCTACGTCTTCGGCGGGGTCAAGGATCTCGAGTTCCTCAAGCACTTCGAGGCCCTCCGGCGTCTGCATCTCGCTGTGTGGGACATCGATGATGTCTCCGGTTTCGCCTACCTCGGCAGCGATTTCGAGTCGCTGACCTTCAGCGCGACCCGCAAGCGGTATTCCCTTCGCTTCCTCGAGACGCTGGCGGGATTGCACTCGCTGTTCCTCCAAAGTCACACCAAGGATCTCCATGTGGTGGGCGGCCTTGCGGGCCTCCGATCGATCGGCTTCAGCGGGATCCCGCTCGCGGATCTGTCGATGCTCGTCTCCCTGCGGGAACTCACCGATGTTTTCGTCGGATTCAGCAAGACGCGGGATCTGTGGGCTTTGCAGGACCTCCCGAGGCTCAAGAATCTCCGGATCATCCGCATCACCGAGCTTGCGGCCGTCGATATCTTGCGCGAGCTCGTCGGTCTGGCCAGCGTCGAGCTCAGCTGGCTGCGGAACGTCGAGCGTCTGCCGAACCTGTCACGCCTGACCTCGCTGCAATCGGTCACGCTCGACACCATGAAGGGCCTGCGCGAGATCGCGGGCGTCGCCGCCGCGCCGACTCTGCAGCGGCTCGCCGTCGCGGCATGTCCCTCTCTGACAGCGGCGAGCTTCAAGTGTCTTGTCGGCCATCCGACCCTGCGGGAACTATGGGGCTACACGGGCAGAACGCGCGAGAACGCCGAGATCAAGGCGATGTTTCCGGGCATCGCCCGTTAGCGCTACCTGGGATCGAGGGACTTCCCGGGCCAAGCGCCGGAGGCCGCGAGCTCACGCGACACCGTTCGCAACGTGCGAATGAAGGCAGCCACCAGCTCCGGGCGCGGTCCGTGCGCCGGCGCCACCAGGGCGAGCGGCCAATAGGCGCGCGGGCGGAACGGTACGGCCTCGACCTCGCCGTGGCGGAGGTCGGCATCGAACGCGCCCTGGGTCAAGAGCGTCACGCCGATGCCCTGGCGCACCAGACCGCGGATCACACTGTGGTCGTCGACCTCGAGCTTGATGTTGAGGGAGATGCCCTTCTTGGCGACCCAGCTGTCGAGGAGCCGCCGCGAGGCATTGGGCCGGCTCGGCAGCACCAGCGGCAATTCCGTGAGGTCTGCTATGCCGATCGAGGAACGGCGGAACACGGCACCGCCGGCCTTGCCGACGAGAAAGACCTGCTCGCGGATCAACGGCACCACCTCGAATCCACGCTGCGGCAACGGATCGTGCGCGCAAGCAAGATCGACTTGGCCGCGCACCAGCCATTCGTGGATGTATCCGCTGAATCCGCCCACGATCTTCAGGAACACGTTCGGGAACTCGGCGCCGAAGCGCGCCACCAGCGCCGGCGCCAGGAAATAGCCGGCGGCCGGAGGCACCGCGAAGGAGATCACGCCCGAAAGGCTGGTGCTGCTGCCGCCGTGGATCTCGGCCTTGGTCTGCTCCAGCTGGCGCAGCGCCACCTGGCTGCGCTCCAGCAGGATGCGGCCCGCGTCGGTCAGGCTGACGCCATGGCCGTGCCGCCTGAAGAGCGCGTGGCCGAGCTCCTCCTCGAGCTTGCGGATCTGCCGGCTCACCGCCGGCTGCGAGATGCGCAGGAACTCTGCGCCGCGGCTGTAGCTGCCGAACTCCGCAACGGTCTGGAAATAGCGGAGCGCGCGGGTTTCCAAGAGGGGTCCGACACCGAGGCGACGATTTGTTTATAACACCTATACACCTTATGCCTTGGACGCAAGAACACGGCGACCGTAGGCTTTTGCGATGAAATTCGGCCTGATGACGCAGCTGCAGATGCCGCGCCCGTGGCACGCGACCTCCGAGCGCGAGGCGTTCTGGCACGCGATCGATCAGGGTGCGGTCGCCGAGGCCGCGGGCTTCCGCTATTTCTGGATCACCGAGCAGCATTTCTATTCCGAGATCGGCCACTGCTCCGCGCCCGACCTGGTGCTCGCGGCGCTGAGCCAACGTACCAAGACGCTGCGTCTCGGCTTCGCCGTGATCCTGATGCCCTGCCACAACCCCTTCTATGTCGCCGAGCGCGTCGCCACGGTCGACATCCTCAGCAACGGCCGCGTCGAGTTCGGCGCGGGGCGCGGCACCTCCAGCTATGTCGTCGAGGGGCTCGGCTTCGATCCCAAACTCGGCCGCGAGGTCGGCCGCGAGGCTATGGAGGCTGTGCTCAGCATGTTCGCGCACGAGCGCTTCCCGGGCTACAAGGGCAAGCATTTCGACCTGCCCGCGCGCCACGTGGTGCCCCGCCCGATCCAGCAACCGCATCCGCCGCTCTGGGTCGCGGCCTCGAATTTCGAGACTTACGAGTACGCGGGCCTCCAGGGCGTCGGCGTGATCGGCGTCACCCGCAACACGCCCGCCGAGACCAAGCCCGCGATCGACGCCTATCGCCGCTCGATCCGCAGCGGCGACCGCTCGAAATACGTCGGCAGGTTCGCCAACGAGCACGTCGGCGCCTATGCCATCGCCTGCCTAGACGAGGACGACCGGCGCGGTCGCGATCTCGTCTGCGCCGCGGCGCGCTGGTACTACGGCGACAACGACGCCGAGGTGAACAAGTACCGCTTCGGCTCGGCGAAGGAAGGCGGCAGGCAGATCGCCGACAAGATCGCCAAGCGCAGCAACGACGAGCTGATCGAGGACGCCATGGCGATCGGCGGCAACGCCGACACGGTCTGCCGGCAGGTCGAGAAATGGGCCGCGGCCGGCGTCGACCAGTTCATCTTCATGCTGCAGGCGGGCCACCTGACCCACGACCAGGTGATGCGCTCGATCGAAATCATCGGCGAGAAAGTGATCCCGAGGTTCCGGGGCTAGATCCAGCCTCGCCTATCGACAGGCACAGAGGCCGCGCCGCACACTCGTGGGAGACCGCAAGAGAAGGTTCTCACGATGACAGCCCCGCCGCTCTCTCGCTTCAAGGTGATTGACCTCACCCGCGCCCGCGCGGGCCCGACCTGCGCACGCATCCTCGGGGACTGGGGCGCCGACGTCATCAAGGTGGAAGCGCGGCCTGGTGGCGAGGGCGACGATCTCTCGGGGGCCCGGCACAACTACGATTTCCAGAACCTGCACCGCAACAAGCGCAGCCTCACCCTCGACCTCAAGCAGGAAGACGGCCGGCAGGTACTCTACCGGCTCGCGGAGGCCGCCGACGTCGTGGTCGAGAACTATCGCCCCGACGTGAAGCGCCGGCTCAAGATCGACTACGAGACGCTGCGCACCATCAATCCGCGCATCGTCTATGGCAGCATTTCCGGCTTCGGCCAGACCGGCCCCTATCGCGAGCGGCCGGGCGTCGATCAGATAGCCCAGGGCATGGGTGGGCTCATGTCGATCACGGGCCTGCCGGGCCAGGGCCCCATGCGGGTCGGCATTCCCGTCGCGGACCTCACCTCCGGCATGTTCCTGGCGATCGGGATCTTGATCGCGCTACTCGACCGCGAGACGACGGGCGAGGGCCGCTGGGTGCAGACCTCGCTGCTCGAGGCGCAGATCGCGATGCTGGACTTCCAGGCGACGCGCTGGCTGATGGCGGGCCAAGTCGCGGGCCAAGCCGGCAACAATCACCCCAAGAACATTCCCATGGGCCTGTTTCGCGCCAAGGACGGGCACATCAACATCGCCGGCTCCAACAACGAGATGTACGGCCGCATGTGTCGCGCCCTTGGGGCGCCGGCGCTGCTAGAGAATCCGCGCTACCGCACCGAGGACAGCCGCGCGCAGCATCGCGACGAGCTCAACGCCGCGATCGAGGAATATCTGAGCAGCCATACCTGCGCCGAGTGGATCGAGATCCTGAACGGCGCCGGCGTCCCCTGCGGCCCCGTCAACCGCATCGACCAGGTCTTCGCGGACCCGCAGGTGCAACACCTCGGTATCGCGCAGCCGGTGGAGCACCCAAAGCTCGGCCCCATCAGCCTCGTCGGCGAGCCTATGGCCTTCGACGGCACGCGTCCCGCGATCCGCTCCGCGACGCCGGAACTCGGCGAGCATACGGAGCAGATACTGCGCGGGCTTGGATACGACGACGCGGCGATTGCGGCGCTGCGAGAACGCAAGGTCGTATGATCGGGGCGAGCGAATCCCGGGAATAGGTCCCTGGGAGACACGGCGCAATACGAGCGCTCAACCCCGCTCCACCGCCGCGATGTCGGCCGCGGTCTTCGGCAGGCTCGCGAGGTCGCCGACAGTGATCGGCTTCACGGGCGGCCGCAGCCGGTAATAGCCGATCTCGTCGGGCGAGACGCCGTGGGCGTCCGCCAGCATCTCCGTGACCGTGAGGCCGCAGAGCCGTCCCTGGCAGGGCCCCATGCCACAGCGCAAGTAGGCCTTCAGCTGGTTGGGCCCGATACGCTCCATCGCGGCGGCATCGCGAACCTGGCGCGCAGTGACCTCTTCGCAGCGGCAGACCAGCGTCTGGCCGCGCGGCTGGCGGAACCGCCGCGCAGGCTTGAACAGCCGATCGAGGAAACGCCGCCCGAGCTGCGCCTGGCGCAGCGCGGCGAGATGCGGTGCCGCCATCCGGTCGCGCGTCACCGTGTCGATGTGTCCCAATTGAAAGGCGGCACCCAGCGCCGCCAGGCGACCGCGCTCCTCCGCCGCCACCGCACCCGCGATGCCGCCGCCGTCGCCGGCGATCGCCACCGTCGCGACGGAGCTCCCTCCCCACCTGTCCAGCACCGGCACGAAACAGAGCTGCCACTCGTCCCAGGCGTGCTTGCAGCCGATCGCCATCGCGAGGTTGACGTTGGGCACCACGCCCTGGTGCAGCAGCAGCATATCCGCGCGCACCGTGACCTCGAGGCCGCCCCCGGTGCGGTAGGTGACGTCCGCTAGCCGGTCGCCACCGCTCGCCCTGAGCGCGATCACCGAGCGCACCAGGTTCGTCCGCCGGCGAACCTCGGCCATGAGCTCGAAGCCTTCGCGCAGATAGCTTGAGCGCAGGAATCCCGGCAGGGACGGCAGCGAACGGCCGAGATTGCCCCGGGGCGTGGTCTCGAGAATGGTCGCGAGCATGCCGCCCGCGCGGATGTATTGCGCCGCGATCAGCCAGAGGAGCGGCCCGGTTCCCGCCAGCACGACGCGGCCGGTACCCACCATGGCTGCGGACTTCAGCAGGATCTGCGCGGCGCCAGCGGTCATCACGCCCGGCAGTGTCCAGCCCTGGATCGGAAACGGCCGCTCCACCGCGCCGGTGGCGAGGATGATGCGCTTGGCCTTCAGTAGCCGCACGGAGCCGCCGACGGAGACGCCGACCTCGCTGTCGCCCGAGACCGTCCACACCGTCGCCTGAGGCACGTACTGCGCGGCACTCGCGTGGAAGGCCTCCACCAGCGGCGCGCCGCGCCAATAGGCCGCGCCGAGGATCGCGGGATCGCGCAGGGGCGTCTCGCCGATCGCGCGGTAAATCTGGCCGCCCGGCGTCGCCTGCTCGTCGAGCACGATGGTATCGACGCCGAGCTCGGCCGCCGTGATCGCCGCGGCCATGCCGGCGGGCCCCGCGCCGATCACCGCGAGCTCGTAGCGCTCCTTGATGAGAGGCCCGCTCACGGCTCGACCGGCCGCCGGCCGCGCTGCGTCTCGACGCGCATGCCCTCGCGCACCGGCACCAGGCAGGCCTGCCGGCTGCCGACGCCGTCGATCGCCACCAGGCAGTCGAAGCAGACGCCCATCATGCAATAGGGCCCGCGCGCGGCGCCGGAGACTCCCGTCGTGCGAAAGGCTCGGACGCCCGCCGCCAACAGCGCCGCCGCCACGGTCTCGCCGGCGCGTGCGGGGACCTCGAGCCCATCGACGGCGATGGTGACGGTGCCGACGGGAGCGTCAGGCAGCCGTCTGAACATCGAATCTCCGCGCGCTGAACACGTCGAGATCCGGCGCGAGGCTGCCGGCGGCGATCATCGGTGCCAGCACGAGCGCATGGGCCGCCGCCAGCGTGACGCCGCTGTGGCACGTCGCAAGAAAGGCACCCGGCCGGCTCGAAGATTCGTCGTAGATCGGGAACCCATCCTGGGTCATCACCCTGAGGCCCGCCCAGGTGCGAACAACGTTGAGCGATTTGAGCAGCGGGAACATCCGCACGGCGCGGCCGGCGATCGCGGCGGTGACGCCGAGGCCGACACTCTCGTCGAGCCCCGCCTCCTCCTGGGAATCGCCGAGCATGACCGCGCCCTCGTCGGTCTGGCGGATGGTGACCAGTGGATGCTCCAGGAATCTCTCCACGCGCTCGGTCACCACGATCTGGCCCCGCTGCGGCCGCACCGGCGCCTGTAAACCCACCATCGGCGCCAGCCGGGCATTACCGATGCCGGCGGCGAGCACGATCTTCTCCGCTCTGACCGCCGAGCGCGAGTTTCTGAGAACGAATACGCCGTCGTGATAGTCGATCGCGTGCACGACATGGTTCGGTTGATACTCCGCGCCGAGCTGCCTCATGCCCGCGTGGAACGCATAAAGGAGGCGGAGCGAATTGCACTGGCCGTCGAGGGGGCAATAGCTGGCGCCCACGACCTCCGGGCCGATCCGCGGCAGCCGCTTGAGGAGCGCCTCGCGGTCCAGCATCTCGTAGGGGTAGCGCACCATTTTGGGCTGGTTGTGCAGGCGCTGGAGCATATGCGCGCGCGCCTCCAGCTCGGCCTCCGACAACGCCAAGGTGAAGCCGCCGGGGCGCGAAAACGCGACGTCGATGTTGGTGCTCTGCTTGAGCTCCTGTGCCAAGCCCTGCCAGGCATCGGATGAGCGCTTGGTCCAGGCGGCGTACTCCGGCATGCCCAGCCCTTTGCTCTGCACCCAGACGAGCGCGAAGTTGGCCCGCGAGGCGCGATGGGCGACGTCGCCTTCGTCGAGCACCACGACCCGCTGACGCGCGCGCGCGATCCCCCAGGCGAGCGCCGCTCCGACAAGGCCCCCGCCGATCACCGCCACATCAAACTCTGCCGTCATGGCGCGCCCATCGGCCCCTCCCCGAAGGCCTGTCAGCTTACGCGGCAGCCAAACTCCAATGCGGCATCGAGGACGGCCTCCCAAGCCGAGACCGCAAAGCCGCGGGGCAGGAAAACGTCGAAACCGTCGTGCGCCCGGCAATATAGCAGGACGCCGATCTGGCCAAACTGTGTCTGCGCGCAGGTATCCGGCGGGAAGGCGGCGGGGTCGAAATCGAGCGTGCCGAGCTTTGCCAGCAAATCCCGCACCTTCGGCCCCTCGACTCGGAGCGTCGTGCGCGCGTGGCCAAGGTCGGTGATGGCGGCGACATCGCCGGGGCAATGATCGCGGAGCAAGGACGCGAGGTCGCGCGACTCGGGCTCGATCACGAGCCAACGGCCCGGGCCGGTCCAGAACACGGTCGCGTCGCCGGCGGTCACAACCCCGTTCCGGGCGGAGGGCGCCGGCGCGCCGAGCGCACTGTCGACGGCGGCGGCGGCTCGCTCCGCATCGAAGGCCGCCACCTGCACCGCGGTTAGCGGCTTGAGCTCGCTGATCTCCACGCCGGGGCCGGCCGTCCCGACGGCACCATAGACACCGGGCTTGAGCGCCTCGGCCAGGGCGGAGCGGCGCTCAGCCATGAAGCCGCTTCCCCTCGGGATCGACGAAGACAGGATCGACGACACGCACGGGCACGGTCTCGCCGTTCTCGAGGAAATAGGCGGCGTAGAGCGTCTCGCCCTTCCGCGCGGCACCGCCACTCACGAGCGCCAGCGCCACCGAGTGACCAAGCGTCGGACTGTGCGCGGTCGAGGTGATGTGGCCGAGGCTCTTGCCGGGCGGTGTCGGCGTGGCTTCGGCGACGATCTGCGCACCCGGCCGCAGCTTCGACGCGCCGTCCGCCGGAACCAGGCCGACGAGCCGCAGGCGTCCCGTCTCCTTGAGCCCGGACCGCTCGCGCAGATGCTTTCCGATGAAATCCGGCTTCTTCACCGAGACCAACCGGCCGAGGCCGAGGTCCTCGGCGGTGGTGCGGCCGTTGAGCTCGGGTCCTGCGACATGGCCCTTTTCGATGCGCAGCACGCCCATGGCCTCGAGGCCGTAGGGGATGATGTCCTCGCCGACGCCGGCCGCGAGCAGCGCTTCCCAGAGCGCGAGGCCGTGATCGGCGGGCGTGTTGATCTCGTAGGCGAGCTCGCCTGAGAAACTGATGCGGAAAATGCGCGCTGGCACGCCCGCGATGCTCCCCTCGCGCACGCCCATGAACGGCAGGCTCGCGTCGGAGACGTCGAGGCCCTCGGCGACGCGCGCCAGTACCGTGCGGGCGCGCGGGCCGGCGAGCGCCATCGCTGCCCACTGATCGGTCTCTGACGTTACCTGCACGCGGAGCTCCGGCCACACGATCTGCAGGAGATACTCGAGGTGCATCAGCACCGCCGCGGCGTTGGCGGTGGTGGTGGTCATGAAATAGCGATCGTCCGCGATGCGGCTCGTGGTGCCGTCGTCGAACACCATACCGTCCTCGCGCAGCATGATGCCATAGCGCGCCTTGCCCACGGGCAGATTGGCCCAGGCATTGGCATAGGCGCGCTGCAGGAACTCGGTGGCGTCCGGCCCCTGCACGTCGATCTTGCCGAGGGTCGACACGTCGACCAGGCCGACGGCATTGCGGATATGCGCGGCCTCGCGCCGGACCGCTTGATCGGGCGTCTCGCCCGCGCGGACATAGCAGCGCGGCCGCATCCAGAGCCCAGTCTCGATCATGAGGCCGCCATGCGGGCCGTGCCAGTGGTGCATCGGCGTGCGCCGGATCGGCATGAAGTGGAGCCCGATCTCGCGGCCCCCGAGCGCGCCGATGGTGACGGGCGTGTAAGGTGGCCGGAAGGTTGTGGTGCCGACGGCGGGGATCGCGTCCCCGCGCAACTGTGCCAGCAGGGCGAGACCGTTGACGTTCGCGGTCTTGCCTTGGTCGGTGCCCATGCCGAGCGTGGTATAGCGCTTCAAATGCTCGACGGAGACGTAGCCCTCGCGCGCGGCGAGACCCACGTCCTCCACAGTGACGTCGTCCTGGATGTCGACGAAGCGCTTGCCGCCGCGGCCGGCTCGGGCCGGCACGGCCCAAAGCGCCTGCGGAGGGCGAACGGGCGCATCGATCACCGTCGGCGGGGTGACTGCGGCGGCGGCGTTCGTGAATCCCGCAGCCGCAGCCGCTTCCGCGCCGGCGCGCACGCCTTCCGTGAGGCACGAGCCCAGGCCGAAGAAGCCGGCGGCCGCACCGACCGATCGAACCGTGGCACGGCCCGTGCTCGGTACGAAGCAGAGCCGCGCCTCGTCCCAGGCGAGCTTGCCGCCGGCGTGGCAGTGCAGGTGCACGGTCGGACTGAGCCCGCCGGACACCGCCAGCAGATCGCACTCGATGCGCCGAACCGCCGAGCCCTCGCCGAGCGGCGCCACGTCGACGGCGCTGAGGCCGGACCGGCCATAAGTCGATACCACGGCGTGACCCGAGAGCACCGGAATGCCCTCGAGCTGGCTGCTACCTGCGGGCGCGTCGACGATCCGGCTCTCCACCACGGCCGCGACCGTGATACCAACTGCCGCGAGGTCGGCGGCAGTGCGATAACCGGCATCATTGTTGGCGAACACCACGGCGCGGCTGCCGGGCCGGACGCCGTATTGGTGGACATAGGCTCGCGCGGCGGAGGCCAACATGACGCCAGGCCGGTCGTTCCCAGCGAAGATCAGCGGCCGCTCGATGGCGCCGGTCGCGAGCACGATCTGCTTGGCGCGCACATTCCAGCGGCGCTGGCGCGGTGCGTGCTCGGGCGGGGCGGGGAGATGATCGGTGACGCGCTCGATCAGCCCCGCCATCCCGTGATCGAAGAGGCCGAAAGCCGTTGTGCGCGTGAGGATGCGAAGGTTGGAGAGCGTCCCGAGCTCTTCCGCGAGACCACGCACCCAAACGGCGCCGGGCTCCTCGCCGACCATGCGGTTCTCGCGCAGCAGCGAGCCGCCGAGCTCCGCGCGCTCATCGCAAAGGATCACGCGGGCGCCCGCGCGCGCGGCGGCGAGCGCCGCCATGAGGCCCGCGGGACCGCCGCCCATCACCAGCACGTCGCAGTGGGCGCTCCGGTGGTCATAGCGATCGGGGTCCCGATCGACGGGCGCGGTGCCGAGACCCGCGGCGCGGCGGATGTAATGCTCGTAAGTCATCCAGCCGCGCGGCGGCCACATGAAGGTCTTGTAGTAGAAGCCCGCGGGAAAGAGCGGCGACAGTTTGTCGTTGAAGCCGAGCAAGTCGAAGCGGAGCGACGGCCAGCGGTTCTGGCTCTCGCACTCGAGCCCGTCGTAGAGCTCGACCATGGTGGCGCGCGTGTTGGGTTCGTGCCGCGCGCCGCGGCGGAGCCCCACCAGTGCGTTCGGCTCCTCGGGACCCGCCGTGAAAATCCCACGGGGACGGTGGTACTTAAAGCTTCGCCCGACCAAACGAACACCATTCGCCAACAAAGCCGAGGCGAGCGTGTCGCCGGCGAGCCCAGTCAGTCGCTTGCCGTCGAAGCTGAACGACAGCGGCTGCGCCCGCTCGATCGCGGTCCCACCGGATGCCAAGCGGAAGCGCTCGGTCATGCTGTGGAGCGATCGGAAGGATCGCGTCTTGAAGCACCCGCTCCGGGCGCCGAGGTGGCCGCGATCTCGTGGGTCAAGGTATTGCGCTGGACCTCAACGAACCGGCGGCAGCCACCTGTGTGATGCCAAAGCTCGCGGTGCGGTCCGCGCCGGTTGTCGCGGAGATAGACATAGTCGGCGAAAGCGGCCTCGCCGGCATCGGCAGCTGGACGCTTTATGGTCGCGTCACCCGCATAGGTGAACTCGACGTGGCCACGCGGCCCGCACCACGGGCACTCGATCAGCATCATGGCGCGTAGTCCCTAATGTGCATTGGGCGTCGGCCCCGCGCCGCGCTCGTCGATCGCGGCGCCTCGCTCGAAGCGATCGAGGGTGAAACGCTCGTTGAGCTTGTGCGGCCGGTCCTGCGCGATCGTGTGCGCGAAGACGAAGCCCGAGGCCGGCGTCGCCTTGAAGCCGCCGTAGCACCAGCCGCCGTTGATATAGAAGCCCTCGATCGGCGTCTTCCCGATGATGGGGCTGCCATCCATGGTCATGTCCATGACGCCACCCCAGAGCCGCATCATGCGGAGCCGGCTCATCATCGGCAGGATGGCGAGACCGGCGGCAAGCGTGTGCTCGACCATCGGCATGTTCCCGCGCTGCGCGTAGCTGTTGTACATATCGATATCGCCGCCCATCACCAGCTCGCCCTTGTCGGACTGGCTCACATAGAAGTGGCCGACGCCGAAGGTGACCACGGTGTCCAAGCAAGGCTTGAGCGGCTCCGAGACGAAGGCCTGCAGCACGTGGCTCTCGATCGGGAGCCGGAGCCCTGCCATGGCGGCGACGTGGCCCGAATGACCGGCGACTGCCATTCCGACCTTGCCGGCCTCGATGTAGCCGCGCGTGGTCTCGACGCCGCGGACGCGACCCTGCTCCACGCGGATCGCCGTCACCTCGCAATTCTGGATGATGTCGACGCCGCGCCGGTCGGCGGCACGGGCGAAGCCCCAGGCGACGGCGTCGTGCCGCGCGGTGCCGCCGCGCCGCTGCAGCAGGCCGCCGTAGATCGGAAAGCGCACGTGGTCTGAGTAATCGAGCATCGGCACCATGCGCTGCACCGCCGCGCGGTCCAGTAGCTCCGCATCGATGCCATTCAAGCGCATGGCGTTGCCGCGGTAGGCGAACTGATCGAGCTGCGAGTCCGAGTGCGCGAGGTTGAGCACGCCGCGCTGGCTCACCATGGCGTTGTAGTTGAGGTCGCGGCTCAGGCCCTCCCAGAGCTTGAGCGAGAACTCGTAGAAGTGCGCGTTGGGTTCGAGCAGGTAATTCGAGCGGATGATCGTGGTGTTGCGCCCGGTATTGCCGCCGCCGAGCCAGCCCTTCTCCAACACTGCAACGTCGGTGATGCCGTGCTCCTTCGCGAGGTAATAGGCGCTCGCAAGCCCGTGCCCGCCGCCACCGATGATGATGACGGAATAGCGCGGCTTTGGCGTGGGATCGCGCCAGGCCCGCGGCCAATGCCGATGCCCGGTGAGCGCGTGCCGTGCGAGAGATAATGCGGAATAAGCGAGAGACATGCCTCGAGACCAA
>DATFRA010000035.1:0-9995 GCA_035263705.1 Allostellaceae bacterium
CGAACGGCGCCGCCAAGCGCATCGGAGAGCAGCGAGATCGTCTGCAGGTTCGGCAGGAACCGGCGCTTGGTCTTGTTGTTGGCGTGGCTCACATTGTGGCCGACCTGAACGCCCCGGCCCGTGATCGCGCACCGTCTTGCCATGGCAGCACCTTGATGGAACGAAAGTCGCCCGGGCAACCCGGGCGACGGGCGGTTTCTAAGCCAGCGCCGGCGACCCGTCAACCCTCACCCTCCCATTGACCGGGCCGAGGGGCTTAAATGCCGTGCCCCTCGCCCGTGGAACGGGGAGAGGGAGAAACTCATGCCCTGACAAGGCATGGAAGGGCAAGGGAGCGAATGTCGAGGCCAAAACTCTCGCGGCGAAGCTTCCTGAACCTGGTCGGGCGCGCCGGCGGCTCGGCAGCGCTCTACCAGACCATGGCGGCGATGGGCCTGCTGCGCGTGCCTGAGGCCTACGCAGGACCGCCGAGCCTGCCGCGAGGTCTCGGCGCGGGCCGCCGCGTGATCATCCTGGGCGCGGGGATCGCGGGCCTGACCGCCGGCCTCGAGCTCACGCGCGCCGGCTTTCACTGCACCCTTCTCGAGACGCGCGAGCGGGCGGGCGGGCGCAGCTGGACGCTCAGGCGCGGCGATCTCGTGCGCGAGGTCGACAGCCGGCAGCGCTGCGGCTTCGAGGCCGGCGACGAAATGTACGCCAACATGGGGCCGGCGCGCATCCCGCAGCATCACCAGGCGCTGCTCGGATACTGCCGCGAACTCGGCGTCCCGCTGCAACCGATGGTGAACGACAACCGTAGCGCCTATCTACAGAGCGACAAGGCGTTCGGCGGCCGGCGCGTGCGAGCGCGCGAATTCATCGGCGCCTCGCGCGGCTATATCGCGGAGCTGCTGGCCAAGGCCGTTAACGGACACGCGCTCGATGGCGCACTCACCGCGGAGGACCAGGAGCGTTTCCTGTCGGTGCTGCGCGGCTTCGGCGCGCTCGACCCCGACTACCGCTTCACCGGATCGAGCCGGCTCGGCTACAGAGAGTTGCCCGGCGCCGGCCCGCGGCCGGGCACGCCGCTGCCTCCACTCGAGCGAGCGGAGCTGTTGAAGCCGGTGTTCGCCTATTTCCAGCTCAACTGGGCGGAGTTCATCGACTTCGCGCCCACCATGCTGCAGCCCGCGGGCGGCATGGACCGCATCGCCGCCGCCTTCGAGCGTCGTCTCCACGGTGCCATCCGCTATGGCGCGGAGGTGCGTGAGATCCGGCGCGAGGGCGAGGGCGTCCGCATCGTCTATCGCAACCACCGCAACGGCGCGACGCGCGCGGTCGCCGGTGATTTTTGCGTGTGCACCATCCCCCTCCCGGTACTCACCGGCATTCCCGCAGATTTCGCGCCGGAGGTTCGCGCGGCAATCGCGACACCCGCCTACGCCAAGGTGGTCAAGATCGCCTTCCAGGCCAATCGCCGCTTCTGGGAGGAGGACGACCAGATCTACGGCGGCATCTCCTGGACCGAGCACGACATCACGCAAGTCTGGTACCCCTCAACCGGCTTTCACGGGAGGCGGGGCGTGCTGATCGGCGCCTATATCTGGAGCGACGACATCGCCGAGCGTGTGGGCGCGCTGCCGCCGAGCCAGCGGTTGTCGCTCGCGGTGCGGAACGGCGAGCGGCTCCACGAGCGCTATGCCGAGCACCTGGCTCACGGCATCTCCGTCGCCTGGCACAAGGTGCCCGAGAACCTCGGCGCCTGGGTCAGTTGGACCTCGGAGACGCGCAAAACCGCCTATGACACCCTGTGCCGCCCCGACGGCCCCTTCCATCTCGCGGGCGAGCACCTGAGCTATGTGACAGGATGGCAGGAGGGCGCAGTGCTCTCGGCTCATGCGGCGGTCGCCGCCATCGCCGAGCGGGTGCGGACGCGCAACGCGTAGGGGCAGCCGGAGGCAGAACCGATGAACGAGATCAAGGACAACGCCAATGTGATCATTCATCCGCCGATCGCCTGGGCGATCGCGTTCCTCGTGGGTCTCGGCGTGGATCGCCTCTATCCCTTGCCGTTTGTTCCGGCATCCGTTCCCGCCGCGTGGGTCGGCGGCGGCACGGTTGCGGCGGCCGTCGCATTTGGCATCTGGGCGATCGTTACCTTCCGCAAGGCAGGCACGCGGGTCGAAACTCATAAGCCCACCACGGCGATCGTCGCGCACGGACCCTACGCGCGCACGCGCAACCCCATCTACCTCGGTATGTTCCTGGGGCAGATCGGTCTCGCTATCGGCTTCGATAGCCTATGGATTCTCGTGATGCTGGTACCGTTCTTCCTGGTGATCCGCTACGGCGTGGTCGCCCGCGAGGAAGCCTATCTCGAGCGAAAGTTCGGCCAAGTCTATCTTGACTACAAGTCGCACATCCGCCGTTGGCTTTAATTCCCACCGCCATCGAGACCGAGGAATTCCCGCATGCGCTGAAGCTCGGCCTCGAGCTCGCGTGTGAAGATGGGGTCCGCCGGCGGGGTTCCCCGGACATAGCCGAGCTCGGTCACGAGGGCGCCGTTGTTGACCGCGAGATTGCCCCAGCCGATGACGCGGCCGCGCCAGAGCAGCGGCAGCGCGTAGTAGCCGAGCTTGCGCTTGCCTTGGGGCGTATAGGCCTCGAACCGGTAGACCCAGCCCCAGAGCAGCTCGAACCGGTCGCGGTCCCGCACGATCGGATCGAAGGGCGCGAGCAGGCGCACGGCGTCGTCCAATTGAAAGCGCGTCGGCTGCTCTTCCGCAGGCCAATACCAGTCGACGCCGTCGACCCTCGCGTGGCTGAGCCGTTCCTTCGTACGCCTCAAAGCGCCATCGAGCTCCTGGCGCCATTGCGGCACCGCAAAGCGCATCCGGCGCACCAAAGTCGATAGGCTCCGGACCGGCAACGGCGCATAAAGTCGGACCGCAGCGTCGATGAGGGCGTCGAGACGCGTCCGGCGCTCGACCTCGTCGCTGGGCCCCGGACCGTGCCGATGCTCCGCATAGACGCGGATACCGGCCTCGCGCCGAGCGACGCGTAGGAGCCCGCGATAGTGCATGGCGTCGAGCAGATGCGTCGTGGCATTCGAGGAGCCGCCCCAATAGTTCCTGACCCGGCCGTGGTCGAAATAGGCGTCGACCTCTCGGGGATGCACGGTACCGCGCGCGCGCACGAACTCCAGCAGGAGCTGCGCGCGCTTGCGCCGCCCTGCCGGCCAGGGCCGGTCGCTGTCGGCGGGAACACGGATGTCCGGGCGCGGATGCATCAGCGCCTGGAGCGCGCGGGTGACGAAGCCGTAGGTGATGAAGAAATCCTCCTCGACCGCGAGCCGCGCGTAGCGGCGCTCGAGATCGCCTGCGCGGTAATCCCGCACGCGATGGCGCAAGGTCAGGTCCTGCGCCCGCGCCGGCGCGCGGATCGGATCGGCCTGCACGAAGCCCTGCCGCTCGAGAGCGCGCCTCAGCGTGGTCAGCGCCCCGAGGCTGCGGCCGACGGCGAAGCGCCTGATATCGTCGAGGGTGATGGCCATGGCGTTGCCCGAGCTTGCCCCATCGAGGATTGACGCTCGAGCTTTCTTATGCGCGCTTTGACGCGCCCGGTGCACCCCTCTTGAAGGAGGATCCGCCATGCTCCCGCGAGTGATGCTGCTGACGGCCTTGACCCTGCTGCCGGCGGCCTGCGCCGGACCGCCGGTGATCGCGATGTGGAATCCGGCCACCGCCGAATTCCACGACTGCAAGAGCGCGCAGGTCTCGGCGCTCTACGTATGGCATCCGGCGACCGAATGCGCCGCCGAGTATCAGGCGAAGGGCTGGCGCATCTACTACTGACAAGCGCTCACGCGCGATCGGGCTCGGCCATCGCGAAGATGTCGATCTCGATCATCATGCCGGGATAGGCGAGCGTCGGGAGCGGGATGCCGGTGGTGGCCGGGCCGGGATCCCGGAAATAGGACGAGCGGATCGAGAGGTTGCTGTGCAGCTCCTCCGCCGAGGAACCCGCCGCGTAGACCGTGGTCACCTTGCAGACGTCGTCATAACTCGCGCCGAGATCGCGGAGGATCGTGCCGATATGGGTCATGGCCGCCCGGGTCTGCGCCGTGAGCTCGCCGGGCCGCACCGCGACACCATGCTTGTCGAGCGCCACCTGGCCGCCCAGGAAGATCATTTCCTCGCACTTGAGGCCGTGCTTGTAGGGGAGATGCACGTGCCAGTCCCAGAGCGAGTCCGGCCAGGAGTGGCGGCGCGGCAGATGCCGGCCGTCCTCGCCCAGCATCGCCACCACCTCGATCTTGATCTCCTGGCCCGTCCGGGCGTGGCGCGGGATCGGCACGCCGGTCGCCGCCGGTCCTGGCTCTCGGAAATGCCGGGCACAGGCGAGCGCCGCCGGCTCGAAATCCGCCACGGTGCCGTGGCCCGCGTACCAGCGGTTCACCTTCACCACGTCGTCGAAGCCGGCGCCGAACTCCGCGAGCGCCGCGCCGATCTGCTTCATCACTTGATTGGTCTGGCCGACGATGTCGCCGGGGCGATAGACCTCGCCTTTGCCGTCGATGGGCGACTGGGCGCTCGCGAAGATCATCTTGCCGCAGCGGAGCGCTTGGGCGAAGCCCTTGGGCAGCGGCGAGAGGCTCGGCGGCGACGCCTCGCTGCGCGACAGCGCTCGGCCGTCCTCGCCGCGCATGGCGTAGGCCTCGATCTCCACCATCATGCCGGGATAGGCCAGATAGGGCACCGGCACCGCGGTCACCGCCGGCCGTGCCGCCGCCGGCAGCTCCGCCGCGACCGCTTCGAGGAAACTCGCCTCGTCGATGGAACCGTCGTTCACGTAGAAGCAGAGCAGCTTGACGAGGTCGGCGAGCTCGGCGTCGAGCCCTGCGAGGACGCGGCCGAGGTGCCGGATCACCACGGGGATCTGCTGGTCGAGCGCGCCCGGGTGCAGCACCTCGCCCCACGACGACAGGTCGACCTGGCCGCCGACCCAGATCATCGAGCCGCAGCGCACCCCGTGCTTGTGGGTGACCCTAATCGGCCAGGCCCAATGACCGGGGGGCCAGGTATGCTGGCGCTTCATCTCAGGCCTCCTTGCGGGTGCTCGACCCGGCAGCCCGCACCTTGCCTGCGCGTGACGCTCGGCGCCATGTGGCTGGCCGTCATGGCCGCGTCGACGCGGACGGGCCGCGCTCCAGCTCCGCGCGGTCCCAGCGCGCGAGGTCGGCGGTGGCCGCATAGGTGCTCTCGCAGAACTCGAGCAGGCGCGCGTCAGGCGCCGCGTCCGCGCGCACGCGATCGTAGGGCAAGAGGAACTCGCCCATGTCCCGATCCCAGTAGCTGCCGCTGGGCTGCATCGGCGCGCGATCGAACCCCGGCGGCTCGGGGTAGGCATAGGCGAAGAACGCCGGCATCGGCACGGAGTCATCACCCGGCCAGAAGCCCACGCTGCTGACCTCGTGGGAATAGGCCTCGCGCATCACCCAGTTCGCAAGATGGGGCGCCGTTGCCGTGCTCGGCGGCGCGCGCCTGCCTGAGAAGCGCGTCACCGCAAGATCGAAGCTGCCCCAGAAGAAATGCACGGGGCTGACCTTCCCGAGAAACCGCGCGCGGAACTTGGTGAACACACGCTCGCACTGCACGAGGATGCGCCAGAAGCGGTTGGCGGCGTCCCGGTCATAGGACGCATGCGTCGTGTCCTGCTCGAAGGGAATGGCGCCCTCGATCTCCACCGGCATGGTCCAGATCTTGACTGAGAGCCCCAGTACCGCGAGCGGCGTCATCACCTCGCGGTGAAAATCCGCGACCGAGCGGCGCTCGAGCGTCAGGCCGGCGGTCGCGCCGTCGCTCGCCGCGATGATCAGCCGATGGTCGACGAAGTCGAAATCGATCTGGAAGCTGCGCGCGCCGTAGGGCATCGGCGAGGTCGTGAGACCGCGCGACGTCACGTAGAGCGGCACCTGCCACCAGTGATTGATGAGCGGTGCCTGCGCCAACCGGATCTTGCCGACCACCTGCGTCCAGAGATGCAGGGTGGCGCAGGTCTCCCGCCATTCCGAGAACGGCAGGTTCGGCCAAGCCGTGGCGCTATCGGTCACGCGCCGCCCCGTCACGCGAGGTCGAACAGCAGGAATTCAGCAGGCGTCATCGCCTCGATCGCCAGGGCCGGCTCGTTCTCGATCGCCGCGCCGTCGCCCTCGCGCATCTCGGTGTCGTTGAGCGCGACAACCCCCCGGGCGACCTGCAGCCAGCCGCCGCGGCCCTGAGCGAGATCGTGCGAAACCGTGCTGCCCTCGTCGAGCCTCGCCGCATACATCCGTGCCTCCTGGTGCATGGTGACCACGGCGTCGCTACCTTCGGGACCCGCGGCCAGGACGAGTTTTCCGCGCGCCCCGTCGAGGTCGAGCCGCCGCTGCGCGTAGCCCGGTGGCGTCCCCGTCCGGTCCGGCAGGATCCAGATCTGCAGGAAGTGCACGGGCGCTTGGGCCGATGCGTTGTACTCGCTGTGGGTGATGCCAGTGCCCGCGCTCATCCGCTGCACCTCGCCGGGCGAGATCACCGAGCCGTTGCCGAGGCTGTCCTTGTGGCTGAGGCTGCCCTCGAGCACGTAGGAGATGATCTCCATCTCGCGATGGCCGTGGGTCGGAAAGCCGGCACCGGGCACCACGCGATCCTCATTGATCACCCGCAGTGCCCGAAAGCCCATGTGATCGGCGTCGTGATAGCCGCCGAAGGAGAAGCTATGCCGGCTATCGAGCCAGCCGATCCGGGTGCGCCCGCGCGCCATCCGATCGCGGAAGGTGATCATGGGTGCACTCCGCTGGCTGAGGATTTGAGAGCCATACCCTCGCAGGAATGAGGTAGCATTGCCGGCGGGCCCCAGCCAGTGCTCCGATCCCAACCGCGCGTCGGCCGCTGCAGATCGTGTCACCCTACCGACGGCAGCTTGAGCTTGTGCTCCCTCGCGCAGGTGATCGCGCTCTCGTACCCGGCGTCGGCGTGGCGCATGACGCCGGAGGCGGGGTCGTTCCAGAGCACGCGCTCGATCCGGCGCGCGGCCTCCGGGGTGCCGTCGCACACGATCACCATGCCGGCGTGCTGCGAATAGCCCATGCCGACACCGCCGCCGTGGTGAATCGAGACCCAGGTGGCACCGCTCGCGCAATTGAGGAGCGCATTGAGGAGCGGCCAGTCGCTGACGGCGTCCGAGCCGTCCTTCATCGCCTCGGTCTCGCGGTTGGGGCTCGCGACCGAGCCGGAGTCGAGGTGGTCGCGGCCGATCACGATCGGCGCCTTGAGCTCGCCCCTTGCCACCATCTCGTTGAAGGCGAGGCCGACCCGGTGGCGGTCGCCGAGGCCGATCCAACAGATGCGCGCGGGCAAGCCCTGGAACGAGATCCTCTCCCGCGCCATATCAAGCCAATGGTGGAGGTGCCGGTCGTTTGGCATCAGCGCCTTCACCTTGGCGTCGGTCCGGTAGATGTCCTCGGGATCGCCGGAGAGTGCCACCCAGCGGAACGGCCCGATGCCCCGGCAGAACAGCGGCCGGATGTAGGCGGGCACGAAGCCAGGGAAATCGAAGGCGTGCTCCACGCCGACGTCGCGTGCCATCTGGCGGATGTTGTTGCCGTAGTCGACGGTGGGGATGCCCGCCTGGTGGAAGGCCAGCATGGCCCGGACTTGCGCCGCCATCGAGGCTTTCGCGGCGGATGCCACGCCCTTGGGATCGCTCTGCCGCCGAGCCTCCCACTCCGCGATATTCCAGCCCGCGGGCAGATAGCCGTTGACGGGATCGTGGGCGGAGGTCTGATCGGTCACGAGGTCGGGATGCGTGCCGCGGCGCACAAGCTCGGGGTAGATCTCGGCGGCGTTGCCGCGGAGACCGATCGAGACGGGCTTCCGGTCCTTGCTCGCGTGCTCGATCATCGCGAGGGCCTCATCGAGGCTCTGGGCCTGGCGGTCGAGGTAGCGGGTCCGCAGACGCATCTCGATCCGCGAAGGCTGGCACTCGATCGCCAAGAGCGAGGCGCCCGCCATGGTGGCGGCGAGCGGCTGCGCGCCGCCCATGCCGCCGAGCCCCGCTGTCAGAATCCAGCGCCCGCCGAGATCGCCGCCATAATGCTGTCGGCCGGCCTCGGCGAAGGTCTCGTAGGTGCCCTGCACGATGCCCTGGCTCCCGATGTAGATCCAGGAGCCCGCGGTCATCTGGCCGTACATCATGAGCCCCTTCCGGTCGAGCTCGTTGAAGTGGTCCCAATTGGCCCAGGCCGGTACCAGGTTCGAGTTCGCGATCAGCACCCGCGGCGCATCCGTGTGGGTGCGGAAGATGCCAACGGGCTTGCCCGACTGTACGAGCATGGTCTCGTCGGCCTCGAGCTGGCGGAGCCCCGCGACGATGCGGTCGAAGCTCGCCCAGTCGCGGGCGGCGCGGCCGATACCGCCGTAGACCACCAGCTCCTGAGGCTTCTCCGCGACCTCGGCATCCAGATTGTTCATGATCATGCGCAGCGGCGCCTCGGTGAGCCAGCTTCTGGCGGAAATTTCCTTTCCGCGCGGCGCGCGCACCGCGCGCTGATTGGCGAATCTCGGGTCCGCAGTCATTGAGGCCTCCGTGCTTACCTACTTGGCGTCTTGGCGTCTTGGTGGTTCAACTTTTAACCGCCAAGACGCCAAGGCGCCAAGGCATGGTAAAACCTGAGCTGACACCTCATTCGCACGGTGACCGTCATGAAGCGAGACTTCGCCTATCCCGAATTCGCGGACCCGATGGTGCGGCCCCGGTACCTGGGGATACCGACGTTCATGCGCACACCCTTCGTCGAGGACCTCTCGACCGTCGATATCGGGCTCGCGGGCATCCCCTTCGACGGCGGCGTCACCAACCGGCCGGGCGCGCGGCACGGGCCCCGCGAGATCCGCAACCAGTCGAGCCTGATGCGCAAGGTGAACCAGGCCAGCGGAATCAATCCCTATGCGCTCTGCCGAGTGGGCGACGTCGGTGACGCCTGGGTCGAGAAACCTTACGAGCTCACCGGCGCACTGAACGAGATCGCAGCATTCTACAAGGAACTCCATGCTGCCGGTGTCGTGCCGGTGTCCGCAGGCGGCGACCATTCGGTGACCCTCGCGGTGATGCGCGGCATTGCCAAGGGCCGGCCCGTTGGCATGGTGCATTTCGACGCGCATTGTGACACCGGCGACGATTATCTCGGCTCCAAGTTCCATCACGGCGCGCCGTTCCGCCGCGCGGTCGAGGAAGGACTGCTCGACCCCAAGCGCACGATCCAGATCGGCATCCGCGGCGGTGTCAACGATCCCAATATCTGGAAGTTCAGCCACGACAGCGGTATGCGCGTGGTTTATATGGAGGAGTTCTACGACCGCGGTCCCAAATCCGTGATCGAGGAGGCCCGCACCATCGTGGGCGACGGGCTTACGTACATCAGCTTCGACGTGGACGGACTCGATCCCGTCTTCGCGCCGGGCACCGGCACACCCGAATGCGGCGGCATCACGATGGTGGAGGCGCAGATCATGCTGCGCCGGCTTGGCGGTCTCAATCTCGTGGGCGGCGACGTCGTCGAAGTGGCGCCTCCCTTCGATCCCAGCGGCAACACCGCGCTCGCGGGCGCCACGCTGATGTACGAGATTCTCTGCGTGGTGGCGGAGTCGGTGGCGCGGAAGAAAGCAAGGAAGTAAGGTTCACCACGGAGACGCAGAGAGCACGGAGGTCCACTTAGTCACTCGTCATGCCCGAGGTGTGGTGCGCTTCTTGCCCTTTCAGGATTTGTCGAGCGCGGGCGGGTTGAGGGCTCGGATCAGATAATCCCGCATCTGCGGCTCGTAGGCTTGCCAGAGCTTGCGCAGCTGGGCGATCGGGCCCTCCTCCGCCCAGTCCATCCGCAGATTGACGATCGACCACGCCTGCTCGTGCGCCACCAGAAGGCCCGCAGAATGGACGGGCCCATGCTCGCCGCCGGCGGCGAGCCCCGCCTCGAGCGC
>DATFRA010000036.1:0-20584 GCA_035263705.1 Allostellaceae bacterium
GCTCCTGCCGGCGGGCGCGATCGCGCTCCTCACCATCGCCGTCAATTTCGTCGTCGATTGGTTCCTGCACAAGGCGAGTGGACTCAAGGATGAGCGTTAGCGAGCGCATTGAACGAGCTAATCCGTCGGCGGGTACCGGCGAGACGCTGCTCGAGGTGAAGGGCCTCTGCATCGAGGGGCGCAGCGACGAGCGCTGGCATCCGATCGTCAAGGGCGTCGACCTGACGCTCCGGCGCGGCGAGGTGCTGGGGCTTATCGGCGAGTCCGGCGCGGGCAAGTCCACCATCGGCCTTGCCGCCATGGGCTATGCACGACCGGGCTGCCGCATCAGCGCTGGTACGGTCCGGTTCGACGGCATGGACCTGCTAGAGGCCGCTGAGGAGAAGCGGCGCGAGCTCTGGGGCACGCGCATTGCCTATGTGGCGCAGTCCGCGGCTGCCTCGTTCAATCCCGCGCACAAGCTGATCGACCAATGCGTCGAGGCCTCGGTCGGCCACCGCATCTCCGGCGAGGACGAGGCCAAGCGCACGACCGTCGACCTGTTCCGCCGCCTGCGCCTGCCCGACGCCGAGCACTTCGGCTACCGCTACCCGCATCAGGTCTCCGGTGGGCAGCTGCAGCGTGCGATGACGGCCATGGCGATGGCGTGCCGGCCGGATCTCATCATCTTCGACGAGCCCACCACCGCGCTCGACGTCACCACCCAGATCGAGGTGCTGGCGGCGATCAAGGACGTGGTGCGGAAGTCTCACACGGCGGCAATCTATATCTCGCACGATCTCGCGGTCGTTGCGCAGATGGCGGACCGCGTGATGGTGCTGCGCTATGGCGAGCTGGTGGAGGAGGCGCCCACCCGCCAAATGCTCACCAATCCGCAGCAGGCCTATACCAAGTCGCTCTGGGCGGTGCGCTCGCTGCGCAAGGAGGAAGAGCCGGGCCACGACCAGATCCTGCGCGTCGACACGGTCGACGCCGCCTATGGCGCGCTCAAGGTGCTGCATGGGGTCAGCATCCAGGTGCCACGCGGGCGGACCGTCGCAGTGGTGGGTGAATCGGGATCGGGCAAGTCGACGCTGGCACGGGTCATTACGGGATTGCTGCCGCCATCGTCGGGCTCGATCACGTTCGACGGCAAACCGCTCGTGCGCTCGCTCAAGGAGCGCGACAAGAAGCTGCTTCAGCGCATCCAGATGATCTATCAGATGCCCGATACGGCGCTCAATCCGCGCCGGCGCGTGCGCGACATCCTGGGCCGGCCGCTCGAGCATCACATGGGGCTCACCGGATCCGCCCGCCACGCTCGCATCCTCGAGCTCCTCCACATGATCGAGCTCGACGAGCGCTTCCTCGAGCGGTTTCCGGGCGAGCTCTCGGGCGGGCAGAAGCAGCGCATCTGCATCGCGCGAGCGCTCGCGATCAATCCCGAGCTCATCATCTGCGACGAGGTCACCTCGGCGCTCGATCAGCTGGTGGCGGAGGAGATCCTCAAGCTGCTGCTGCGGCTCCAGAAGGAGCTCGGCGTCTCTTACCTCTACATCACACACGACCTCGCGACCGTGAAGGCGATCGCCGACGAGATCGTGGTGATGCACCAGGGCCGTGTGGTGCAGAGCGGGTCCAAGACCCAGGTCCTGACCCCGCCGCACCACGCCTATACCGAGCTGCTGCTCTCCTCGGTGCCGGAGATGGACCCGGACTGGCTCGACAGCCTGCTGGCGCGCCGGGGGATGGCGGCCGCGGCGGCGACCTGAGGACGCGTCAGGTCTTCTGGTTCACCCGCATGAGGTACCGGTAGGGGTCGCTGGTCATCACGGCGCCGCCGGAGACCAACAGCACGGACCCCGAGACCCAGGCAGCCGCTTCGGATGCGAAATAGACCGCAGCCGCGGCGACGTCGCCGGGTTGGCCGACCCGGCGGAGCGGATAGAACATCGAGCGCTGGCGGCGGTCCTCGGCGGTCGCGAGCCAGGGCGCGGTCAGCGGCGTCTCCACCACCGCTGGCGCGATCGCGTTGACGCGGATGCCGTATTGGCCGAGCTCGACCGCCATGGTCTGGGTGATGTTGTTGAGCGCGGCTTTGCAGGCGCCGTAGATGCCCTCGCCGCCGGGCGCCGCGTAGAAGCTGTCGATCGAGCTCAGGAAGATGATCGAGCCGCCCTGGCCGGATTTCCTCATCGCGCGTGCCGCTGCCTGGGCGCCGAACACCTGCGCCTTGAGGTTGAGCTGCAGCATGGCGTCCCAGCCGCTCTCCGTGACATCGAGCCATTCCGCATTGCCGCCGGGATCCGAAACGAAGCCGCCGGCGTTGTTGACCCAGACGTCGATCTTGCCGAAGGTGGCGACGCCGGCATCCGCGATCCTCTGAAGCTGCGGGAGATCGGTGATGTCCGCGGTCACGGGATGGGCGCGGCGCCCCATAGCTTCGATCTCGCGGCTGACGGCTTCCAGGTCCTTCCGGGTCCGCGCCGCCAATACGACATCGGCGCCCTGCTCCGCGAAGGCCAGCGCGATGCCTTTTCCCAATCCTCGACTGGCGCCCGTGACGACGCAGGTCTTGCCGTCCAACGAGAACATGCTGAGCCCCTCCGAGTGCGTGTGCGCTCGCGGCGCGACCGCGCGCGAGAGCGGGGCTCTATCTAACCGCGGATTGCGGCTGCGATCCAGACAGGGCGAGGGGCAGGCTCAGTGATTGTGCCAACGCCAACGATCGATCGTCTCAGTCAGGAAGCCGAGGCCTCCCTGATCGGTCGCCCAGGCCTGCGGGAAATTCGTGCTGCCGCCGTGGGGCCTGAGCGCGAGGTCGAGGTCGTTGAAGCGGATACGCATGGGATGCGGCACGCCTTCGCCGACCGCGATTGCCTCCTGTTGGCGGAGCGTCGGCAGCGTGTTGAGCAGGCCGGCCGCGGTCTCCGGCAACGTCCGCTTGACCAGGTTCTGGTCCTTGTCGTTGGTCATGCGCATGGCGAACACGGTGCTGCACTGGGACAGAATCGCCTCGGAGATCTCGGAGGGCCGCTGTGTCACCAGGCAGAGCGATACGCCGTATTTGCGGCCCTCCTTCGCGATGCGTGCGATCGCGCGTCGCGTCGGCTCGAAGCCGAGGGTGGCGTCGTTGGGAACGTAGCGATGCGCCTCGTCGCACACCAGCAGGATCGGTATCGACTTGTCGCGGTCGCTCCAGAGTGCGAAATCGAAGATCAGGCGGCAGAGCAGCGACACCACCACGTTCACGATCTCCGACGGCACGCTGGAGATGTCGAGGATGGTGATGGGCTTGCCGCTCACGGGGATGCGCAGGATGCGCGAGAGGATCTCCGTGAGGTTGTCGCGCACGGTGAGGCCCGGGAACATGAAGGCGTAGCGCAGGTCCTGGCGCAGGTCCTCGATGGTGCCTATGAGCCGCAGGTAGGGGAGCGTGCTGTCGGGCTTGTCGAGTTTGCCCATGGCATCGGAGATATGCTTGACGACCGCCGGCATCCGGTAGGGCGTCGGCGTATCCACGGTGAGGAAGGCCTCGCTCTCACCCTCGCCGAGGAAACTGTGCTTCGCCGCGATGATGGCCTCTTTCAGGATATTCGCCTCGCGGCTCCGCGCGATCGGCTCGCGGCTGCACAGCACCTCTGTGATCTCCTCGGCGCTCATGAGCCAATACGGGAGCTCGATGTTGTGCGTGTTGATGCACTCGGCCATGTTGCCGAAGGCATGGCCGTACTCGCCGTGGGGATCCAGCACCACGACGTGGCCATTCGGGTGGGCCTTCAAGAGCGAGCGCAGCACGACCGTCAGCGAGCAGGATTTGCCCGAGCCGGTCGTACCCAGGATCGCCGAGTGCTTGCAGAGGAATTCCTGCGAGATCAGATAGGCGGTCTTCGAGGGATCCTGGTGCAGCACGCCGATCGGCAAACTTGGCGAGTTCGGTTTGCTGTAGATACAGTCGAGATCCGTCGGCGAGGCCGGATAGACCGCGGCGCCGAGCACGGGATAGACGGAAATGCCACGCGAGAACGTCGGCGGCTTTCCGTCCTTGCGGGTGATGATCTCGCCGAGCAGCTCGATCTCGGCGATCGCGATCCCTCGACCCGCGCTGCCGGACGGGTCCTTCAGCGCGAGACTGTCGACGAAGCCGAAGGCGATCGTAGTCGAGGTCGGTACCTTGATGAGGTCGCCGATCTGCACCTGCTGGTAGGCCGCCTGGCCGCCCGGCTGCGATCCCGCGCCGAAGAGGGCGCAGGAAAGCTTGAAGCCCGACACCACCGTGACCATGCCGATCTGCCCGGATGTGCGCGTCGCGGAAGACGCATCGGTCGACGCGCGCGGCAGATCTTGTCTCGGCGACGTATCGTCCATCATCACACCTGATCTTACGAGGTCTCGGAATATCGCGAATAGCGCTGTCGGCGTCGGCCGCGCTCTTTCCTGGAGTCTTAGGCGAGGTGCATTAACCCCGCGTTAACGCCATCGGCCCGCGGCGGGATCGTTTCGTTATCGCCCGGCCTGAGGGGCGCTCGGCGGTGCCGGCCCGGCTGGGCCAGCCTGGGGCGCTGCGATCTGGGTCTTTGGGACCTCCGTCGCCACGGAGATCGATCCCAGATCGCGCGCGATGTCGCGCGCCCGCTCTCCCCAACCCTCCGCGCGAGGTGCGGCGCGCGCAGCGACAGCAGGCTGTGTCGCCGAGACACCGCCACCGCTCCGCCACAGTGAGATCGCGAAATAACCGGCCACGATCAGCATGCCGACGCTCGCGAATGCCACGAGGCGCTCCAACGTGCCGAGCCGCGCCCGGACGGCGACCGGGTGGGGCAGGGCCGCGCTCAGCTCCTCGGCGAGGTCGGTGAGCGCGACCTCTTCGACGGGCTCCGCCGCGGTCGCGGAATGGCGCACGGGCTTCAACGCCTTCGTCGCGAATTGCGTCGTGCTGAGCACGCCGTGGATCATCTCGGCGAGATCGTCTGTCAGCGCCTCACGCGTCGCCTTCTCCTGCTGCGCGGGCGTCGGAGCATCGGCGGCAGCCGGAGGCGGCAGCGACACATCCTCGACGACCGAGATCTCGATAGGCGCGACCGGCTCGTCACGCAAGCTGGCGACGACCGCTTCCGGCACGATGATGGGTTCGGGCGCGTGCACCGCCGGACTCGAGGCCGCGGGCACCACCAGCGCGATCGTTTCGAGCGTCTCGGAGGGAGTGGCCGGCTCGGGGCCGAGCGCCTCGACGATGTTCGGGTCCGCCACCTCGGTCACTGAGCTCGATGTGTCCAGTGCCGGTGCTTCGAGCGCGTCGAGCCTCTCGGGGTGCGCTGGTGCGTTCTCGGCCTGCGCCGCCTCGGCGACGACCGTCTGGAGCATCTCGGTCGCGGGGCTCGATGCGTCGGGTGACGGTCCCCCGAGCTCGAGCGCCTCGGAGTGGTTTGGTGGGTCGCCGGTAAGCGTCGCCTCGACGATAATCGTGGCGAGCGTCTCGGTCGGCGGACCGGCGCCGGTCAGCGGCAGCGGCGCGACCGTCTCGGCGGTCGCGACGTCTTTCGCCAGCGGCTCCATCGTGGCCGGAGCAGCATCCGACGCAGGCGCGGAAGCGGACACCGGCGCAAGCGCCAGGTGCGGTGGGACCTCAGCAACTGCCGCACGCGCGGTTGTGTACGCCGGCGGCTCCTCCTCTGCGGGCCGCTCGAGAGCAGAGGCAGTGTCGACCTTGGCCGTGATGCCAATCTGACGATCGTGTGCTTCGGTCGTGGTCGGGGGGAGATCCGCGGCGGGTTCTGTCGTCGTCTCTACAAGAACGGTTTCTGCCGCATCGCCTCGAAGTTCGCCGACTGTGGCCGGATCCGGATCCGGACCCTCTCTCGCTGGCTCGCGTATCTCGTATGAATCCGGGGGCGACGCTGCCGTATCCTGAGATGGCTCCCCGGCGCGGGCGACCGGCGCGTCACTGGGGTCGAGCTCAGTGGCGGAGAGCAGCTGAAAAGCCTCGACACTCTCCGCCTCGCCGTCCAGCTCGATGGCTGCTTCGATTAGGTTTGCCTCGCTTGGCGGCGGGGCGACACGGTCCTCCGGATCTGGCGTGCCCGCTACCGGAACGACCACATCCACCTCGTGCGCCGACACGATCGGCTCCGCGAGAATGCTGGTCTCGGGGAGCGCGACTGCTGCGGGCGGCTCGGGGGTTGTCCCCGCGGGTCGCTTGGAAAGGGCCCGCTCCAACATCTCCGCAAGGCGCACCAACATGGCCTTCCGCGCGGGATCGGACACCTTGACCGACGCGCGAGCAACCCCTGCTACTTCAGACTCTGAAGCGTCCCTATCGACGGGAGCACCGAGGTCGGGCGGCCCATCCTTTGGTTCAAATTGTGGCGTGGGCGTGGCCTGTGGCTCGGTGCTGACCTGGTCGACCTGAATAGGTGGGGCGTCGGTCTCGATCGGCGGAAGGGCCTCGGCCTCGAACGTCGAGTCATCGCCTGGTCGTGACGCATCGGGTTCGCCGAGCCCGGCCGTCGCTGCCGTGATCTCGGCGGAAACCCCTACCGGCGGCGTTGGCGACAGCGCAGCCGCCGGCGCTTCCGCCGCCGTACCGTCGACGATTGGACCATCGTTCGTTCCTGCAATACCAAGCTCGACCCCGACGTCGGTGCTCGCCGCAACCGCCGTGTCGGAGGCGAGTGTTTCGGCGGGTGGTGTCGGTGGCGAGGGCGGATCGGCTGGCGCCGCCGAGAGCGTCGGCGCGGGAGTAGCTGGGTCCTCGGTGGTGAGTGCTTGCTCCAGCATCTCGGCGAAGCGCGCCAGAATCGCAGTCTTCCCAGGGTCGGGGGCACTAATCGCAGGCTCGGTGGTTTGAGCCGTTGGCTCATGCGGCTCGATCGGTGGGATATCGGTATTCGCCGGAGCCGCGACGACCGTGTCATCGCGGACATCCAATGCCGGTTGCGCAGACTCGATGGCTTCCGGCTCCGTCGTAGTCTCGCACAGCGGCGGCTCACCCATCTCGATTGGAGCGGCCTCGGCTACAGCGGCGAACGCTGGTCCTGGCCCTTGCTCGGCCGAGTTTTCGATCGCAAGGGGAGGCTCCGTAGACACCTCTGAAAGCGCGACTGGCAGAGCCTCCGTTGCGCCGGACGGTTCGGGGGGCGGCTCGATCGGTTCATCCGCGGGATCTGGCGCGGCGAGATTTGTTTCAACGATCTCCGGCGCGGGCGGCGGCTCGGACGCTGCGACCGCAATCTCTTCAGTCGCTACGGACGACGAATCCGCCGACCGCGGCTCGGCATTGGCAATGGCAGCCGCGGCCAGTGGCGTCGCCTCCGCTGGGATCGATGGAGCCGCAACGACGACGGTGGGCTCAGGGGTAGCCGGCTTCGGTTCAGCTTCCAATGGCTCAGGCGCGGCCACTACTAATGCGATGGGCTCGGGGATAGTCGGCGCCGCGGAGGGTGCGCTCTCCGCAAGCTCAATCTGCGGCTTCGACTGGTGCTTCTCCAGCGAGCCCAGCAACGAGGCCGCCGGTTTCGTCTCGTACTTGAACCACGCGGTCGGGTGCTCCTCGTCGACCACGGCCTTGGCCCGGTCCGCCGGCGCCGCCGCCGGTCCCTCGTACTTGAGCCAGGAGCCCATTTCATCCGCGTCGGAGGGCGGGGCGAAGGCAGCCTGCGCCGGCTCGAACACCTCCTTGTGGTCGTATGAGCGCCATCGCGAGACAGCGGCGGATCCCTTGGCGCACAAGAGCCCGCCGCCGGCGGCTGGCGCGACGACGTGGTGGCGGGCGAGCAAGTCGGCGGATAGGCTCGGAATAGCGTCAAATTCGGCGGCCGGAGCGGCCTGAACGGCGCTTGCGGAGTCCGGCACCAGGGTTCTGCGTCGCAAATGACCGGGCAAGGTTCGCACTCGATCCTGACAATTCCGCCGGCGGCGGACGCACGAGGGCCGGTATCCTAGCCGTGCAGGGGTTAATCCCCGGCTACAATCGTCGGCGAGTCGACAGAAATTGCAGATAAATTCCCGGTAATGGCGTCGGCGTTGTACCTGGAAGGCCTACACATCCCCTGCGGATTGATTGATTCACCAAAAGGCAGGCCGTAGCATTCGCGCGACACCATGCAAAGAGCCGCGCACGCTCGGAAATAGAAGGTCATGCGCTCGCAGAACGTCATCCCCTCGCTCTTCCTCGATTTCATGCAGATGCAGCAATTCGCGAAAAACCCGCTGGTTTTCGCGAAGGGCAAGGGCATCCGCCTCACCGACAGCGAGGGCAAGCGCTATATCGACGGCCTCTCCGGCGTCTTCGTGACCAGCCTCGGCCACGGCAACCAAGCCGTCATCGACGCCATGCACGAGCAGCTGAAACGGCTCGCGTTCGCGCCACCGCTCCACAGCACGACGGAGCCCGCGCTCGAGCTGACGCAGCTGCTGCTCAAGGTGGCACCGCCCGGCGTCACCGCGCTCAAGTTCCTGAGCGGCGGCTCCGAGGCGACCGAGGCCGCCATGAAGCTCACGCGGCAGTACCATCTGCAGAGCGGTAATCCCCGCAAGTACAAGATCGTCAGCCGCTACGGCGCCTATCACGGCGGCACCATGGGCGCACTCTCCGCGGGCGGCGGGCGCGAGCGTAAATCCGTTTATGAGCCGCTGGGCGTGGGATTCATCCATGTGCATCCGCCCTATTGTTATCGCTGCCCCTTCGACCAGACCTATCCCAGCTGCGGGCGCACCTGTGTGAGCCTGATCGAGAAGACCATCGAGGCCGAGGATCCCGCCACGGTCGCGGCGGTGATCGTCGAGCCGATCTCGATCTCATCCGCGGGCTTCATGGTGCCGCCGCCCGACTACCTGCCGCGGCTCCGCGAGATCTGCGACCGCCACAATGTCGTGCTGATCTACGACGAGATCATCACCGGCTTCGGCCGGCTCGGCACCATGTTCGGCTCCGAGTACTTCAAGGCGCCGCCCGACATCACCTGCTGCGGCAAGGGTATGAGCGGAGGCTATGCGCCGCTGGCGGCGATCCTGATCCGCGACCGCATCGCCACAACCTTCTACGGCGAGGACGAGGACAACGTGCAGTTCCACCACGGTCACACCTACGCGGGCAATCCGGTTGCCTGTGCGGCGGGGGTCGCCGCGATGACCCAGCTCGTCGAGGGCAAGCTGGTGGAGAACGCGCGCAAGCAGGGTGAGCGGCTGCGCCAGCGCCTCATCGAGATCGCCGAGCGCCACAAGATGATCGGCGACGTCCGCGGCGCGGGCCTGCTGCAGGGCGTCGAGTTCACCAAGAACCGCAATACAAGGGAGCGCTTCCCCGCCAAGGCCAAGCCCGGCAAGGTGGTCGAGCGCGAGGCACGCGCCCGCGGCCTCATCCTTCGATGCGGCAACGATTTCGCGGCCTTCGCGCCGCCGCTTATCGTGACGGCCGAGGAGATCGACGAGATGACGGGCATTCTCGGCGAGAGCATCGCGATGGCGGAGCGCGAGCTCGGCGCGGCGCGTTGACGGCGTCTCCGCGACCGCCGGCGGAATTCATCGCGCTCGCGACCGAGCTCGCGGACGACGCTCGCGCATTCGTTCGGCCCCATTTCCGGTCGCGCGTCTCGATCGAGGAGAAGGCCGACGGTTCGCCGGTGACTGAGATCGATACGGCGCTCGAGGCCCGGCTACGGGCACGTATCCGCGCGCAGTTTCCGGAGCACGGCGTCGTCGGCGAGGAAAAAGGCGCCGAGCACGCGGATGCCGATTGGGTGTGGGTGCTCGATCCCATCGACGGCACGCAATCCTTCATCCTGGGCAAGCCGACCTTTGCCACGCTGATCGGACTTATGTTCCAAGGGAAGCCGGTGCTCGGCGTTGTCGAGCATCCCGCGCTCGGCGACCGCTGGGTGGGTGTCGCCGGCGTGCCGACTCTCTTCAACGGCATCCCGGCGCGGGTTCGGCCTTGCGCCGCCGTCGCCCTGGCCGCGCTCAGCACGACAGGCCCCAACTGGTTCTCCCCGGATGAGCTTGCGCTGTTCGACCGAGTGCGTGGCGTGGCGAAAGTTCAGCACTGGGGCGGCGACTGCCATTCTTTCGGCCTGCTCGCGAGTGGTTTCATCGACCTCGTCATCGAATCGAGCCACCATCTGCATGATTTCTGCGCACTGGCGCCGGTTGTCGAGGGCGCCGGCGGCGTGATGACGGACTGGGCAGGCCGCGCGCTCGGCGCGAAGAGTGGACCGAGGGTCATTGCGGCCGGCGATCGCCGAGTGCACGCGGAGGCTCTTGCCTTGCTCGGCGAGGGGAAATCCTGGTAAGTCCGCGACCGTGAGCGAACTCTCGTACGACTACGTCATCGTGGGCGCGGGCTCGGCCGGCTGCGTGCTCGCCAATCGGCTCTCGGAGTCCGGCGCCAGCGTGCTGGTACTCGAAGCCGGGCCCATGGATCGCACGTGGAAGATCCACATGCCGGCGGCGCTCACCTACAATCTCTGCGACACCAAGTACAATTGGGGCTACGAGACCGAGCCACAGCCGGACATGAACGGCCGGCGCATGTATTGGCCGCGGGGGCGCGTGCTCGGCGGCTCGTCTTCGCTGAACGCCATGGTCTATGTGCGCGGTCACGCGCTGGACTACGACCGCTGGGCGGGTAACGGGCTGCCGGAGTGGTCTTACGCGCATGTATTGCCTTACTTCAAGCGCGCGGAGACCTGCGCGCGTGGCGGCGACGCCTATCGAGGCGAGTCCGGTCCGCTCCATGTCTCGCGCGGCACGATGCACAACCCGCTCTTTGCCGCCTTCATCGAAGCGGGGCAGCAGGCGGGCTACCCCTTCACGGCGGATATGAACGGCTTCCAGCAGGAGGGCTTTGGCCCGATGGACATGACGGTCCATCGGGGACGGCGTTGGAGCGCGGCGACGGCATACCTGCGCCCTGCGATGGTCCGTTCAAACCTTACCGTGATGACCGGAGCGCTCGTCAGCCGCATCGTCGTCGAGGGTGGCCGCGCGACGGCGGTTGAGTTCCGTCACCGCGGCTCGCCGCGCCGAGCCCGCGCGCGCGAGATCATCCTCTCCGGTGGCGCCATCAATTCACCACAGCTTCTGCTGCTTTCGGGCATCGGACCCGCCGACGAGATCCGGCGGCACGGTATCGCGGTGGTGCACGATCTGCCCGGGGTCGGGCGCAATCTGCAGGACCACCTCGAGCTCTACGTGCAGCATGCCTGCAAGGAGCCGATCACGTTGTACATCACCGAGAATCCGGTGACGCGGGTCGTGATCGGCGCCCGATGGTTCCTGTTCAAATCCGGCCTCGGCGCTTCCGCCCATCTCGAGGCGGGCGCCTTCATCCGCCGAGATGCCGAGGTTGCGCATCCCGACCTGCAATACCATTTCCTGCCGTCGCTGGTGAACGACCACGGCCGCGAGCCGATCGGACGTCACGGCTTCCAGGCTCATGTCGGCCCGATGCGGCCCACCAGCGTGGGCTATCTCCGCCTGCGCTCGCCGGACCCCACAGTGCATCCGGAGATCCAGCCGCTCTATCTCGCGACCGCGCAGGACCGGCGCGAGATGCGGGACGCCGTGACGCTGACCCGCGAGATCTTTGCCCAACGCGCCTTCGATGGCTTCCGCGGCGAGGAAATCCAGCCGGGCGTTGCCGTCCGCAGCGATGACGAGATCGACGCCTTCGTGCGGGCGAAGTCTGATAGCGCCTATCACCCCTGCGGCACGTGCCGCATGGGCGTGGGCGAGCAGGCCGTGGTGGATGGCGAGCTCCGCGTGCGGGGGATCGCGGGGCTCCGCGTGGTCGATGCCTCGATCATGCCGAGCGAGGTCAGCGGCAATCTCAACGCACCCACCATCATGATCGCGGAGAAGGCCGCCGACATGATCCTCGGCCGCCCGCCGCTGGAGCCGCTCTATGTCCCCGTCTGCACGCCTGAACGGCGCGGCGACAGAACGAAGCGCCGCGAGATCGCGCTTTAACGGCTCAGGTGAGCGGCGGCCCGTCGCGAGCCGTCTTCGCGTACCGCGGCAGCTGGTCCGCCAGGTGGAACCAGCCCAGCTGCTCCTGCACATGGACGTGACACGTCGGCCGAAGGTTCTCGGGCTCCTCGAAGCTCGGCACGAAGAGGTGGATCTCGTCAGGCCAACGCTCGCCCTCGAAGCTCATCGGCGAGCCGCAACGCCGACAGAAACGGCGTATGACTCCGGGCGAGGATTGATACTCGGCGGGCCGCTCGCCGGTCCACTCGACATTGCCCATGGCGTAGCCGGCATAGGTGGCGACCGGTGAGCTGGTAGCGCGCCGGCAGCTCTCGCAGTGGCAATGCGCGACCCAACGCGGCTCGCCGCGCGCCGCGAAGGTGACGGCGCGGCAGAGGCAGCGCCCCGTGCGGACGGTGGCGTCCTTCGGTTTCTCCATGGAGACCTCCGAGAGGTTTCGATGGCTCTACGAACGATATTGCCCTCGCAGGCTATAACCGGCAAGGGGGTTAACGCTCCAGGACCGTCCTCAGGAAGTCGCGGGTGCGGCTCTCGCGGGGCGCGCCGAACATCCGCTCGGGCACGTCCTGCTCCACGATCAACCCGTGGTCCATGAAGATTACCCGCGAAGCAACCTGGCGGGCGAAATTCATCTCGTGGGTCACCACAAGCATGGTCATCCCACGGCGCGCGAGGTCGCGCATGACCGTGAGCACCTCCGCCACCAGCTCCGGGTCGAGAGCGCTGGTGACCTCGTCGAACAGCATAGCCTTGGGGTCCATGGCGAGCGCGCGGGCGATCGCCACGCGCTGCTGCTGTCCACCCGAAAGCTCCTCGGGATAGGCCTCGGCCTTGTCGGCGAGGCCGACCTGCGCCAGCAGCTCCAATGCGCGCCGGCGCGCCTCTTCCTTGGGTTTGCGCAGGACATGGACGGGCGCCTCGATGATGTTGCCGGTCACGCTCAGGTGCGGGAACAAATTGAAGTGCTGGAACACCATGCCGACTTGCGCACGCACTGCGGCGATCGCGCGATTGGAATGTGCTCGAAAACCGCCTGCGACCTCATCGCGATAGACCAGCTCGCCATCGATCCGGATCCGACCCTGCTCCGCGACTTCCAGATGATTGATGCAGCGGAGCAGGGTGGATTTGCCGCTGCCGGACGGGCCGATGATGCAGACGACCTCGCCGACCGCGACCGCGAGATCGATCCCGCGCAGGACGTGCAAGAGGCCGAAATGCTTGTGCAGGCCCTCGATCTCGATCATCGGCCGCGCATCCGCGGTCACGCGCGCCTCCGGCGATAGCCGCGCTTGGTGACGCGCTCGAGATAGTTGACCAGCCGCGCCGCCGGGAAACTCACCGCGAAATACATCACGGCGACGACGGTATAGAGGGTGAAATACTGGAAGTTCAGCGCCGCGTGGACTTGCGCCGTGAACACAAGTTCCTGGATGCTGACGGCCGAACAGAGCGCCGTGTCCTTGAAAAGGCCGATGAAATAGTTACCGAGCGCGGGTACCACGATCCGGATCGCCTGCGGCAATATGATCCGGCGCATCGCGAGGGCATGGGTCATGCCCAGGGCTGCCGCGGCATCGTGCTGGCCGCGAGCAATCGCCTGGATGCCACTGCGATAGACCTCGGAGATGTATGCGGAATAGTTGAGCGTGAGCGCCAGCACGCCGGCGGTGAAGGCATCGAGCCGGATGCCGATCTCGGGCAGCACGTAATAGACATAGATGAGCTGAAGGAGCAGGGGCGTGCCGCGGATGACCTCGATGTAGGCCTTCACCACCCAGCGCAGGGGTGCCAGGCGCGACATGCCCGCAAGCGCCACGAACAGCGCGCAGACCAGGCTGAGCGTGATGACGACGAACGTCAGCTCGACGGTAATCAGAAGGCCGGCAAGCAGCGGACCGACGTTCTGGACCGCGACTTGCGGGTTGAATAGCTCGAACACGGCGTTTCAGGGAGTGGCTGGGGCGTCGCGCGCCGCCCCAGCCTCGTCAGCTCTTAGGGATGCAGCGTGAACATCATGAGGTTGCGATCGGACAACCCGTACTTCTTCAGGATGGCACTGACCTGGCCGCTGGCCCGGATCTCGCTCAGTGCCTCCGAGTAGGCGGCCCGCAGCGAGCAGTCTTCCTTGCGGATGCCGAACCGCGCCATGCCGTAGCCGCCGCCGCTGATGATGTCCGTCGGAACCGGGATGCTCCACAGCGGATCCAGATTGTTGTTCGGGTTCTTGCTGGCGAACTCCAGATAGACGACGTCGTCTTCCAGCACGGCGTCGAGACGGCCCTGGTTCAGGCTCTGCAACTCATCGACTTCCTGCTTGAACGGGGTGGTCTCCACACCGACGCGGCGCAGATAGAGATCGGCCGCGCTGCCGGAGATGGCGCCGACCTTCTTGCCCTTCAGATTGTCATAGGTCGCAATCTTCAGCGGATTGCCTTTCTGCACGACCACGACGGGCCCATACCACCAGGCCGGACCGGAGAAGCTGATGACCTTCACGCGCTCTGGGTTGACGTGGATGTCGGCCGCGATCACGTCGATCCGCTTCGACAACAACGAGGGAATCACCGATTCCCAGGGCATCCAGACGATCTCGAACTTCTTGATGCCCAGGACGTCGAGCACCGCTTTGTTGATCTCCCAGTCGATACCGGCCGGCTGCTTGTTGGCGTCCTGGTAGAACTCGGGCGGGTTGTCGTTAGAACCAAGATTGATGCCGTTCTTGACCGCGTTCTCGTAGGAAGGATCGCCGCAGTTAGCGACACTCGGTGTGTATTCGGCCTGCTGTGCCAGCGCCGGCGCGACGAGCGCGCCTGCCAGGGCAAGAGTGAATACGAAATAAAGCGGTTTGCGCATGCCAGTCTCCTCTCCCGTATGTGTTCGTTCTGGCGCCTCGTCGAGGAGGCAGCGCTCGCTGAGAAGGTGCGGTGCCGCACGATAACATGCAGGCCGTGCACCCGGCCAGTTGATCACCGCATTACGCTCGGCGTGCGATAGAGGGTCTTCCCCTTCGCTCTGATCTCGACGTCGACGAGATAGCGCGCGATCGTGCGGGGATCGACGGTCATGCCGAGGCCGGGCGCATCGGCGAGACGCAGCGAGCCGTCGCTCCCGGGCATGAGGTGATTGCTGGTGATCTCGAAGGCGAGCGCCTTCGGCTCCGCCGGGAATTCGCAGAGCTCGTGGCTTTCCAAGCCCGCGTAGGGCTGCATCGAGGCCGAGAGCGCGAGGTGCGACGTGAAGGTGTGGTTCACGAAGGTGACGCCGCGTTTCACGGCGTAGTCCGCGATCTCCCGGGCGGGGCCGATGCCGCCGATGCGGCCAGTATCGATCTGGATGAAGCCCACGGCGCCGTGGTCGATCAGGTGTCGCGCCATGAATGGATTGTGGCTCCCTTCGCCGGCGGCGAGGCGGACGGAGCAAGCCTCGCGCGAGAGGGCGTGGTAGGCATCGAGCGCGCCGCTCACGAACGGCTCCTCGAGCCAGTGCGCGCGAAACTCCTCGAGCGCCGCGAGACGCCGGCGCGCGGCCTCGAGATCGTCGACCCAGATCGCGCCGGCGTCGATCAGCATGATGCCGTCGGGTCCCAACCCCTCGCGGGCGGCCGCGAGTTGATCGCGATCTTCGGAGGCGGATGATTGGCCGAACGGTCCCCAGCCGAACTTCACCGCCCGGAAGTTGCGTGCGCGCATGGCGCGACCCTTCGCCAGCGTCGCCGCCGGAGTGTCGCCGAAGAGGAGCGAGGCATAGGGCAGCTTTGGAAACGCGCTCGGTGCGCTGAGCAAGCGATAGACCGGCTCGCTCAATCGGCGACCAAGCAGGTCCCAGAGCGCGATCTCAATGCCGGACCACGTGTGGTCCGCCTGCAGGAGGTCGAGGCTGTTGCGGCCAACCAGTCGCGCTATCCGCGGGATATCGGCGATATCGTCCAGCCTCTGGCCGAGAACGGAATCCAGCACCGCCTGGCAAGCGCCGTGGGAACGCGGGCAGATCGCCGCTGCGATCGAGGTGAGGGGCGAGGCCTCGCATTCGCCCCAGCCGACATGGCCGCCGCTCGCGATGCGCACCAGGAGCGCGTCCTGGCTGCCGTCGCCCTCGAGCGTGACTTCGGGCATCGACAGATAGAAGAAATCGACCGCGTCGATCTTCATGGCGCGCACCCTCCGATCCCGCATTGTCCGGTGAGCATGACCCGGCGGGCGTCTTGCGTCGACTCTGGCTTCGCGGCCGAGGTATCGTTCCCGAGACGGAGGACGAGGCGATCATGACCACAGTTAAGATCCGATCGATCAACGCGGTGCCGCTCCTGGGCGAGAGCCCGAAGGGCGGCTGGTCCGCCGAGATCAAACGGGAGGATTCGATCCACGCGCTGATCGCTGTGCACACGGATGCCGGCATCATCGGCCATGGCAGCGTGTTCACCGACGGCCGATTGGTGCAAGCCGGACTCCAGGTGCTGGAGCCGCTGTTCCGCGGCGAGAACGCGCTCGAGCCCGAGCGCGTCAGCGAGAAGCTGCATCAGAACACGTTCTGGATGGGCCGCGGCGGCACGCTGACCCACGTCATCAGCGGCATCGACATCGCGCTCTGGGACATCCTTGGCAAGGTCACGGGCCAGCCCGTGGGCCGTCTGCTCGGCGGCGTCTATCGCAGTCGCGTGCGACCTTATTGCTCGCTGCTGATGGGGATGCCGGACCGCATGCGCGAGGTGGTGGCCGAGTATCGCGCGCGTGGCTTCCGCGCCTTCAAGATCGGCTGGGGTCCGTTCGGTCGCGCCCTCGATCCCAAACTCGACGAGGCGATCGTGCGCGCGGCGCGCGAGGCCGCGGGCGACGCAGCGCAGCTCTTCGTCGACGCCGGTGCCAGCGACGCCTACTGGCCGCATGGTCTCAAATGGGCGATGCGGACGGCGGAGATGTTGAAGGAGTATGACGTCGGTTGGTTCGAGGAGGCGCTCAGGCCCGACGCGATTGACGATTTCTGTCATCTGCGCCGCGTGAGCCCCGTGCCGATCGCGGGCGGCGAGGTGCTGACGCGCCGGCAATCGTTCCTGCCGTGGCTCAGCCGCGGCGCCCTCGACATCGTGCAGCCCGACGTGACCAAGGTCGGCGGCATCAGCGAGCAGCGCCGCATCGCCTGGATGGCACAAGACTTCGGCGTAAAGTACATCGGCCACGGCTGGAACACCGCGCTCGGCATTGCCGCGGACCTGCAGCTCGCGGCGGCATTGCCGGGTGTCGACCTCGTGGAGTTCATCGGCGGCAGCGCCTATGTCGACGGCATCACCGAGACGCCATTCCGGTTCGACGCCGACGGCAATCTCGAGATCCCGCAGGTGCCGGGGCTCGGCGTCAAGCTCGATCCGGAGAAGCTCGCGCGGGTGACGCCCGATCCGTCGCCGCTCTTCACTCCGGCATCGTGAACGGTGTCGGGTCCTTGAAGCGGTTGAGGACGTTGGTGGTGAGGCGGAACAGATTGTTGTCGAACCGGTTCCAGCCGAGGGAGCCTGGATAGGCGATCGAGCCCGTCGAGAACACCGCGCCGCCCCCGGGCGTTTCGAAGAAGGTGATGTCGGCGTGGATGTCAGGATTGATCGTGGCGTCGCTGGCGCCATGTGGCGTCAGCACCTCCTCGGCGACGAGTTCGTAGGTGTTGGAGTGGTTCTCGCTCTTCGCGAGCACCAGCGCGTGGGCGGGCGTGCCGAGGCGCGGATCGGCGGCGTCGATCTCGAGCCCGGCGGCGCCGCCCTGGAGCACGCCGAAATTGCCGATGAGTTCGCCCTCGACGCCCGCGAAGGCCCAGGCGACGCGCGGGTCCGCGGCCGCGGCCGTGCGCCGGTAGTAACTGCAGTGATCGAAGCCCTGGCTGATGAAGCCGATGCCGGCGAGGCGCTGCGGCGCACGGCCGTTGCGGCGCCAGAGGCCGCCGTACTGGCCGTCGAAGGCATGATAGGACTCGCCGGGCTCCGCATCCCAGGCGCGCACGCCGCCCTCGGCGCGGCGCACCTCGATCACGCCGCGGCGCGTCGGATGATGCGCGATCTTCCAGTAGAAGCCGTTGCCGCCCATGTACATGAATCGGCCGCCGCGCCTCAGGTAGGCCTCGAGAGCGTCCAGCATGTCGGCGCTGTCGTATTCGGGATGACAACCCGTCAGCACGACGCGATAGGGCTTGAGCAGATCAAGACCTTCGCGATGCAGGTCCTCCTCGGTGATGACGTCGTAGTCGCCGCCGAGCTTCTCCAGCCAATCGATGATGAAGAGATCGAGATTGAAGTTCCAGTGACGGCCTGTGGGCCGGAAATTCTGCAAGGGACGTTGGCGGCTCGAATAGGCGACGCCGCTGCCGTCGGTATGTCGGTCATAGGTCGAGGATCCCATCTCCCAATGCTCGAGAAGCATGGTGTCGATCGCGTCCATCATCATGACGCGCCCGTGGTAGCGCTCGGTGACCAGCGAGTGATAGCGGCCGCGGTTGTTGAGATAGACGGTGTAGGTCGCGGTCGACGCGAGGAACGCCACCGTCGAGCTCGCCTTGCCACGGGGCGGCCGCACGAAGAACGGGCACCAGTAGTCGAAGCCTTCAGTGCTGAGCTTCGCGGCGTAGACGCCGGAGCGCAGATCGGCCGGCACCCTGAACTCGAAATCGGGCTCCCAGCAGGCGTCCACGAGATCGTCGTCGTGAAAATGGATGGCGCCGTATTGCTCGGGAGCGCGCGTCCAGCAGTGCTCGGCACCGGTCCAATTGTGGCCGGGTACCGCGCGCGTCGGCAGGTTCACGACCGTGCCCTCGAGGCGCCACGGACCGATGTCGCGGATGGTCTCGGTCGGAATGTCGCGGCTGAAATCCCAGGCGCCGACCACCCGATCGACGAGAGGCGCGGCGACGGTCGGCCTCATCAACTCTGCGATGGCCGCGCGGTCGAGCGCGCCGCGAGCGATCCGCGGTCGGTCGATGCGGCCGTTGAAATGACAGGCGAAGCCGAGGCCGCTCCAGGATGAAGGTCCGTTTGCCGGACCGTTGCTCCAGGCCGCGAAGGTCATCGGCTGAGGCACGCCCGACGGCCGAACCGCGACCGCAGCGGTCGCGTTGACCGCGCTCTCCGGATGAAAATCATGCGAAGTCAGCGGCTCCTGAGAGAGCGTGAGCGTGCCGCGCTCGGCGTCGAAAACGGCGGCGGCGAGATACCACCGGCGCATGCTCAAGGGCGCGCGGGTCGAGAGAACGGCGACACGGCCAGACCCCGCGCCAATGCGCACGCAGAGCGCGCCGGCGGCGTCGATCTCGACGCCGTATCCGCTCTGTGTCGTCTCTGACCATGTACCCACGATGGCCTGCCGGCCCTTCGCCGGCGTCGTCGGCCAGATATAGGTGGCGATGGTGAAGCTGCCGGTGATCGCGAGCGCGGGATGCGCGGGCGCGACGGCGAGGGAGCCGATCGGGATCGTCTGGCGCCGGCCGGCATGCGTTCCGTTGCATGGCGCAGCGACCGGCGTCGGCGCGAAGGGCGTGGCGAGCGGGCCGGCGTCCGGTTGCTTGAGTTGCACGATCTGCGCCTCGTAGTGGTCGCCGTCGAGGCAGCTCACCATGAATCGAATGGTCTCGCCGGGTGCCACGCTCCAGCGGTCGGAGTAGCCCATCACGCGTCTCATGGGATGGTCACTCCAGCGGCAGCTCTTCGCCGGCGAGCGTCGCCCAGCGGAGCTTGAAGACGTGCCATTCGGCTTCCTTGAGGTCGGTGAAAACCGTGTTGGTGGGCTTGGGCGCGTTGCGCCCTCCGGGCTCCAGCAGCGCCAGCGTCCAGCGCTCGCCGGCCCGGTCTATTAGCAGGACGTGGAAGGGCTCGGAACCGGGCCGTCGCATGAGGTTCAGCAAATACTGCAGATCCGGGCTGTGCTCGCCGAACGGGTTCGCCTTGAACTCGCGGGCAAGATCGAGGCGCGATTTGTCGAATTGATACATGATTCAGCCTTTGACGCCGCCGACCGCGAGGCCCTGAACCACGAACTTGCGCAGGAGCAGGACCAGGATCACCGACGGCGTCAGCGCGACGAGGCAGATCGCCATCATGAGATTGAAGAACACGTGCACGTCTCCGACCAGGCTCGCGATCACCACCGGGAGGGTCATGAACTCCGCGCGGTTGTTGAGGATCAACGGGATCAGCAGATCGTTCCAGGAAATAATGAACACGATCGCGCCGTAGGACGCCAGCGCCGGCGTCGAGAGCGGCAGCGTCACCCGCAGGAACGCCGTGAACCGCGAGCAGCCGTCGATGCGCGCGGCCTCGTCGAGCTCGCGCGGGACGGTCGAGAAATAGGGCGCCAGGATCAGGATTCCATAGGGCAGAAGGAACCCGGTCTCGGCGATGATCACACCCCAGATCGAGTTCAAGAGGCCCATGCTCCGGAAGGTGACGTAGAGCGGGATCATCAGCACGATGATCGGCACGAAGCGGGCGAACACGTTGAGATTCATCAGCCACTCGACCCATCGGAGCCGCAGGCGCGCGACCGTGTAGGCCGAGAGCGAGGCGAACACCAGGGTCAGCAAGGTGACGGAGATGGCGATCACGGCGCTGTTGCCGATCGCGTAGTAGATTTTCTTGACGTTGTCGGGG
>DATFRA010000037.1:0-2144 GCA_035263705.1 Allostellaceae bacterium
GCGACTGCGCTTCCGCCCGGTGATGATGACGTCGTTCGCCTTCATCCTCGGCCTCTACCCGCTCGTCGTCGCCATCGGTGCGTCCGAGCTCGCGCGGCGCAACGTCGGCACGCCGGTGTTCGGCGGAATGATCCTTGCCTCCTTCGTCGGAATCTTCGCGATCCCGCCGCTCTACGTGATGTTCCAGGCGATCCGCGAGAAGCTGCGGCCAGGCTCACGCCCGCATGTGAAGGCGCGGCCCGCCGAGCCGCACGAGACGAAGACCCCGGCCGCCGCAGAATAGTGCGTCTGATTTTTTCGAGAGCACGTTCCATTCCTACGGAATCGGAACGTGCTCTCGATTCGTGCCGCGCATTTTCTTTATCGGTGAACCGGTGCCATGCGAACTTCGGGTTCGCGGCATTCGCGCGGCGAGGAGGTCAGACCGCCTCGTGGCCGCCCGCGGCGGCCCGGTCGGCGGCCTGAGCAAGCGGCGATCGTTCGAGCAGATGGCAAAAAACGAACTGGCGAACCGCCGATGACAACCCGATCTGGCCGCGCTTGGCGTTGATCTGCGAGACCAGGGCCGACGTGTTGATCCGTTCGGCATACGCTATGGCGCGCAGGCCGTGCCAGAACCGGTCCTCGAGGCTGATGCTGGTGCGCTGCCCATCGATGACGATCGAACGCTTCTTGATGACGGTGTAGGTCGGATGGGTGACCGGCAGTGGAGTGGCCATACTTCTCAAGGATTCCTCTCAGGATTTCGCATACTCCCACTCACATTGTGTGAAATGGAACCTACTGATTCATAGAGGTATTTAGATGTGATAATGCATGCCAGAAATGTGTCCTTCGCAAGTTCCTGGTAATATATTCCATTTATCACAATTTTTGAGACTGAATTTTATTACAAATCGTCCATAAGGCGAAAACAACATGGTTTCGGGTGGCAGTCATTGGCCGGGTCGTAGGAACCGGCGCCACAACCTGCCCGACGGAACGGTCGGATGGTTGCAACCTGCTCGGGCAGCAGTCCTTTTCGGCGAGCACAACCTGAAGGCTCCGCAGGCAACGCGGTGGCACGTCGCCCGAGTATCAACCCCAAGCCGTGGGCAAGGAGTGGGCCGTGGGCATCAACAAGCTTGTGGCTATTGGCGCGAGCATCGCGGTGCTCGACGGCTCGTGGCGGCGCCGATGCTTGTCGATGACGTCTCGCAGACCGGCGCCAGCATCACGGTGGTGGGCTCGGTCGAGCGCCTGGACCTCGGCGAATTTCTTCTCGTCCTGTCGACGACAGGGCCCATTCGCCGCCGATGCCAGATGGCATGGACCAAGGGCGACGTCATCGGCGTGCGCTTCATCCAGCCGAGGCGTCGCAGGCGCGGGTTCGGCCTGGGGAACCTGGCGGCCGAGCGCTGATCCTAGACTAGCGGATTTTCGACTTCGGGAAATTCGCTGTCCTCACCCGACGCGTCTTCGTCTTCGGCTTGATCGCGCGGGCGACGTGGGCGCGCGACGCGCTTGACGCATCGAGCGGAACTTGGGCCGGTGCGGCGTCCGCGCCATGTCGTGCGCCGCGCAGGCCCGATGCCGGCGTGCCGCCATCGATCACGGCGGTCGGCGGGCCGAGGTCGTGCGGCCAGCGCGCCACCGGTGGCAGCGGAATCTGCCCGCGCCGTGGCGTCGTGGCGACGTGCGTCCCCGGAGGCGCCAGTGTGAACTGCGGTCCCAATGGCGGTGCGCCGATGTTCGACGTGGTCGGCGTCTGCGCCGCGGCGTTCACCGCGCTGACGTCGACCCGCGGCGCGCCGCCGTTCGCGTTGCGCGTGCCGTTCATCACCCATTGCTCGGGCGTGGTCGGCGTCTTCGGCAGCGTCGCGCTCGCCGGCACCACCTGGACGATGCGGTAGCCGCGGCGCTTGAGCTCGCGCAACAGGCCTGGCAGCGCCACCACGGTCGCGGGCTGGATGTCGTGCAGCAGCAGGATGCCCTTGCCCTTGGCTTCGAGCCGGTTGATCGCGCGATGCATCACCTCGGCGGCGCTGATGTGACGCCAGTCGTCGGCGAGAAAATCCGTGCTCCAGGTCATGATCGACTGCGACGCCAGATAGCTTTCGATCACCTGGCCCCGGCTGAGGCCCGGAATGCGGAAGAATGGCGCG
>DATFRA010000038.1:0-3498 GCA_035263705.1 Allostellaceae bacterium
TTCGGCGGCCGCCTGCGACGGCGACGGCGCGCAGGACACGACCGGCTCCTGGAGCTTCGAAGCAAGCGTCGCGGCGGCCCGCGGGCAAATGAGCCACCCGAGCCGCCAGCCCGTCATCGCATAGGACTTCGAAGCTCCCCCAATCACAAACGCCCGGTCGGTGGGCGTGTGATCCAGGAACGAGACGTGCCGACGGCCGTCGAACACGATGTCCTCGTAGATCTCGTCGCTTACGATGTGGACGCCGGTACGCTCCGCGAGCGCGCCGATGGCGGCGACGATCTCGGCCGAAAACACGGCGCCGGTCGGATTCCCGGGCGAGTTGAGCAGCACCGCCTTGGTACGTGCTCCGATGCGGGAGGAGATCTCGTCGGGATCCGGCACGAAGCCGTTATGCGCGGCGAGCGGGTAGCGTACCGGGCGGGCGCCGGCGAGCACTGCGATCGCTTCGTAATTGGGCCAACCCGGATCGGGGATCAGCACCTCGTCGCCCGCGTCGAGCACCGACATCAGCGCGGTGTAGAGCGCCCCGATGGCGCCCACGGTGACGATGACCTGGTCCGCCACGACGGGCTGTCGCGTGCGTTCCCGCACGCGTGCCGCGATCCGCTCGCGCAATTGCGGGCGACCGGCATTGCCGGTGTACTTCGTCGCCCCCGCCCGCACGGCTGCGAACGCGGCCGTGATGATGTGCTCCGGGGTGCCGAAATCCGGCTCGCCTACCTCGAGATGGATCACATCCGCGCGCGTGGCGGCAAGCGCCATGATCTCGCGGATGGCCGAGCCCGGCATGGCATCGGCACGGCGGGAGAGTTGTCGGGGCCTGATCAATCTCGAGAAAACGGCTGTCATCGGACGACTTCCCGTCGCGCCCCCTGATGCTCAAACAGACGACCTGGCCCGGCGATGGCAAGGCCGCGGTGCACAAGCATAGCCCACAGGATCGTCTGGTTGCAGCTCAGCACCGGCCGGCCAATACTGGTTTCGATTGCCTCGATCGCATCGAAGGTTGGCAGGTCCGTGGCGAGGAGGACGATCGCGTCCGCCTGCGGTCCCGCAATCGAGCCCGCAAGGGCGATCACCGACTCACGGCTCACCTCTGGAACCGCGCGAACCGACAGCACGTCGAGGGTCGCATCGGCGACCACATCGAAGCCCACCTTGCGGAAATACGCGACGGCGCGAGCATGGATGGTGGCGGGATAAGGACCGCCGACCCCGATTCGCCGCGCGCCGATTGCGGAAAGTGCGCGCTCCATGGCAGTCCAGGCGGAAATGCACGGCAGTCCGGTTGAGCGCTCGATCTCGCTCGAACGTTCGCGGTTCCAGCCGTCCCGCATGATGAAGGTCGTGACCATGTCGGCGTAGACAATGAGATCGACCCCTGTTGCCACGAGTTCATCGACGGCGCGCCCGATCTGCGCCTCCATCGCCTCGATCGTCTGCGGGGTCAGATCGCCGCGGACGAGGATGCGCGCTGTATGCAGCGCGGCGTTCGCCGGCAGGCGCGGCCACAGCTCAGGTTCGAGCACGCTGTTGTTGGCCGGAAGCACGATCCCGAGCTTGTGATGGATGCCGCGCACCAACGCCCTCATCGATCAACTTGCCCGCGCTCGCCGCAGCAAACGGCCGCGCGGTCGATCGACAGCGATCTTGCCGTCTTCGGCAATCACCTCGCCCCGCAGCACGGTCAAGACCGGGCGCCCTCGCAGGATCAATCCCTCGAAGGGTGAGCGCCCTGCCCGCGAGCGGATCACTTCCGGCGTAACACGGAACGTAGCTTCCGGATCGACGAGGGCGAGGTCCGCATCGAGGCCCACGGCAATGCGGCCCTTGCGGTCGCCGAGACCGAAGGCCTGCGCCGGACGCTCGGCCAGGAGCAGCGCGACCTGCGCATAGGCAATGATGCCGCCTGCCGCGAGATCAAGCACGGCCGGAGCTAGCGTGTCGAGTCCCGGCGTCCCGCTCGGGCACGACCACGGATCGGCCGTATCCTTCTCGGCGAGCGCGTGGGGGGCATGGTCCGAGCCAACAAAATCGACCACCCCCGAGGCAGCCGCCGCCTGCGCGGCAGCAACATCGGCCTTGCTCCGGAGTGGGGGAAGCATCTGGGCGAAGGGCCCGAGCTGCGCGAGCGCCGTCGCGTCGAGGTGCAAGTGGTGCGGCGTGACCTCGATGAGGACGCTGGCGGGTGCCTGCGCTTTCGCCGCCGCGACGATCTCGAAGCCACGGGCCGTCGAGACCTGCCGGGCGATCACGTGCGCGCCGGTCGCGTGGCGCGCCTCAATCAGCTGCACGAGACCGAGCGACTCACTGATTGCCGGCCTACTCTCCGCGAAGGCCGGGAAATCCGTGCGTCCGGCCTTGCGGAGGCGGTCAAGCGCCGCGTCGATCACCGGCTGGTTTCCAGCAAACACGCCGACGCGAGTCCCGAGAGCAGCCGCCTGCGCCAGCATGTCCAGGAGCCGCGCGGCATCGACATAAGCCTCGCCCGCTGGCCCATCGGCGAGCATGGTCTCGAAGGACACCACTCCTTCGTCCCAAAGCGACGCCATCGCCTGCTGGTTCGACGGATGCACAGCGGCCTGAAGCGCAAAGTCGACGAACGAGCGACTTTCCCCCGCCTTGCGTGCGTGATCAAAGCCCGACTGCGAATCGATCGGCGGCCTCGTGTTGGGCATGCACATCACGGTGGTAATGCCGCCCACTGCGGCCGCAGCGCTGCCGCTACCGAAATCCTCCTTCTGCGGCTGCCCGGGGTCGCGCATGTGGACATGGGCATCCACGAAGCCGGGAAACAGAAGCCGGCTGCGCGCATCGATGACGACATCGGCCGACGCGCGATCGTTGCCGTGGAGGCACGCGGCAATACGGCCGTCTTCGATCAGCACGCCTCCGCTCGCGATAGTGCCGGTCACGACCTTGGCGTTGTGGATGCACAGCGACGCCATGGCCCGCTCCCAGCTAGGACGAAAGCAACAGGTCGACCGCGCCTGCCATAACCTGCGCGCCCGTAATGATGTCCTCGGCGCGCGTATCCTCGCTCACGTGATGGCTACGGCCGCCGATCGACGGTACGAACAGCATTCCCGCGGGCACGCGGCGTGCGAGCATCATTGCATCGTGTCCCGCCCCGCTCGCCAGACGCATGGAGCCGGCTCCCATCGCCTCCGCCGATGTCTCGAAGGCATGTACGACGCTCGGCGTCATCGAGGTCGCTGGGATAGCTGCGGTGCGCTCGACCGTCATGGGCAGTCCGGTCGCGAACGCATCTGCAGCCGCGCACTCGTGGATCGTGGCCTCGAGCGCATCAAGCAACTTGTCTTCGACGTCGCGGATTTCGATGATGAACTCCGCCGCGTCTGGCACCACGTTGGCAGCGCCCGGTCTCATCGATATGTGGCCGATGTTCCACACCGTGTCGGGACCGCGCCCGGTATTCAGACGATCGAGGATCGCAACCGCGAGCCGCAGGGCGGCCGCCCCCGCATCCCGCCG
>DATFRA010000039.1:0-7644 GCA_035263705.1 Allostellaceae bacterium
GTGGGATCGGCGGCGTCTCGCTGCAGGAGGTCGACGGCGGAGGCGGTCATATCTCGTCGACCACTTCGGTGGCGCGCCATTCCTTGACGCGCTCGAGATGCTCGTAGTCGGAATAGCGCGGCGCGTTCCGCGCCACCGGCACTGCGCGGTAGGGCGTCGCGGGATCGTCGAACCACGCGACCAGATTTTGCAGACCCGCAAGCGCCGTGCCGATCAAGGCGCGCGCCTCGGCGCCCTCGGCAATGCACTTCAGCTCGCCAGGAACGGCGAGCCCACTCAGGCGCCAGTATTCGAGCGCGGCGACCGAGGCGGCCGGCACATTGGCGAAGCCGCCGGCCTCGGCGATCGCGGCCTCCAGCGGCAGCTGGGGCGCCAGACCGCGCTTGACCGCGGACTCCCGCGGCACCGTACCGGTCTTATAGTCGACGATCACCAGGCCGTCCGCGCGGCGCTCGATGCGGTCCGCTTTGGCGTTGAGCTCGAAATCGCCGCCAGGCGCCGGGAAGACCCGGCTGCCGTTGGTCTCGCTCACCAGCGCGGCGAGGGTGTGGCGTCGCTCGCGCTCCTGATCCAGGAACCAGCCCGCGATCCTCTCGAAGCGCGGCCACCAGAACGCCCAGATGCCCGGGCGCGAGAGCAGCGGACCGAATGCCGCGCGGCCGAGCGCCAGCAGCTGCGCTTCGGCATCGGCGGGCAAGGCGCGCGGAAACGCCGAGACGAACTCGTCGAGCGCCTGGTGAATGAGCACGCCGCGCTCTCGCGCCTCTGGCTCCGCGTCCAAGGGCTCGAGCGCCTTGAGGCGGAGAATGTAGCGGGCGTAGATCGCGTAGGGATCGCGCATCCAGGTCTCGATCGCCGTGACCGAGAGTCGGCGCGGCCGCGCCCCGATGGGCGGCCGCGGCGCTGGCGCCGCAGTGGCGACGCGCTCCAGGCCGCGGTCGAGCGCCCATTGCCACATCAAGGGCTGGCGCTCATGGATCAAGGCGCCCTCCCGGCCCGCGGCGCGCAGGACCGTCTCCAGGCGAAGGAGCCAGCGGGAGGGCAGCGTCGGCGTACCGGCGACGCGTGAGGCGCGCGTGAGCACCACCTCGGGCGCGCCGCAGCACTGGACGAAATCGTGGGCGGCGACGCCGATGCGGCGCTCCGGCGGCGCGACGCCGAAACTCCGGCGCATCGGACGCGACATCCAGGGATCGTCGGCGGGCTCGCCGGGCCAGGTGCCCTCGTTTAGGCCGCCGAGGATCATCAAATCCGCCCGCTGCAGCCGCGCCTCCAGCAAGCCCCAGATGAAGAGGCGCGGATGTCGCCCGAAGCGCGGGCGCACCACCAGCTCCGCGAGCAGGCTCTCGAAGAGGGCAGGGTAATCCGCGCCCGCGCGCAAGGTGAAGTTACCCGCCGCCGCCAGCAGATCGGACATGAAGGTGCTGGCGATCTCGCCGGCATCGCCGCTCCAGAGCCGCCGGTCGCCGGGCTGGTGCGCGCTCTCCGCCAGCGCTTCCGCCGCCGCGATGTGCACCTCGACCAGCGCGCCGAGCGACAGGTCGGCGGACGCCATCGCGGTGACCAACGGCGCAAGCCGACGGCGGAGCCGCTCGACGAAACTTTCATGCCGCGGCCGGACCTCTGGCTTCAGTGCCTGAAGAATGCCGTCGAGCCCCTGCGCGGGCCGCACGCCGCGGAGCGCGGCGCGCTCGAGGGCGCGGAGCTCGGCGCGAAAGTCCTCGGGCGCGAGTCCGCCCGCCGCGAGCGGATGTTTCAGCGCCGCGAGGAGCGGCACCGGCGCCGCCGCCTCGCTCACGAGGTCCAGCACCAGGCGAAGAAACACACCGGGCGGCGTCTTGTTGAGTGGCACGCCCGCGGAATCGTCGATCTCGATGTTCCAACGGTGGAGCTCCGCCGCGACGCGCCGGGCGAGTGCCCGATCCGGCGTCACCAGCGCAGCCGTTGAGCCGTCGCGGCGCTCGAGATGATGGCGCAGGAGCAGCGCGATCACCTGCGCCTCCTCCTGCGGCCCGGCACAGTCGAGCTGCCGGAGTCCCTCGGTCGCCGCGGGTGCATAGGAGCGAGACTGGCGCCACTGCTCCGTCAGGCGCGCCGGCAAGAGCGCGTCGCCGATGAGCGCCATGCGCTCGGGCGGTCCCGCCGCCATGGCCTTCGACTGCCACGCCTCGACGGTGGCGGGCTGGATCTCGAGCCGATCGAGAAAGCGCGTCATCAGGTGCTGGGGATGCCCGGGGTCGCCGCGGATCGCGTCCCCGCCCTCGGGCGATGCCGTGCGGTCCAGGCCCGGCAGCACCACCGTGCCGGTAGGCAGGCGCGCCACGACTTCCATCAGCGCCGCCACCGCGGGGATGCCGCCGGTCAAGCCTGCGGCGATCACGGGATCGGAGGGCGGACTGGCCTTCCAGCGCGCCGCTTGTGCCGCGAGCAGGCGATTGCGCCGGTCGGCCGGATCGAGCGCGCCGCGCTCGGTCAGGATGCCCGGCCAATGCTCGGTGACGATGCGGAGGAATTTCAGAACATCCTGCCAATGCGTCGCGTAGTCTTCTGGGACCAGCGCCGCGAGCTGCTCGAAGGCCGCACCTTCGGTCTGCGCCTCGTCGAGAAAGCGCGCGAGCGCCCGCGCGAGCATCGCGGCCTGTCCCGCCGGAATATCGGAGTCCCAGGTCTGGATGCGGGCCGCTAATTGCAGCTGGCGATCGAGTTCGGGAATCGCGGGCGGCAGGTCGAGCCCTTCTGCATCGGCCTCGTCGGGCAGGAACGCGAGCTCGGCGAGGTCGAGGTCGCCCACGGGCTTGAGGCGCGGCAGCAGGAGGGGTTCGCCGTTGCCCGCGCGCAGAAATGCCTCGGCGAGGGAGCGGCAGGCGCGGCGGGTCGGCAGCAGCACCGTCATGCGCGAAAGCGCCAACGGGTCGTCGCCCGCCATGGCGCGAAGCCGCTCGGCGAGCGTGTCTAGGAACGGGAGATGCGCTTCGATGGTGACGACGGAGGCGCGCGCCTCTGTCATCGCGGGAACCACAGCTCGCCGAGGCGGGACTCCGTCGCGGCCAGGCCCGCGACCGTGCCGACGTCGTACCAGGTGCCGTCGTGCACGATGGCGATGATGCGGCCTTGCGCGATCGCCTTGTCCCAGAGCCGGTTCATCGAGTAGGGCGCCACGGGCTCGCCCGCGAACAAGCGATGGCTCAGGAGCTGGATTCCCGCGAACAGGAACGGCACGACCTCCGTCTCGCCGCGCCGCCGCGGCATGCCCACCTGATCGAGCGAGAAGTCGCCGCGCCCGGCATAGCCGACAGCCGGTACGGTCTCCTGCATCAAGAGCACGCAATCGTGCCGGTCGGGATCGAAGACTTCCGCGAGGCGCGTCAGCGCCGGCACGCGCCCATTGAGCCAGACCGCGTCGCTGTTCACGGCGAAGAACGGCTCGCCGAGATGCGGCAACGCGTTCGCGATGCCGCCGCCAGTGTCGAGCAGTAGAGGCTCGTGCGAGATCGTGATGGCCGGCGTCTTGCGATCCGCCAGATGCCGCACGACCATCTCGGCCTTGTGGTGCGTGTTGACAACCGCGCGCTTGACGCCGACGGATTCGAGGTGGTCGAGCGCGCGGTCCACGAGAGTGCGTGCCTGCACGGTCACCAGCGCCTTCGGCTTCTCGTCGGTGATCGGACGGAGTCGCTTGCCGAGCCCCGCCGCCAGCACCATGCTGGTCTCGACGGCGATCACGGCTTTGCCCCCTGCGGCGGCGTCACCCTCAGGTCAGCGGGAATGTGCCGATCGAGCCAGTGCCGGACCGGCGCGAGCGCGGGATGGCTCACGTCTCGATAGACCAGTCGCCAGAGCCGCGGCGTATGCACGAGATACTGCGGCTTTCCGTCGCGCACGCAGAGGCGCGTGAAGATGCCGAGGATCTTGCAATTGCGCTGCGCCGCCAGCACCGCCGCGGCGCACGTGAAGGCTGCGCGATCGACCGCGGGGAAGGCCGCCAGATAATGCTCGGTTAGGCCGCGCACGAGGGCGGATGAGACATCGCGCCGTGCATCCTCGAGGAGCGAGACCAGGTCGTAAGCGGGCGAGCCGATTACCGCGTCCTGGAAGTCGAGCAGGCCACAGGCCGCAAGCCCGGTGCGGCCGTCGAGCAGCATCAGGTTGTCGACGTGATAGTCGCGCAGCACCAAGGTCGCGGGAACGGCGCTCGCAAGCGGCAGCAGCGCGCGCCACATCGCGAGATACTCCGCGCGCAGGTCCGGCGGCGTCGAGCTCCCCGAGACAGCGGGCATGTACCAGTCCACCAGCAGCGCCGCCTCGTTCAAGAGACGAGTCTCGTCATAGAGCGGGACGCCTGCGCCGAGCGCCGGTTCAAAACGCTTGTGCAGCGCGATCAGCACGTCGACCGCCAGGCGATAGAGGGTGGCCTCGTCCCCGCCGTCCGCCAAGAGCCGCGTATAGGTGCGGTCGCCGAAATCCTCCAGGAGCAGGAGGCCCGCCTCGATATCCTCGGCCAGGATCTCCGGCGCGCTCAGATCGAGCTTTCGCAGCAGGCGGGCGACGGTAAGGAAAGGGCGCACGTCCTCATGAGGCGGCGGCGCATCCATCAGGACGGCCCGGCGTCCCGGCGCCTCGAGCCGGTCATAGCGCCGGAAGGATGCGTCACCGGCGAGGGGCCGGCGCGGCACATCGCCCCAGCCCGCTCGTGCGAGAAAGCCGTGAATGAGCTCGGTGCGCTCGGTCATCGCTCAGCCAAGCCTGCAAGCCGCCGTTTCCAGCCTGCGCCCCCGCGGAGACGGACGCGGCGAGATCCCGGCGACGAGCCCACGAAGAGCTCGACATCGAGTCGCTCGCGCGGCAGGAGGGATCCCAACCGCTCCGGCCATTCGATCAGCAGAATCGCGCCGCCGAGCGCCTCCTCGAAGCCGAGCTCATAGACGTCCTCGCTCTTAGCCAGACGATAGAGATCGAAATGCCAGACGGCGGGCGCGTCATCTGGGAACTCGTAAATCTCGACGAGGGTAAAGGTCGGGCTCGGCACCTCCTCGTCGCCACTGCCGAGGGCGCGGATGAAGCCGCGGGCGAGGCTGGTCTTGCCGCTGCCGAGCTCGCCGCGCAACGCGATCACGTCGCCCGCTTTCGCCAAGCGGGCGATGCGCGCGGCGAGTGCGGTGGTCGCGGATTCCGTGGCAAGATCCAGGGAGAGCGCAGCGTCGGCAGGTGCGGTGATCACGCCGCCCTTTTAGTCCGTTCCGGAGGGATGTCGCAACCCCGGCGGGGTTGCGCCGGCATGGCCTTGCGGTCATTCTGCGGCGCGCTTTGTGTAGGGAATCGGGCAAATGACAGAGACCGACGTGGCGATCGTCGGCGCGGGACCGGTCGGGCTGTTCGCGGTGTTCGAGTGTGGCATGCTCAAGATGCGCTGCCACGTGTTCGATGCGCTCGACATGCCCGGCGGGCAGTGCACCGCGCTCTATCCAGAGAAGCCGATCTACGACGTGCCCGGCTATCCCAAGATCGAGGCGCTTGCGCTGGTGGAGCGGCTCGCGGAGCAGGCGGCGCCGTTTCATCCGGTCTACCACCTGGGGGCCCCGGTGACGGGATTGGCGCGGGTTGACGGCGGCTTTCGCCTCACCACGGCCGCCGGCATTTCCGTCGCTGCGAGGGCCGTGATCGTAGCGGCGGGCGTCGGCGCCTTCGGCCCGAACCGGCCGCCGCTCCCGGGCATCGAGGCCTACGAGGGCAAGAGCGTCTTCTACCTCGTGAAGCGGCGCGAGGATTTCCGCGGCAAGCGGGTGGTGATCGCGGGCGGCGGCGACTCGGCGGTGGACTGGGCGATCTCGCTTTCCGAGGTCGCCGAACGCGTGATGGTGGTGCACCGGCGCACGAAGTTCCGCGCCGCGCCCGAATCGGCGGCGCGCCTGGAGGCGCTCGCGAAGAGCGGCAGTATCGAGCTGGTCATCCCCTATCAACTGCATGGGTTCGAGGGTGAGGACGGAAAGGTGCGCCGCGTGGTGGTGGCGGACCTCGACGGCAAGACCCGCGCGATCGAGACGGACTGCCTGCTGCCGTTTTTCGGCCTGTCGATGAACCTGGGCGCGATCGCGGAGTGGGGCCTCAACCTCGACCGCAATCACATCACCGTCGAGCCCGCGACCTGCGCCACCTCGGCGTCCGGCATCTTCGCGATCGGCGATATCGCGACATATCCGGCCAAGCTCAAGCTCATCCTGTCGGGCTTCGCGGAAGCCGCGCAGGCCGCGCACGCGATCTATCCGCTGGTGCACCCGGGCGAGGCGCTGCATTTCGAGTACTCGACTACGAAAGGCGTGCCGGGGCGGAGCTAGTGGATTGTGCCCGCATTGTTTCAAGGCTGCGATGAGCTACATAAGTCAACCGGAGCAAGCCCATGAGTTCGCCATCCCCAACCTTGGCCCGCGTCGCCATCCTGGTGGCGCGGCTTATTTTCGCCGCCGTCTTCGCGATGGCGATGATGTTCAAGTTCTCAGGCATCGGGGACACGGCGTCCTATATCACCGCGGCCGGCTTTCCCGCCGCGCTGTTCCTCGCCTGGGTCGCCGCTTTCTTCGAACTCGCGCTGGTGCTCTGCTTCTTGACGGGCGCCTTCTTCACCGAGGCTGCCCTCGCAGCGGCGACCTACGTCCTCTTCCTCGGCTTCGCCTTCCACGGTCCCGCGTATTGGAGCGGCAGTCAGGCCGAATTCGGATTCTTCGTCGATCACTTCATCTTTCTTGCGGGCCTGCTCTTCGCGGCCGTCCACGGGCCCGGTGATATGTTGATACTGAGCCGAGCCCGACTGATCGCAGCCCGCCGCTAGGCGAAGGCGGCGCGTCGATGCCGCTCGCCGGAGTGCCTCATTTTACCGTAGAGACAGCCTGGGGCTGGGCCGCCGCCGGCTGGCCGAGCCTGGAGGAGAGATAGCAGGTGACGGTGGTACCACTGCCGGGGCTTGAGGTGAGCACGACCCGGCCGCCGTGCAATTCGATGAAACTCTTGACCAAAGACAGGCCGAGGCCGGGTCCGGACTGGCGCGCGAGAGGGCTGCCGCGCTCGAACTTCTCGAATATGCGCGCCTGATCCTCCTGGGGCACGCCGACGCCGGTGTCGATCACCGCGAGCGCGACCTCGCCGTCGGTACGCCGCGCGCTGAGCGTGACGCTGCCGCCGCCCGGCGTGAAGTTGATCGCGTTCGAGATCAGGTTGAAGAGCGCCTGCCGGAGGCGCCGCTCGTCGCCCACGAGCGTGCCGATGTCGGTCGGGCAGTCGAAGTTGAGCGCGAGGTTCTTGTTCCGCGCGCGCTCGCGCGAGAGCGCCAGGACGCCCGACATCATCGCGTGAATGTCTATCTCCTGCGTCTCCAGCGTCATGTAGCCGGCCTCGATGGTGGCGAGGTCTAGGATGTCGTTGATCAGCGACATGAGGCGATGCGAGCTGTCGAGGATGCCGCGGCTGTAGTCGAGTTGGCGCGGGTTGAGCTCGCCGAAATACTGGTTCGCAAGGATCTCGGCGAAGCCGATGATGGCGTTCAAGGGCGTGCGCAGCTCGTAGGAGACGTTGGCGATGAACTCGCTCTTGAGCCGACCCGCGGTCTCCAGCGCCTCGTTGCGCTCGCGGAGCGCTCGCTCGACGCGCGTCGAA
>DATFRA010000040.1:0-4166 GCA_035263705.1 Allostellaceae bacterium
CGAGCCCGCCATGTGCGGGATCGGCGGCTACGGGCGGATGTCGGCCTATGTCGCGCAGCGTCGCGAGCTGATCTCGGTCGATCACTATCTGCGCGCGCCCGGCGCGGCGCGCCCGGATATGTTCGAGATCGACGAGGCGAAGGGCCTCAAATACTACGAGACGCCCTACACCAAGGGGCTCAAGGCCGAGCGCGGTCCGCTCGCGGTGGGCGTGCCCGGCGCGGTGGCCGGGCTCTACTGGACGCAGCGCAAGCTCGGGAAATTGCCTTGGGCCGCGGTGCTGCAACCCGCGATCGCGCTCGCGAAGGCGGGGCTGGAGGTCTCGTGGTCCCTGGTCCTCAAGCTCGCGGAGAATCTCGAGGCGATCCGCGAGATGCCAGCGCTCTCGGCGGCGTTCCTACCCGGTGGCCGGCTGCCGCGTGCGCCCGGGCAGATCGAGGCGGGCGAACGGCTGCCGATGGACGAGCTCGCGGCGACGCTGACCCGCATCTCCGAGGAAGGCGCCGCCGGCTTCTATTCGGGGCCGGTCGCGAACGCCATCGCGGACGCGGTCCAAGCCGGCGGCGGCATCCTCTCGCGCGAGGACCTCGCACGCTATCGTCCGCGCATCCTGCGCGAGACGCCGCGGCGCTATCGCGGCCTCGACTACATCACCTGCTGCGATCCCGTGGGCTACGAGGCGCTCAATATCCTCGAGCATTTCGATCTCGCGGCTTTGCGGCCGGACGCACTGGAATTCCGGCACCTGATGACGGAGGCGCTGGCGGCCGCCTTCGTCGACAACATCGCGCATTACGGCGATCCCGATTTTGTCGGCGACGGTCCTGCCGCAGCGCTCTCGGACCCCGCGCTCGGCGCCCGGCGCGCGGGAATGCTCGGACCCGAGCGCGCGCTCGCGCGGCCGGTCGCGGCGATCGATCCCGGCATCACCGAGGATCCCGATCTCGCGGAGCGCCTCGCGGACGAGCCTTGGCCGCCGAAGCTCGCGGGCACCACGCAGATGGTCTCGGCGGACCGCGAGGGCAACATGGCCGCGCTCTGCACCAGCGTCTCCGCGAGCTTCGGCTCGCTGGTGGCGGTGCCCGGCACCGGCATCATCCTCAACAACGGCATGGGGAATTTCGACCCGCGACCAGGCAGGCCCAACTCGATCGCGCCCGGCAAGATGCCGATCTTCGCCGTGCCCGTGCTGCTGGCGCTCGAGCACGGCCGTGCCGTCTTCGCCGCCGCTGGCGCCGGCGGTTATCGCATCACCACCGGCGTGCTGCACGCGCTCATCCACTGGCGCGACTTCAAGCTGCCGCTCGCCGATGCGATCGCCGCACCCCGCGTCCACTGCCAAGGCAAGGAGACCTACGTCGACGCCCGGATCGACCCCGTGGTGCGCGACGCCCTCGCCGCCCTCGGCCACCGTGTCGTGGTCCAAGCCGACGATCCCGGCCTCAACGCCTTCTCCCGCGTCTCAGCGGTGAGCCTCGACCCAGATAGCGGCGCGCTCCACGCCGCCACCGGCCCGCCCTGGCACGGTGCCGCTGGGGGCCTTTGACCGTTGCCCTTAGCGGCACTCCACGCGCTCGGGATCGAAGATGACATACTCGCCAGCAAGAAGGATTGCGTCCTCTGACGCCTCTTCCAACAGGCCGATGACGGTGATGCTGCGGCTATTGGGACAAGGCAAGGCGCCTGAGCCGTAAATGTTGACCAAGCTGGCGCAGGCGCCTTGAAGCACGATGCTGTATTCAAACTTGTCCGGATCGAAATTGCGCCAATGGACGGTACCGGTGAGTGTGACGTATCGCCCGACCCATTGGTCGCAGGCCTGAGCGGCATCCGCGGGCCGAGGCGCGAGGGTCGCCGTAGCACAAATCGCGCCGAGCGCAATGAGCGAAAGACGCCTCATGAGTCGCCCGCGATCGGCCCTTCCAGTCTAGACGCCGTCGACGATGACGAGATTGCCGGTGCCGCTCTTGAGCCGGAGCGGAAGAATTTTCTGGTACTCCGGCGAGCGGTACCAGCCCTCGGCAGCCTGCCGTGAGGGGAATTCAAGGATCGCCAGCCGCGGCATCGGCCACGCGCCCTCGAGCACCGTGAACTTGCCGCCGCGCACGATGAACTTGCCGCCATGGGCCGCGACGGTGGGCATCACCTCCTTGCGATACTCGGCGAAGGTCGCCTCGTCCTTGATGTCCTCCTGCACGACGACGTATGCGCTCATGGCGTTTCCTTTCCTTATGATGTCCGGTCGCGTCGCTCAGAGCGGCTCCTGTCCATTGGCAGGTACTACCTCCCCGTCCACTCCTCTCGCAGCAATCCGAACAGCACGTGGTCCTGCCATTTGCCGTCGATGCAGAGGTATTTGCGGGCGTAGCCTTCCTCGCGGAAGCCGCAGCGGGTGAGGAGGTGGCGGCTCGTGGTGTTGTTGGGGAGGCAGGCGGCCTCGATCCGGTGCAGCTGCAGGCGGTCGAAGGCGAAGGCGAGCATGAGCCGCAACGCCTCCTTCATGTAGCCGCGACCGGCGTAGCGCTCGCCCATCCAGTAGCCGAGGCTCGCCGTCTCGGCGACGCCGCGGCGCACGTTGGTCAAGCCAATGCCGCCCATGAGCTGGTTGTCCTCGCGCCTGAACACGAAGAGGCTGTAGCCCTGGTCTTGGCGCCAGTCGGCGGCGTAGCGCGCGAGCCGCCTCCGGAAGGCGCCGCGAGAGAGCGCGTCCGAGGTCCAGGAGGGCTCCCAGGGCGTGAGGAACCGCCGCGATTCCGAGCGCACCCCGGCCCAGGCGTCGAAGTCGGTGCGCTCGGCCGGGCGCAGCACCACGCGCTCGCTCCAGAGCCTGAGCGCCGGCGGCGAGCCCACCCACAGGCGCGGCAGGCGCAGTATCTCGGTCGCCATCGGGACTCCCTTCCCCCGGGCGGCCATCAAGCCGCGAGCCGGCTCATGACCCGGCGATAATCCTCGAGCCGGTCGATGGGCCCGAGCGCGGTCAGGGTGAGCGGGCCCGGGCCGATCCGGCGCGCGGCGCGGATCACCGCGGCGGCATCGACGGCGTCGATCTTCTCGACGATCTCTCGGGCGTCGAACGGACGGCCGAAGAGCAGCATGTGATGCGCCTGTTGCTCGGCGCGGCCCGAGGTGCTCTCGAGGCCCATCAGCAGCCCCGCCTTGAGCTGCGCGCGGGCGCGCTCGATCTCCTCGGCGTCGAGCCCCTCGGGCATCCGGCGCACCTCCTCGCAGAGCGCCGGCACCAGCTCCGCCACCTCCGCTTCGCCGGTACCGGCGTAGATGCCGAACAGGCCGCTGTCGCTATAGGCGTGGACGAAGGAATAGATCGAGTAGACGAGGCCGCGCTTCTCGCGGATCTCCTGGAAGAGCCGCGAGGACATGCCGCCGCCGAACGCCGCCGAGAGCACCGAGAGCGCGTGGTAATCGGGATCGCCGAAGGCGACGCCGGGAAAGCCCAGAACGACATGCACCTGCTCGAGGTCGCGCACTTTTCTCAAGTCGCCACCCTTGTAGCGCGGCGCGTCGGCGCGCGTGTCCGCCAGTTCCGGCAGCGCCGTGAAGCGCCGCTCGGCGAGCGAGACCACCTGGTCGTGGTCCACCTTGCCGGCGGCCACCAGCACCATGCGGCCCGCGCCATAATGCCGGTGCATGTAGCCCGCGATGGTGCCGCGGTCGAGCCGGCGGATGATCTCGGCGCGGCCCAGCACCGGCCGGCCCATGCCCTGGTCGGGGAAGGCGCATTCCTGGAAATAGTCGAACACGATGTCGTCCGGCGTGTCCTCGGCCTGGCCGATCTCCTGCAGGATCACCTGCCGCTCGCGCTCGAGCTCGGCGGGATCGAAGACCGAGTGCTGCAGGATGTCGGCGAGGATGTCGAGCGCCAGCGGCACGTCGCCCGCCAGCACCTTCGCGTAGTAGGCGGTCTGCTCGCGCGAGGTATAGGCGTTGACGTGACCGCCCACCGCCTCGATCTCCTTGGCGATCGCCAGCGACGAGCGCCGCTCTGTGCCCTTGAAGGCCATATGCTCGAGCATGTGGGCGACGCCGTTGACCTCCGCGGGCTCGTGGCGCGTGCCGACGCCGACCCAGACGCCGATCGAGGCGGTCTCGATGCTCTCCATGCTGTCGGTGACGACGCGCATGCCGTTGCCGAGGCGCGAGACGCGAAC
>DATFRA010000041.1:0-21921 GCA_035263705.1 Allostellaceae bacterium
GATTGGAGTCTTCCACCAAGAGAGAGCCGAAGGAAAGCGCCTCATCCTGAGCGCGTTCGCTCCCAACGGGAGCGAACGTGTCGAAGGACGCACCAATTTCGTGACGACGAAATATGTTTTAGGCTTTCGGCCCTCGGTGGCGGAGGCGGCAGATGGTGGGCAAGCGGTTTGGCGGGTTCGAGCAGGCGCACGGAGCACGCGCCGCATCGGCGGCGGGGACGCGCGAGGCGGCCGAGGCGGCGATGGCATGCCTCAATACCGGCGGCAATGTGGTGGATGCCGCGATCGCGGGTTCGGCCGTGCTGGCGGTGATGCTGCCGAACGCCAACAGCATCGGCGGCGATCTCTTGGCGCTGGTGAAGCGCGGCGGCGAGCCCGTGCTGGCGGTCAACGCCACCGGCGCCGCGCCCAAGCGTGCCAGCATAGAAGCCTACAAGGCGCTGGGGCACGATTTCGTGCCGGAGTCCGGCGGGCTCGCGGTGCAAGGACCGGGGCTGGTCGCGGGTTGGCAGGCGTTGCACGATCGTTGGGCGACGAAGCCGCTCGCGGAACTGCTGGCGCCCGCCATCGCGCTCGCCCGCGACGGATTTCCTGCCGGCTGGCGCGTCGCCGGAGCGGCGGGGAAACACGTCGACGACTACGCGAAGCTGCCGGGCTGGAAGGCCGTGTTCGCGCCCCACGGCATCGCCATCAAGGAGGGAGAGACATTCCGGCAGCCGGCGCTTGCCCGCACGCTTGCGACCATCGCGGAGAAGGGTCCGCGCGCCTTCTATGAAGGCTCGATCGCGCGCGACATCGCGAACGCCGTTCAGAAAGCCGGCGGGTTCCTGGCCGAGGACGACCTCACCGCGATCAAGGCCGAGGTGCTACCGGCGCTGACCGCGCGTTATCGCGGCCTCGAGGTCGCGAGCCAGCCACCGATCACCCAAGGCGTGGTGCTGCTGCGCGCGCTCGCACTCCTGGAACAGCTGGCACCCGAGCCGAAGCGGATGAGCCGCTCGGCGTTCTCGATCGCCGCTGCCCGCGCGCTCCGCCGCGCCTTCGACGAGCGGCTCGCGATCCTGCGCGACGGACCGGACGCGCGGGCGCAGGCGGAAGCGATTCTCGCGGGGCGCGCCGAAGACTTGGGACTGCCGCGCTTCGAGTTCGCGGCGCCCGCCGACAATACCACGACACTGTCGGTGATGGACGGCAACGGCAATGGTGTCGCGATGATCCAGAGCGTCTACGCCGAGCTGGGCTCCGGCGTGGTCGGCGAGGAGACTGGCGTGCTCATGAACAACCGCATGATCGCGTTCTTCCTCGACGCGAGACGCGCCAATCACCTGGCGCCGGGCCGGCGCACCATGCACACGCTGCACACCTTCATGGCATCCGACGAGAGCGGCCTTCGATGGATCGGCGGTTCCCCCGGCGGCGACAACCAGCCGCAAGTCAATCTGCAGGTGCTGACGCGGATTCTCGATTTCGGCGAGGCGCCGGGCGAGGCAGTGGCGGCGCCGCGCTGGTCGCTGGTGCCGGGCACGAAGCCGAAGGATATCGCGAAGCAAGCGCCGGGCATCGAGTGCGAGAACGGCGTGCCGGTGGAGGTACAACGGGCCTTCGCGGCTGCGGGATTTTCCGTGGTGGAAAAGCCGAATCTGCGGACCGGCAGCAGCAAGATCGTCGGCCGCGGCGTGACGCCGGGTCCGCTCGCGGCTTTCGCGGATTGGCGGCGGGAGGGCGACGTCGCCGCGGGTTAACCGCGCAGCCGGTTAACCAGCTGGCTTCCGCCTCAGGCATCAGGGATTTAGTCGAGGTGGGAATCGACTGGCGATTCCGCCAGGGGTGTGCCGATATTTTTTGCGCGAGTTCCACCGATGGTTGGAATGGCGGATTCCGCCGCCTATGTTAGAGCCGCTTGCCCGGGAATTGGGACCCGGCGGTCAGGGAGGTCACCATGTCTTTCGCCGGACCTGCGATGGTCGCGCTCATCTTCGCGCTGCTCGGCATCGTCGTCGTGGCACTCAGCGTGCGCACCGTGCCGCAAGGCTACACCTTCGTGGTGGAGCGGCTCGGCCGCTACTACAAGACGCTGGCGCCGGGCTTCAACCTGCTGATCCCCTTCGTCGACGGCGTGCGCGCCCGGGTCAGCATGCGCGAGACCGTGCTGGACATTCCCGAGCAATCCGTGATCACCCGGGACAACGCGGCGATCTCCGCGAACGGCGTGCTGTTCTTCCAGGTGCTCGATCCCGTCAAGGCGACCTATGAGGTGGTGAACCTGCCGCGCGCAATCGAGACGCTGGCGATGACCACGCTGCGCAACGTCATGGGCTCCATGGAACTCGACGAGATCCTTTCGAAGCGCGACACGATCAACGCGCGCCTGCTGCAGGCGGCCGACGCGGCGACCGCGTCCTGGGGCGCGCGGGCGACCCGCATCGAGATCCGCGACATCAAGCCGCCCGACGACATCGTCCAGGCGATGGCGCGCCAGCTCAAGGCGGAGCGCGACAAGCGCGCCCAGATCCTCGAGGCGGATGCCGCCAAGGAGAGCCAGATCCGCATCGCCCAAGGCAAGCTCGAGGCGGCGAAGCTCGAGGCCGAGGCGCGCGAGCGGCTCGCGCAGGCGGAGGCGACCGCGACCAAGCTCGTCTCCGAGGCGGTGGCCGCGGGCTCGTCGAGCGCGCTCAATTATTTCCTCGGCCAGAAATACGTCGAGGCACTGCAGGCCTTCGCGCACTCCACGAACCAGAAGCTGTTGATCCTGCCGACCGACCTCGCGGGTATCGCGGGCACCTTGGGCGGCGTCGGCGAGATCGTGAAGCAGGTGTTCGGCGGCCGCCCGGGTGCTGCGCCGGTGGCGCCCGGGCCGGCGGCGGCGGCCGTCGAGGCTGCGGCGCCCGGCATGAGTACGGGCTCGGTCGCCCGAGCCGACGGCGATGCCGTCGCCAAGGGACCATGGGGCCAGGCACCAAGCTGAGGAGGCCCGGATGACCTACTGGATGTGGCTGGCGCTTGGGCTCGCCCTTGCCGCCGTCGAGACAATCACCCAGACCTTCGTCCTGATCTGGTTCGGCGTCGCCGCGATCGTCGTCGGCGTTGTGGCATGGCTCATGCCCGGCCTCGAGCCCGCGACTCAGTACGTCGCGTTCGGCGCGCTCGCGATGCTTCTGTTGGTGCCGGCCTGGGTCATCCGGGCACGCATCCGCGAGCACGCGCGCGACCGCGGGATTCAGCAGGAGCTGATCAACGACCGCGCGGCCCAGCACATGGGGCGCACCCTCGTGCTCTCGGAGCCGATCGCCCACGGCCAGGGCCGCGCCTTCATCGGCGACACGCTCTGGCAGATCAAGGGACCCGACCTCGAGGCCGGCCGCGCCGTGCGCGTGGTCGGCACCGAGGGGATGACGCTGAGGGTCGAGGCGGCCTGACCGCCCTCCGCTAGCCGGCCGTGACGATCATCCCCGTGAAGACGTAGGCCTGCAGCATCACCAGGATGCCCACGAGGCAGGCGAGCGCGATCGAGTGGAAGAAGACGTAGCGCAGGATCGAGCCCTCGTGGCCGAACCAATTGGTCGCCGTCGAGGCCACCACGATCGATTGCGCGTCGATCATCTTGCCCATGACGCCGCCCGATGAATTGGCGGCGCCCATCAGGATCGGCGACAGGCCCAGCTGCTCGGAGGTGATCTTCTGAAGGTTGCCGAACAGCACGTTGGAGGCCGTGTCGGAGCCGGTGAGCGCCACGCCGAGCCAGCCGAGCAGCGTACCGAAGAAGGGATAGAGCACGCCGGCGTGGGCGAAGGCGAGGCCGAGCGTCGCATCGAGACCCGAGAGCCGCGTCAGCGTGCCGATGCCCAGCATCGCCGAAATGGTGATCAGCGATACCGCGCAGATGCGGAGGGTTCGGCCATAGACCGCGACCAGCCGCGCGGGCGAGAAGCCCATGATGAAGCCGGCGATGATCGCGGCGATCAGCATGCCCGAGCCCGTGTAGGAGAGCCAGGTGAAGGCGAACACCGCACCTTCCGGCGTCGGCTTCGCGACCACGGGCGGCATCTTGTTGATGAGCTTGTCGAGGTCCGGCACCGCATAGCTCCAGGTCGAGTACGGGTTCACCGCTCCCTTGAACCAGTTTGTGCCCCAGACCAGCAGCACCGCGCAGACGATGATCCACGGCAGGATCGACATCCAGACCTCGCGGGTGGTCGGTTCCCGCGCGGGCGTTGGCGAGCGCGCCGGCATGGTGCCGGCGGAGTCGTCGTGGTGCCGCAGCGCCGGCGAGGTCCAGAGCTCGGCGGGATGCCAGACCTTGAGGAAGCCGATCAGGCACGCCATCGAGATCAGGGACGCGCCGATGTCCACGATCCAGGGATTGACGAAGTTCGAGATCAGGAATTGCGGGATCGCGAAGGAGACGCCGCAGACCAGGATCGCAGGCCAGATCGCGGTCATGCCGCGCCAGCCCGCGAAGGCCCAGATCAGCCAGAACGGCACGATCAGCGAGAAGAATGGCAACTGCCGGCCGACCATCGCACCCAAGAGGCCGGGATCGATCCCGGTGACGCTGGCAAGACCGGCGATCGGCGTGCCCAGCGCACCATAGGCAACCGGCGCGGTGTTAGCGATCAGAGAAAGACCGGAGGCCGCGAGCGGCGAGAAGCCGAGCCCGATCAGTATCGCGGCGGTGACTGCGACCGGCGTGCCGAAGCCCGAGGCACCCTCGAAGAAGGCGCCGAAGCAGAAGGCGATCAGCAGCAGTTGCAGACGCCGGTCCGGCGTCACGCTGCCGATCGTCTGCTGCAGGGTCTCGAAGGCGCCGGTCTCCTTGGTCAGCTGATAGAGGAAGATGACGTTGAGGACGATCCAGCCGATCGGGAAAAATCCGATCACGACACCGAGAATGCCGGCGCGGATCGCCATGCCCGTGGGCATTGTGAATATTACGGTCGCCACCAGGATCGCCGCCAGGAGCGCGATCACCGCCGCTAAGTGCGCCTTCACCTTGCCCGAGGCGAGCAGGACAAGCAGTGTCACCACCGGAATCGCCGCCGCGAGCGTCGACAAGAACTCGCTGCCAAGCGGGTTGTAAACTTGGTTCCACATGAGTAGTTCCCCCCTCGATTTAGTGCTTATTCTCGATTACCGGCCACGCGTTGCCGGCTCGACCTGCCCGTTATTTGCCGAGAATCATGGCAGATCGGTCGAACCCCGACAAGGCGCCGAAGCGACTCCGAGTCGCTGCGCTGCGGAAATCGGCGATAGAGGCGGGAGACTTAGGCCGACTTGGCGGTGGGGGTCTTCACTTGCAGCGGCAGCCGGTTGCCGATCATGGCGGCAATCGACTTGGCATCGTCGACGAAACTCAGTCCGATCGACTGCTCTTCTTGCCACGCGACCTCGGCACGGAGCGCGCCGAGACGGTCGAGCACGAGCGTCACCAGCTCGCCCTTTGCCAACGGCTGCGCCAGATGGATGCGGGCACCACCCAGCGACAGATCGACCACGACGCAGTCGAACCGCCTGGCGCCGTGCGTGAGCTCGGCGGCCCAGAGGACGCGCTTGCGCACGGTGCCGCGCAGTGCCGCCGCCTCGTCGTCGGAAATCGCCGTCGTTCTGCTCTCTAAGGGGTCGCTCATGACCGCCCGCACTCCGAACTCCGTACACCGGGACCGGCCCCAGCACGCGGAAGTATCGCTGCGACACCTTTACTAATGATTACCCTCGGCATCCCGACGCGGGCAATTTGACGGGGATTGCGGAAAAGCCGCGCTCGGTGGCGCCCCGTAATCACTCAACGGTTGGAAGGGCTTGCTTCTGGATGCGCACTCAGCCCTTCGCGCCGGCGGTCTTCGGGACCGAGGATGTCGGGTCGAAGCCGAGCTCGCGAGAGAGGTCGCTCGCGGCCTCGCGCACCTGCTGCGCCTTCTCCTGGAGCGCCTGGATCGAGAGCCGCCAGATCGGGCCGGAGAGCCCGATGGCGCCCGCGACCTGGCCCGTGAAGTCGCGCACCGGCACGGCGACACACCGCGCCTCGGCGTCGAATTCGCCGTCGTCGAAGCCGATGCCGGTCCGGCGCACGTCCTTGAGCTCGCGGTGCAGCGTGGCGCGCTCGACGATGGTCTTGGCCGTGAAGCGGCGAAGCTCGTGGCTCACGAGATAGCGCTCGACCTGCACCGGCGTCAGCGCCGCCAGCAGCACCTTGCCGAGCGCCGTGCAGTGCGCGGGCCGCACCACGCCGGCGCGATCCACCATCTGGAACATGCCGGTGCCCGCGGTCTTCGCGAGCACCACGATGTCGTCGCCCGAGCGGATCGCGAAGTGCGCGCATTCGCCGGTCGCGCGTGTGAGGCTCTCGAGCACGGGGGTGGCGAGGTTCACCAGCTCGATCTCGTCGAGCGCCGCCGCAGCCAGCGTGAACAGCCGCCGACCGATCCGATAGCGCTTCGAGTCCCGAGATTGCTCGATGTAGCCGAGCACGACCATTGTCTTGAGCAGGTGGAAAGCCGTGCTGTTGTGGAGCGCCACCCGCTTGCTGAGCTCGGAGAGCGTGATGCCGTCGCGCTTGCGGGCGACCTCCTCGAGGAGGTCAAAAGCGCGCTCGAGAGACTGGATATTGCCGCCGCGGCCGCTCTCAACCGGCGGATGGCTTCCGGCATTGTGCCTGGCGATCGTCGTCTTAGGCATGGCTCGATCCCGCGATCTCCCAGGTTTCGCGGCGAGCGTGGTCGGCTAGACTGCGCGGGCTTGGGGCAAGCGTGGGCAGCCGATGTCCATTCAATCGACGGCACCGACCGGCTTTGTCCGCCCGCGCGAGGACATCCGGCGCGCAATCGCCTATACGTGCGTCTCCGTCGTCCTTGGCGCGCTGCTGAACGTCGGATTGAAGTGGCTCTCGGACGCCTATCCAGCCGTCGAACTCACGTTCCTGCGGTGCCTGTTCGGCTTCGTGCCGGTACTCTTCGTCGTGCGAGGCGCCGGCGGCGCGGCGGCGCTGCGCACGCTCAGACCCGCGAGACACTGTGTCCGCGCCGCCCTCTGGTGCGGCGCCTTCATCCTGAGCTTCCTTTCCCTCAAGTTCCTGCCGCTCGCCGAGGCCGTCTCGCTGTCGTTCCTTGCGCCGATCTTCATGACGGCCTTGTCGGTGCCCCTGCTGGGCGAGCGCGTCGGCATCCATCGTTGGAGCGCGGTCATCGTGGGGTTCGTCGGCGTGCTGTTCATGACCCGGCCCAACGGTCAGTTCCTGCAGCTCGGCACCCTGTTCGGCATCGGCAGCGCGCTTTGTTCCGCCTTCGGCGCGCTCAGCGTGCGGCAATTGAGCCGCACCGAAACAGCGGCCGCGATCACCTGCTATATGCACGTCTTCGCCGCGCTGATGCTGGCCGTGGCGCTGCCGCTCGCCTGGATAACGCCGACCTGGCAGGCAACGCTCATCATCTTCGCGATCGGCCTGCTCGGCGGCACCGGCCAGTATTTGTCGACGCAGTCCCTCAGCTGCGCCCCCGCCGCGGTGATCGCACCCTTCAACTACACCCAAATCATCTGGGCCGTAATCCTCGGTTACGCCATCTGGGGTGACCTGCCTGATCTCAGCCTGGTCGTCGGCGTCGCCCTGGTCATCGCCAGCGGCCTCTACATCTGCGTCCGCGAGATGCATTGGCACCGGATGGCCGTCGCGCGACTGACCGGGGACACCCAGGCGGCTCATCGGAACGATCGATTCCGCGATCACGAGGCGCGATAACGGTCGCCAAAGGCAGGCTGGCTCCGGCCCAGGCCGGGTAGCTCCCACACCCCGGCGCCGCCGGGGTTGAGGTCCGCGCCAATGTTGGCGTCGATCAGGTAGGGGCGACCGGTGGCGATGCCTGCGCGCACGGCGTCGGCGAGGTCGGCGGCGCGGTCGACGCTGACACCCTCGATGCCCGCCGCGCGCGCCATGGCGGCGAAGTCGGGGTTGTAGGGCTTGCCGGTCTCGGGATGGCGGAAATCGGTGGCGAGCTCGCGCCCCTCGAGGTAGCCGCGCTGCAGGCCGCGGATCGAGGCGTAAGCGTAGTTGTTCCAGACCACCCAGACGACGGGGATTTCGTACTCGACGGCGGTGCCCAACACGCTCGCATGCATGAAGAAGGCGCCGTCGCCGCAGACGGAGACGCAGGGGCGATCGGGCGCCGCCAGCTTCGCGCCCAGCACGCCGGCGACACCGAATCCCATGGGCCCGAATCCCATGGAGCCCACCAGCGAGTCCGGCCGCTTCGGCTTGCAATACTGCAGCAGCCAGTTGTGATGGATGCCGATGTCGCTGACGAGGATCGCATCCTCGGGCAGCGCCTTGTCGATCTCGTGCGCCGCGCGCTGCGGATGGATCGGCGAGGTATCGACCTGGAAACCAGGGGCTACGAAGGCATCCCAGGCCTTGCGATAGCCCGCGATATCGTCGAGCCACGCCTTGCGCGCGGGCGCCCCGGTCGTCGTCTTGCGCTGCTCAAGCTCCGTCAGCAGCTGGCGCAGGAACGTCCGCACATCCGCCATGAGGCCGAGAGCCACCGGGTAATTGCGCGCGATCTCGTCGGGATCGATGTCGACATGAATGAGCTGCGTCGGCGGGATCGTGAAGGAGTAACCGGGCAGCCAGGAGCTCGAGGTGCGGTCGTCGAAGCGCACGCCGAGCGCCAGAAGCACATCTGCCTGGCGCGCGGCGTGGTTTGCCTGATAGTGGCCGTTCCGTGCGACGAGGCCGAGTGCCAGCGGATGATCGCTGGGGATGGCGCCCATGCCGCTCGCGGAGCAGGCGACGGGTATCTGCAGGCGCTCGGCGAGGCGAAGCAGGTCGGCGGCAGCACCGCCGTATTTCACCCCCTGCCCCACCAGGATCACCGGCCGCCTCGCCGCGAGCAGCATGTCGACGGTTTTCGCGACACCCTCGGGATCGGCGCCGCAACGGCAGGAGATGTTGGCGCTCCACGCCTCCGGCTTCGGCGTCTCCGTCGCCGCGGCCTCCTTGAAGATGTCGAAGGGCACGTCGAGCACCACGGGACCGGGCCGGCCCGTCACCATGGTCTTCCAGGCCTGCCGCACTGCGAGCGGCACCATGTCGCCGCGGGTCGGCTGGAACACGCGCTTGCAGTAGGCGCGCACGGTCGAGGGAAAATCCGCCTGGTAGTGCCGGTAGGTCTCCTGGAAGGCGCCGCGATTGAACTGGCCTGTCGGCACGTTGCCGGTTACCGCGAGGAACGGCACCGAATCGAAGAACGCGTTCGCGAGGCAGATCGGCATGTTCGCCGAGCCCGGTCCGCAGGAGGTGAAGGTCGCGGTCGCTTGGCCCGTGATGCGGTAGTAAACGTCCGCCATGAACCCGGCGACGGATTCGTGGTGGACGGAGATCGTCTTGATGTCGCGCGAGCGCTCGTGAAGGGCGTCGATAAAGCTGATATTGCCGTGGCCGCAGAGCCCGAAGACATAGGGCACCTTCTCGCGGATCAGATAGTCCACGATCACTTGCCCGCCGTTCAGCGCATTGTTCGCCGCCATATCGCTCGCCACCTCCCGAGACTCCGGCTGAAGCACAGCACGCCTGATCGCACGAAACGGCGGCCTGCACAATCTATATTATGAAGTCTGATTTCATATCGTGAAATGCGGTGAACGCGCGCTCAAAGCCCTCGGTCAGCGCGGGCTTACCCAGGACCGCCTTGCCGGCAGTTGAGCGACGTGGTCGGCGCATATCGCGTGAGGGTTGGAGCGGGTGAAGGGAATCGAACCCTCGTCGTAAGCTTGGGAAGCTTCTGCTCTACCATTGAGCTACACCCGCGTCCCACCGGCATTTAAGCTGACGCCCGCCCTGCGTTCAAGGAGGGAACGCCCGCGTCGGACCGGATGCCCGGCTTCGCGCCCGCCGCGGCAAGCGCCGGGAATTTGAGCTCGACGGCGAGGCCCGGCGTCGCGTCCACGAGTGCGAGCTCCACGCCATGGAGCTGGACCACCGCCTGGACCAGGCTGAGGCCCAAGCCGTTGCCCGGCGTGGTGCGGCTCCGCTCGAGGCGGTAGAAGCGCTGAAGCACGCGCTTGCGCTCGGCGCTGGGTATCCCGGGCCCGTGGTCGCGCACCCGGAGCCGCACGGCGCCGGTGTCCGGCTCGACGCTGACGTCCACGTCGCCGTGGCCGTGCTTCAGCGCATTGTCGATCAGGTTCGAGAGCGCCTCGAAGAGCAGGTCGCGATCACCCAGCACCGGCGGCACGGCGGCGGTGGAGCAACGGAGGTGGATGCCGCGCTCCTCTGCGGCGGCGTCGAACAGATCCGCGACCTCCGCCGCGAGCTTGCCGAGATCGACCGGGCCGAAGCCCACGGTCCGCTCGCGCGCCTCCACCGCCGAGATGCGCAGCAGCGACGTGAACGTCTTCAGGACCTCGTCGAGTTCGGCGACCGTGCGCGCGATGAGCGCCTCGTCGGCCTCGCCGCTGCGCCGCGCGCGCAGCGCCACCTCGAGCCGGCCGCGCATCCGCATCAGGGGCGTGCGCAAGTCGTGCGCGACGTTGTCCGAGACTTCCTTGATGCCGCGCACGAGTTCCTCGATGCGCTCGAGCATCGAATTCAGGTTCTGCGCGAGCTGGTCCCACTCGTCCTTGGTGCCGCGAAGCGGGATGCGCTTGCCGAGGCCGCTCGCCATGACGGCGCGGCTGGTCGCGTTCACCGCCTCGATGCGGGCCACCGTGCGCCGGGTCACCGAGATGCCCGCCGCCGCCGCCAGAATGCACAACAGAATCACGCCGAGCGCGAGCCCGCGATTGATCGAGCGGGCGAAGGCCGCCATGTCGTCGACGTCCTCGCCGGAGAGTAGGTGGCTGCCGTCCGGCAGGGTGGTGCTGAGCGCGCGCAGCAGCGGCCGGTGCTTGGCGCCCGGCCGCCAGTCGGGTGGCGAGAATTCGATCCAGCCGTCGCCCTCGCGACCGGCGGCGGGCCAATCCTTCAGGTTGCCGGCGATCGGAGCATAGTCCGCATCGGCCAACAAATAGACGTCGCCATCCCCGGGCGTGCTCGCGTGATGCACCTCGAGCTCACGCGCGAGGCCGTCGCGCCCCAGGCGTGCGAAAGTGTCGAGCAGCTCGCGGCGGTCCGCCATGATCATGTTGTCGTAGCGCTGCTTGACGTATTTCGTGGTCGACCAATAGACGTAGCCGAACAACCCCGCGACCGATGCGCCGAACAGGCAGACGTAGAGGATCGCCAGCCGGAAGGTCGAGGAGCGAAGCGTCTTACTGAGCAGCACGCAGGCAGAATCCCACGCCACGCACGGTGTGGATCAACGGCGGAGCATCACCGGCGTCGATCTTGCGACGCAGCCGGCCGACGTAGACGTCGACGATATTGGTCATGGGATCGAAGTGCACGTCCCAGACATTGGCCAGCAGCATCGCGCGCGAGACCACGCGACCCTCGTTGCGCATGAAGTACTCGAGCAGCTGGAACTCGCGAGGCAGGAGATCCAGCTCGGCACTGCCACGCCTGACTCGCCGGGTCAATAAATCCATCTCGAGATCGGCCACTCGGAGCACGGTCTCCTTGACGACGGTGCCGCTGCGTCGCGCCAGCGCGTCGACCCGCGCCAGCATCTCCGCGAGCGCGAAAGGCTTCACCAGATAGTCGTCGCCACCCGCGCGCAGTCCGCGCACGCGGTCGTCCACCTCGCCGAGCGCGCTGATGATGAGCGCGGGCGTAGTCACGCCGGTGGTCCTGAGCCGCTGCACCACCTCCAGTCCGTCGAGCCCCGGCAACAGGCGATCGACCGTGATCACCGCATAGGCGCCGCTGCGGCCGCGCTCGAGCGCCTCGTTGCCGTCGGCCGCGAGATCGACGGCGTACCCGCCATCCGCGAGGCAAGCCGCCATCTGATCGGCGGTCTCCCGATCGTCTTCCACGACGAGCACCTTGCGCATGAAGTCCGTCACGGCCGATAAGTCCAAGAGGGCGGCTGGTGGATATTTGCCTACACCTCGACAGGGCCGTCGAACACTAACATCTGCGTCAGAAACCGACAGTTTATTCAATCGAGGGAGGACACAAAGTCTTTGCAAGTGGCGGCGGCCGTGCGAGAGTGCGGCCGGGAAGGATCGTCCAAGTCCAGTGATTTTCGTGGGCGGCGCCAACACGATGCGTGCGTTGCCTGCTTCATTTTCAGCGCATGGGAGCTGTCCGCGGCGTCTTCGCCCGCGCGCGACCCGTGACGGCCAAGCCCGAGGCGAGGAGTAGTGCCGAAGCGACTGATCGTAACCGCCGATGACTTTGGCCTGGCGGTCCCCGTGAACGAAGCGGTCGAGTTCGGCCACCGCGAGGGGATTCTGACATCCGCGAGCCTGATGGTGACGGCGCCCGCCGCCGCCGATGCGGTCGAGCGCGCAGGGCGCTTGCCGCGTCTCGCCGTCGGGCTGCATCTCGTCCTGGTCGACGGCCGGCCGGCTCTGCCGCCCGACCGAATCCCGGATTTGGTCGGCGCCGACGGACGGTTCGCGAGCGATCCCATCCGGCTCGGCGCGCGGATCTATCTCAGCAGCCGCGCGCAGGCGCAGGCGGAGGCCGAGATCCGGGCGCAACTCGCGGCGTTTCGGGCGACGGGGCTCCACCTCGACCACGTCGACGGCCACCATCATTTCCACCTGCATCCGAAGGTGCAGGCGATCCTCGTGCGGCTCGCGCGCGAGTTCGGCATCACCGCGGTTCGCGTGCCGGACGAGCCCGCCGCGCGGCACGCCGTGGGCGCGGGCCGGCGCCTGCGAGACTGGCTTGCCGCCTTTCCGCTGCGCGACCGAGCCCCCGCAATGAAGCGACGGCTCGCCCGTGCCGGCATCCTGTTCAACGACACAATCCTCGGCATCGCAGACAGCGGACACGTCGATGCCGCGCGCATGCGCGCGCTGCTCCGGGCACTACCCGACGGCGTCACGGAGCTCTACGTCCATCCGGCGACGCGCCGTTGGGCCGCGGTCGACACCCTGCCGGACGCCTATCGGCCGGAAGCGGAGTTGGCGGCGCTGCTCGACGTCTCGGTGCGAGAGGCCCTGGCGGCATCGGGCGCGGTCCTCACTACGTTCGGCGCCCTTGCGCCCCGGTCCGCCACGGCCTCGGCGGACGCCGCGCTCGGCGTTCCCGCATGAGACTCGGCGCCCTGGCGATGCTCCTGGCGGGCCTCGCGCTCAGCGCGGCCCTGGTCATTTGGGCCGGCGCCGGTCTCGTGATCTCCGCCGTGCTGGCGACCGGCGTCGCCGGCGTGCTCGCCATCACGCTCTTCAATGCGCTGCCGATCACCGTGTGCGGCCTGGCATGGCGCGCGCTCATCGCGCCCGCGCCGCGGCGCGGGGTGATGCTGATGATCTGGGCGCGGTTTCTGCGCTCCAGCGTCAGCGAGCTGGTGCCGATCGGCGGCGAGCTGCTGGCGATCCGCGCGATGACCCTGCACGGCGTCGGCACCGGCACCGCCGGCGCCGCGACGGTCGTCGATCTTACCCTCGAGTTCCTGAGCCAGCTCGCGTTCACCGCGCTGGGCCTCGCGCTCCTCGTATTGGACGGACGCAACGACGCACTGGCGCTCTGGTCCGCGGCCGGCTTGGGCGTCGCCGTGCTGACGGCGCTCGCCTTTCTGATGGTGCAGCGGAGCGGGCTCCTGCATTGGCTCGAGCGCCTGCCGCACCGGCTCGCCGCCCATGCACCTTGGGCGCGGCTGCCCGAACTCGTGGGACTGCACAGCGAGGTGCAGGCGATCTATCGCCGGCCGCGCGCGGTCGTCGGCAGCTTCCTCTGGCACTGTCTCGGCTGGGTCGCTGGCGCGGGCGAGGCCTGGCTCGCGCTCTGGCTGCTCGACGCGCCCCTGGGCTTGCGCGAGGTGCTGATCCTAGAGAGCCTCGCCCTCGCGCTCCGGAGCGTGGCCTTCGCGGTGCCCGCCGCCGTCGGTGTGCAGGAGGGCAGCTATGTCGCGCTCGGCGCGCTCTTCGGCCTCGGTCCGGAGATCGGACTGGCTCTCTCGCTACTGAAGCGCGCCCGGGAGGTTCTGCTGGCGGTGCCGGCGCTGCTGGGGTGGAAGCTGATCGAGTTTCGCGACTGGCGCCGCCGCTCCCTGGCCTTGGCCGGGAGCCCGCAATCCGCGGACTAGCGGGCCCGACTCTCGCCGCGTATCATGCGCGGGCCCAGGGGAACCACGTCATTGCACCAGGGACTGTCGGCGACGGGTCTGCCCCGTCCGGCGCTGGTTTTTTCAGCGCTCTTCGTGCTCGCGGCGATACCGGTCTCGCTCAGCACGATCCTGCCGCTGGTGGATTACCCCGACCACCTCGCGCGCATGTACCTGCTCGCGCACCTGCCCGATTCTCCGACGCTGCAGACCTATTACGCGACCGATTGGCATCCCCTGCCGAACCTGGCGATGGATGCGATCGTCCCGATGCTGAGCCGCGTGATCCCGCTGGTCTCCGCGGGGAAGCTATTCGTGCTAGCGACGTTTCTGCTCCTGGCCGGCGGCGTCGCCGCGTTGCATCGCGTGCTCGCCGGCCGCTGGACGCTCTGGCCCTGCCTCGCGTTCTCGTTGCTGTACAACCGGGTCTTTCTTTGGGGCTTCCTGAACTATCTCTTCGGCGTCGGGCTTGCCTTGTGCGCATTCGCGGCCTGGATCGCGTTGCGCGAGCGCTCCGCCGCGACGCGAATGATCGTGAGCGCGGTCTTCTGCCTCGCGACCTACTTCTCGCATCTGATGGCCTATGGTGTCCTTGGCCTGCTGATCTTCGGCTACGAGGTCGGTCTTCTGTGGCGCCATCGAGCGGCCGTGACGCAATGGGCACGAGAGCTCCTGGTCGCCGGACTGCCCTTCGTCCCACCCGCGGCGATCCTGATGATCGGCTCCGCCGGCGCGGCGTCGGGCGCGACTCATTTCGGATCTCCCTGGCGCAAGCTCGATCTGCTCTTCAGCATCTTCGACAACTACAGTCGGCCGTTCGACGTCGCCTGCTTTGTCCTCGCCCTGGGGGCCTTCGCCGTTGGCGCATGGCGCCGTTGGATCCGGCTCGACCCGCGAATGGCGCTTCCTCTCTCGCTGCTCGGTCTCGCGTTTCTGGCCTTGCCCAGCCAGCTCTTCACCGGGTCGGGCGCCGACCATCGTCTGCCGCTCGTACTGGCCCTGGTGGGGGTCGCCGCGACCTCTTGGGTGGGACCGGAGCCGCGCATCGAGCGGCGGTTCCTCGCGGGCGCTCTTGCCCTGTTCCTCCTGCGGCTCGGCGTGGTGACCGCGAGCTGGCACGCGAGCGACCGCGAGTACGCCGCGGTGCTCGCCGCCTTCGAGACCGTCCCAATGGGCAGCCGGATCGCCGTTGCGTTTCCGCCCGGCGCGCTACACGTCGACGCAACACCCCTCGCCCACCTGCCAACCTGGGCGATCGCGCAGCGAGAGGCCTTCGTCCCGATCCTGATGGCCTTTCCGACACAGCAGCCGGTCTCGCTCAAGCAGCCCTACAGGGACCTTGCCGCGCTCCTGCCTCCGGAGAGGCTGTGGCGCGCTTTGGTCGCGGGACGGGCACCGCTCGACCCCGCGCAACGAGAAGGGCTCGAGAGCTTCGATTTCGTGGCGTTCACGGACGCCAAGCCGTTTACCGTCGCCGGCGCCAACGGCCTCGAGCCGGTTTATACGGATGCCCGATTCGGAATCTATCGCCTTAAGCACTAATCTGAACGGACCTCAGTCAACGAGGGAGTAGTGCACGCGGTGTACGATCGATGTTTGTCCGGCGGCGAGCTCCGGTCGTGCGCCGTCGGACGGGCGGACCCAGCGCGCATCGTAGCGGTGGCCTGACCCCGTGCGGGAGGGCGCCTTCGTGGCGGGGTTCGGCCTGGTCGGCGTTGCCGCCGCAGACGCCATCGCGCTCCCCGTGCTCTTCGGCCTGCTCACCATGCTGGTGGGCATCGCCGGCGGCCTGGTCTGGCTCGCGCGCTGCCGCCCCGCCGAGCGCCGTGCCAGCCTCTAGGCCTTCGCGGGCCCCAACGAGCACCGCCCGCGGCCTGCGAGAGGGCGCGCATGGCTGATCCGCCCCACCCGAGGTGGACTGGCGGAGTCATCGGGACCATGATGCCGCCGCGATTTTACCCTGCAACTCCCCGGCATGACGGACATCACCGCAGACGGCACTCGGCGCGACGTCAAAGTCATCGCCCTCGTGGCGACGGCGCACGGCTGCAGTCATTTCTACCAGCTGGTCTTGCCGCCGCTGTTTCCGTTCATCACGCAGTCCCTCGGCATCGGCTTCGAGGAGGCGGGGCTGCTGATCGCGTTCTACTATGCCACCTCCGGGCTCGCGCAGACGCCCTCGGGATTCCTGGTGGACCGGTTCGGCGCGCGGCGCGTGCTGCTGAGCGGTCTCGCCCTCGCCGCCATCAGCGTCACGCTCATGAGCCTGATGCCGAGTTTCTGGATCGCGGTCCCGCTGGTGGTGCTGGCGGGCTTCGGCAACAGCGTGTTCCATCCCGCCGACTACTCAATTCTGAGCCACACCGTGAGCAAATCCCGGATGGCGCGCGCCTATGGCATGCACACGCTCGCGGGCAATATCGGATGGGCGGCGGCACCCCTGATCATGCCCGCCCTTGCAGCCGCCGTGGGATGGCGCGGCGCGCTGGCGGTCACGGGCGTCATGGGCTTGGGCGTCGTGCTCTGTCTCGCGAGCCAGAGTGGCGTCCTCGCCTCCGGCCGGATATCGCGCCCTGCGGTGGCGGCGGTCGCGGCGCCGCTCCGCGCGCGCAGCCTCGCGCTCCTGGCGTCGACGCCGATCCTGCTCTGCTTCGCTTATTTCGTCCTGCTGTCGGTGTCGCTGACGGGCAATCAGACTTTCATGCCGGCGGCGCTCAATCAGCTCTACGGCACGCCGCTCGCCACCGCCAACGCGGCGCTCAGCGCCTATCTGCTGGCGGGCTCGCTCGGCATCCTCGCGGGCGGCATCGCGGCCGACCGCACGGCTCGGCACGCGGGGATCGTGGCGGCGGGCCTGCTGGGTGCTGCCGTCATCACGCTGCTGGTGGGGTTCGTGCAACTGCCCGATCCCGCGATCATCGCGGCCGTAGCGTTGGCGGGATTCGCCTCCGGCAGCACCACGCCGTCGCGGGACATGCTGGTGCGCGGCGCGACGCCGGCGGGCGCCACCGGCAAGGTCTTCGGCTTCGTCTACTCCGGCCTCGACCTCGGTGCCGCGGTGACGCCGCCCGTGCTCGGCTTCTTCATCGATCGCGGCGAGCCGCGGATGGTGTTCCTGCTGTCGGCGGCGGCATTGGCGCTCACCATCGCGACCGCGTTCCGGGTCGGGAAGGAACGGGCGGCGCGCATAGCGCGCCTCGAGGCCGCGCCGGCCGAATGAGACCCGTTGCCCCGAACGCTTGACGCACCACATATCTCATCCAAAATAGCGAGATGATCGATGGTGGCGACAGCCGTGCCTGCTCCTAAGCCATCCGCCGGCGGGCGCGGTGCCACGGCCTATTCCGCGACCACGCGCTCGATCAAGGTGGTGGTCAAGCCGTTCTACCTGGAGGATCAATCCTCGCCGCCGGAGGACCATTACGTCTGGGCCTATCACGTGCGGATCGAAAACCACGGACCCGAGACGGTGCAGTTGCGCCGCCGGCACTGGCGGATCACCGACGCGCTTGGCCGCATGCAGGAAGTGAAGGGCGCGGGGGTCGTGGGCGAGCAGCCGATCCTGAAGCCCGGCGAGGCCTTCGAGTACACGAGCGGCACGCCGCTGCCCACGCCCTCGGGGATCATGGTCGGCAGCTATGAGATGGAGACCAAGGCGGGCGAGAGTTTCGCCGTGGCGATCCCGGCCTTCTCGCTGGACAGCCCGCACCAGGCGATCCGCCTCAATTGAGATATCGGCGCCGAGCGCGCCCCGTTTCCGCAGCAGGAGTTTTCGTGTCATGGCGTCGAAGCCGGTTCCCCTTCGCAAGACCAATCACGTCCGGCCCCAGCGGCGGCCGTCCCGCGCCGAGGCCGAGGCGGCTGTCCGCGTGCTCATCGAATGGGCCGGCGACGATCCCGACCGCGAGGGCCTGCGCTCGACGCCGGGCCGCGTGGTGCGGTCCTACGAGGAGTTCTTCAACGGCTACGAGACCGACCCCGTCGACCTCCTGCAGCGCACCTTCGAGGAGACCGAGGGCTACGACGAGATGGTGGTGCTGAAGGACATCCGCTTCGAGTCCCACTGCGAGCACCACATGGCGCCGATCATCGGCAAGGCCCACGTGGCCTATCTGCCGAAGACCCGGGTGGTCGGCATCTCCAAGCTCGCCCGGCTGGTCGAGGTCTATTCGCGCCGCCTGCAGATCCAGGAGAAGATGACCGTGCAGATCGCCACCACCCTCAACGAGGTGCTGCAGCCTCGGGGCGTGGGCGTCGTGATCGAGGCCGCGCATCAATGCATGACCACGCGCGGCATCCATAAGCCCGGCGTCTCCATGGTGACGAGCCACATGCTCGGCGGCTTCCGCCACGACCCCAGCACGCGGCGCGAGTTCTTGGCCTTTATCGGAAACCCCACCGCGTTCCCGGTCGGAAACGTCTGATCGGCGCTACTCGACCAGGTTCGCGAAGTTGTTGCGGATCTGGGTCTCGAGCTGGCGATCGAGCTCGGCCATCAGCTCGGTCTCCATCCGGTAGAGCATGCGGTCGCGCTCGTCGAGGGTGGTGCCCTCGACCGTGGTCATGGACCGCTCGGCGTGCGCTTCCGCCATGCGCATGGTTCGGCCGCGCTCGTCCCGCGCCTCGACGCGGATGCCGACTCGCGCGTGATATTGCATGTCCTGCTGATTGGTGAAGGTGGCGGAGATGCCGGTCTCCTTCGGCAAGTTGATCTCGACCGCGCTCGCATCGACGATCACCGCGACGGCCCGGCCGCTCGTGCCGACCGGCCGCAGCCGGTCGCGCGCCCAATTGTCGGCGACGTGCGGCAGCGGAATCGGGAAGCGCTGCTCGAAGTGCGGCGGGTCGAAATTCGGCCGGTACTCGTCCTCGATCGCGATCGCGGCCACGCCGATACGCAAGGGCGGCTCGGTCGTGAAGCGCAGATCGGCGAAGTTCTGCCGGGGCGGCGGATCGCTGCCGCAAGCGGCGAGCGAGGCCGCGAGGGCCAACACCATCGGTCCCGCGAGCGACAGGCGCATCGATCGTCTCCGGTCGGGAAAGAACGCGACCAGACTGGGGTTCCTTTTGGGCAAATTCATGGCGCCACGCTTCGCCTCTTGGAGGTCAGCCCGCCGCGATCGCCGCCACGGCGTCGCGCTCGAAGCGGTAGCTCGCGCTGCAGAATTCGCAAGTCACGGTCATGGACCCGTCGGCCTGGCCGAGGCCCTGGCGCTCCGCCAGCGGTAGCGAGCGCAGTATGCGGTCGATGCGCGCGCGCGAGCAGCGGCATTCCGCGCGCACCCCGTGGGTCCGGAACACGCGCACGCCATCCTCGTGGAAGAGGCGATAAAGCAGGTCCTCCGGCGAGAGCGCGGGGTCGGTGAGCTCCGCCGACGTGACCGAGCCCATCAGGATCAGCGCGCGGCGCCAGCCGTCCTCGCGCTCTTCCCGAGTGCCCAGGAATTCCGCGCGCTCGCCATCGGGCAGCTTCTGGATGAGGAGCGAGCCCGCGCGCCAGGCGCCATCGCTGCCGCGGTCGACCGCCACCTTGATGCCGGCCGCGATCTGCTCGGACTGGCGGAAATAGTGGTGGATGCACTCGGCGAGCGTCGCGCCCTCGAGCGCCACGATGCCCTGGTAGCGCTCGGTCTCCTCGCCCTGGTCCACGGTAAAGGCGAGGTATCCCGCGCCCAGGAGACGCGGCACCGAGACGGCGCCGGTCATGGTGGCCTGCGCGAGCTTCCCGGCGTCGTATTGCGCGTAGCCGCGCACGGCGCCCTTGGTGGTGACGTCGGCCACGAGCAGCCGGATCGGCCCGTCGCCCTTGGTCTGCAGGGTGAAGACGCCGTCGTACTTGAGCGTGCTCGCGAGCGCCACCGCGAGCGCGAGCGCCTCGCCGAGGAGCGCGCCCACCGCCGGCGGATAGTCGTGCTGCCCGATGATGCGGTCGAGCACCGGCCCCAGGCGCACGAGGCGGCCACGCAGGTGAAACGGATCGATCTCGAATGGACGCACGAGGTCGTCGGAAATCATGCGCTCATGTAGCACGGGCGCCGCGAAAGCAAAACCGACGGCGCGGCTCCGCTACTGCGCCGCCGGCGCGTAGGCCGCCGCGAGCTGGCGCGATACCAACTGGGCGTAGAGGCCGCCCTTACCCAGCAACGCCTCGTGAGTGCCGCTCTCGACCAGACGGCCGCCGTCCAGCACCACGATGAGGTCGGCGTCGCGCACGGTCGAGAGCCGGTGCGCGATCACGATGGTGGTTCGGTCGGCCTTCAGCCGGTCGAGGGCGCGGCGCACCGCTTGCTCGTTGAGCGCGTCGAGGTGCGAGGTCGCCTCGTCGAGGATCAGCACCGGCGCGTTCTTCAGGAACGCGCGCGCGATCGCGATGCGCTGGCGCTGACCACCGGAGAGCCTCGCGCCGCGCTCGCCGACTCGCGAGTCCAGGCCCTCGGGCAGCGTCGCCACGAGATCGCCCAGCGAGGCGTGCTCGACGGCGGCGAGCACGTCGGTCTCGCTCGCGTCGGGCCGTGCGATCAAGATGTTGTTGCGGAGCGTGTCGTTGAAGAGATAGGTGTCCTGCGCCACCAGCGCGATGTGCCGGCGCAGATCGTCGAGGCCGTAGTCCCGGAGGTCGACGCCATTAAGGGCGATGCACCCCTGGTCGGGATCCCAGAAGCGCATCAGCAGATGCGCGGTCGTGGTCTTGCCGGCACCGGAGGGGCCGACCAGCGCCACCGTCTTCCCCGGGGGAATCTCCAAGCCGACGTCCGCGAGCGCCGGGCGGTTCTGCCCGGGATAGGCGAAGCGCACGCGGTCGACGGTGAGCGACGCGATGCCGGCGCGCGGCGGCGCGCCGGAACCGTCCGCCACCGGCACCGGCTCGTGGGCGAGCGCATAGAACCGGCGCGTGGCGCCCAGCGTGTCCGCGAGCTGGCGGCCGATCTGGGCGATCTCCGACACCGGCAGGAAAGCGGCCATCGCAAGCAGCGTGAGCAGCGGCAGCACCGCCGCATCGATCGCGCCCGCCGCCGCCAGGGCGCCGCCCGTCACCACCACCGCGAGCCCGCCAAGGCCGGTGAAGACCTCGAGCAGCGCCTGCTGCAGCGTGAGCTCGGCATAGAACGGCAGGCGGAGCCGGATATAGCGCTGGGAGAGCGCGTCGAGCTTGCGGCCCCGCGCCTCCTCCTGTTGGAAGGCCACGATCTCGCTCAGGCCCTGCACGGAATCCACCGCGAATGCCCCGAGCTCGCCGGCGGCTTCCCGGGCCGCCGAGCCGAGACGGTCGATGCGTTTCCGCATCAGGAACGGGCTCAGGCCGACGGCGAGCAGGAACGGCAGCAGCGCCAGCGCGATCCACGGGCTGACCGAGCCGAGCACGGCAAGCACCGCCAGGGGCACCACGATCGCGACGAACGCCGGCGCCACCGTATGCGCGAAGAAGTACTCGATGAGCTCGACATCGTGGGTCGCGAGCGCCATCAGGTCGCCGGTGCGCCGGCGCACCAGGTAGGCAGGCGCCAGCGCGTCCAGCTTGCGGAACACGTCGATCCGCATCTCGGACAGCAGCCGGAACGCCATGTCGTGGGCGATCCAGGATTCGAGCCAGTGCAGCACGCCCGCGAGCGGCGCCAGCACGGCGAGCCCCCAGAGCCAGCCCGCATAGGGCGTGCCGTGCTTGAGCGCGAGTACCGCGAGCGCGCTCAGCACGCCCACGCCGATGAACGCGAGCACGCGCAGCACGCCCAGCAGGAAAGTCACCGCGAGCTTGCCGCGCCAGGGCGTGATCACCGTCATC
>DATFRA010000042.1:0-9543 GCA_035263705.1 Allostellaceae bacterium
CCCCGGCGCTCGGTGAGCATACGCGGGATGTCTTGGCGGAGGTCGGCTTCTCCGAGGACAAGATCGAGGAGCTTCTGAGCCGAGATGTGGCTTTCGCGGCGAGTGTCGAGCCGGCAGCGGTGAAGGCCGGCGGGGCGCCGCGGTCTCAGCAAAGCCCGATCGCGGGCTCGCTTGGCCCGTGACGATCATGATCGGGGCGCTCCGTGGCTGAAAGCGAGCATTCGAAGAGCGGTCCGCTCGCGGGACGTAGCGCCGTTGTTACGGGCGGCAGCGGCGTGCTCGGCCAGGCTATTGCGGCGCGGCTTCGCCAGGACGGCGCCCGCGTCGCCTGCTGGGACCGGCGAATCGGCGCGGATGGCGATCTCGCTCTTGCCGTCGACGTAACCGATGAGCAGGCCGTTGTGGACGCAATGCGAAGGACGGTCGCGGCACTAGGTGCCGTCGACATCCTTGTGAATAATGCAGGGATACAAGGGCCCATCGCCGAGACATCCGCGCTTCGCGTGACGGAATGGCGCCGGATCCTCGACATCAATCTGACCGGAACTTTCATCTGCAGTCGGGTCATCGTGCCCGCAATGCGCGAGCGAGGCTGGGGGCGCGTGATCAATATCTCCTCGCTGCGAGGCAAGGATGGGCCGCCGAGGACGAGCGCTTATAACGCGTCGAAGGCCGGAGTGATCGCCTTGACCAAAACGATGGGCAAGGAACTCGCCGGCACGGGTGTGCTTGTCAACTGCGTCACGCCGACGGTGGTCGAGGGTGGGTTGTCCGACGGGGCGCGCCCGGACGAGCTCGACGCTCTGCGCGCCCTCATTCCGATGAATCGCTTCTGTCGACCGGATGAGGTCGCCGCCATGGTCGCCTTTCTCGCCTCGGACAGCTGCAGCTTCTCGACGGGAGCGGTATTCGACATCTCGGGTGGCCGAGCAACTTACTGAAGCCAGCTCTTCGCCGCTGCCAAGCGGGCGGTTCCCGCGATCCGCATGCGCGCCGGCTGGATGCTGCAGAAAAATTGCCTGGCGCAGACCAAGGCGCTGATCACGGCGCTAAAGTAGCTCGTATGGGGGCTCCCCGCGGAATGGAGATTTATGGTCGGACCACGATGATCGGCGCCTCATCAACCCTGACGACGAAAGCATCCTGGTTGGACGCCGCAGTGCCGCCGGTGAAGCGGTCGCCGGCCGTGAAAATCGTCGGGAAGATCGGCCGAACGATCACGCGCGGGTGAGGCTTTATGACCGCCGCCGCGTTGATCGAGGCGCCGAGCAGAATGGTGTAGAGGAGGCCGCTTCCGGGCTTGTCGAGCTTGACGAGGAAGCCGGCCGTGGGGTTCGGCGTCAAGGGCGGCGCCCCGGGGAACGTGGTGGAGGATGTATTGCCGGCGACCCAGGTCTCGCCGTCGGCGTCGGTGGCGATTGCGAGCCCGAGGGTGCTCCCATCGCTGCCCTCCAGGACCCGCGTGACGGTCGGCGCTCCCGCCGGCGTCACCTTGGTGACAAAGGCCGCGCCTATGGCGTTATCCTGGCCCGAGAACGTGTTCGCCACCACCCAGGCATTTCCCGCGGCATCGACGGATACGCCGCGACCCATGGAGTTCCCGGCGCCAAACCCCGTCGAATAGATGAGCGAATCACCGGCCGGGCTCAGTTTGGTGAGGTAGACGGAGCAAGGACTCAGGGGAAAACTCTGCGAGAAGTATCCGGCAAACGGAAAATCGAATGAGCAGGTGTCGCCGGTCACGATGGCAGAAAGCGACGCATCCACGGCGATCGCCAAGGTGCGATCGAGAGACGAGGCGCCGAGATAGGTCGAATAGACGAGCAAGCCTCCCGACGGGGAAAGCTTGGTGACAAAGCCATGGACGGGGGTGAATCCGCTGTCTCCCGGGTAATGCTCGAATGCGCCGGGGGTCACCGGAAAATCGCCGGAGCTCGTGACACCCGCGACGTAGGCGGATCGGTTGGCGTCCACCGCGATGGCCGCCCCCGTGTCGACAGAGCCGCCGCCCAGGTAGGTCGAATAGACCAGCGAATTCCCCAACAGAGACAGCTTGGTGACAAAAGCATCGCTGTCCCCGTTTCGGGACCATTGAACCGCTTGCTTCGTGGGGAAGTCGTCGGATTTCGTCGAACCCGTGATGTAAACACCGCTGGCATCGACGGCAATTCCGCTGCCGAAGTCGTCGTCGCCGCCGCCCAGGAACGTCGAGAAAACAATGCCGCCCTGGGGATTGAGGCGCGTGACGAAGACGTCGGCGTGCCCGCGGTGGCCTTCGAATCCCGATTGGGTGGGAAAGTCTCCGGAATAGGTGGTGCCGGTGACAAACGAATCGAACAAGGGATCCACAGCGACGCTCGTCGCGGAATCGAAGTCAGAGCCCGCCAGAAACCGGGTAAAGGTGATGGTGGGATCGATCACGAGCGGGAGTTTGGGATCGTAGGATCCCAGCGTGAATCCGGCCGTGCCTTCCTTGCGGATCTCGAACCCGCCCGCCACGGCCACTTGTCTGCCGCCGACTTGCTGATGGATCTTGGGCCGAAGATGGCGCAGTTCAGCTCCGCCAGGGGTTGCGAGCACCAGGTCGCCCTGGTCCACGCGGAGGCCCTTGGCGCCCTCGAATTGAAGCTCGATCCGCCGCGGATCCGCGCCCGGCGCCACCACGAAATCATATTCCAGCGCGCCCTCCGCCCCGTGGAAGACCAGGTCGATGCCGTCGTAAACGCCGCTCGCCTTCACTTGCGCGAAGTGCGGGATGTTCATATGCCAGTTCTTGGGCGCGTTCCCGATGAAATAGTTGCTGATGCCTCCGGTGGGACTTGCGCCCTCCAGCTTCCACGCGCCGCCGCCGGCCAGATGCAGTTTTACCAGGCTGCTCTTGATCTCCTTCGGCGCCGCGGGGCTGGCGAAGGAATTGAGGTCCGGTTGCGCGGACGGGGCCAGAGGGTGAAGGGCCCGTAGTGCCCGCAATGGATTTCCCTCGTCGCGGAATTCGAGCGCGGCGCCATCGGACGTGAGCCCGATGATGAACCGCGAGCCTCGCGCGAGCCACTGCACATCGGCGGGAGCCTGGCCGCGGTTCGGCTCGAACACCAGAGGCGCGCGCGCCGCGAGCATCTGAGCCCGTGCCATCGTTTGAAGCTTGGCCGGCGCCTGAGATTTTGGCGGGTTCTTGGCTAGTATTTCGGTTTGCGTTTGAGGATTCGTTTGCGCCTGAGCCGATGGTTCCACGATCAAGAGCGCAGCCGTCAAAGCGAACGCGAGAAACACGATTCGGAGCATGCGGATCATGGGGTGGAGCCTCCTTTCCGGCATTAGCCAGCAAACCGAGCCTTCCACTCTCGCGTGAGAAAGCCTGATCTTGTGGTCATGGCGCGTCAAGCCGAGTCGATGGCCCGTTTGCTGGCTAATGCCGCACATTTGAGAGGTCTTGATTGCCCAGTTTGTTTGTTGAATCGTGCTGAAGAGGTGAAGGAGGTAGAGCCCGTCGTGTCCGCTCGTGGCACGACGCCGCCGTCACGAAGAGCCGCGCGAGATTCCGGTGCTGAAGGTAAAGCGGACTAACACGAGGCTTGGCCAGATAACCGCTGTTGACCCGATGCGGACATCGCAATTGCGTGCAACGTTACCGCTAGAGGACTCAGTTGATCCAACACTGTTCACGTGGCGATCAGGTCGTGCCAAGCTGGGTCGCCGATAGAAGCACGGTCCAAGGGGATCAGGACGGAGCTGATGGTCTTGGCCATCGCAAAACGGCCCGACAAGGCGACGAATTCTACACGTGAGTGAATTGCGCGAGAAGCGAGCACGTGGGGTGCTGAATAGCGATGGCTACGGGTCTAACAGAATACCCGCTGTCCGCTCGTGCTAGGGCCATCGCGGAGGGGCTAATCCGCACCAAGTGTGCCGGCAACCACGGTACGCTTGATGAAGGCAACCTGAGGCGCGAGTGCCTGAAGGGTGGCTTTTACTGGATCTCGCTCGACGGGAGGCGATTGCTACGCGGTACTAGGCCGCAGGGCGCTAGTGAGCTGCAGGCGACATTTCTTGACGCCATGGAGCGCGCACGGCGCTAAGTGTTGATCTCGCGCGACACGGGCAATCTACTCGGGGGATCTCATGGCCGCAGGCAAAGTCAAATGGTTCAACGCGCAAAAGGGTTATGGCTTCATAACGCCGGACGACGGGGGTGCCGATGTCTTCGTGCACATCTCAGCCCGCCAACAGTCGGGTTTGTCCGAGCTCCGCGACGGCCAGGCAGTCGAATTCCAGATTGAACCCGGAAAGAACGGTAAGACGGCTGCGGCAAATCTAAAGCTGCGCTGACTGTAGCCGCTTGGGCACGATGAGACGAGCGGCGTTAGGCACATCGTCAAGCGCTAGCGCTCGCCGTCGATTGAACACCCACACAGCCAGGGGTTTACCGTAGCGACGGCGCATCGCGATCCCGCTCAGCCCCGCCCTCACCAGCGGGGCTAACGGCTTACTGGTTGGGTTCCTTTCTGGCGTCGTAGCGTCGCTCGATCCACCACCGCCCAAATTTTTCGCCGTCGGGACCTTCGATACGAACGACGCGATCGTTGGGTGTTTTCAGATCGGCTAGGACGCTGGTGATTGCGCTCTCGAACGTGTCCACTTCACGGGAACTCTCGGTTCCCGTGGCGTCGACTGTTTCAACGATCTTCCATTTTCCCATTGAACCTCTCCGAGATCGCGGTGTGAACCGAGTTGGGCCTGTCAGGTGATAATTGGTCATGGACGGGACCGGCCTCGCCGCTTGGCAACTCTATCTGCGCGGGGCTGTTGTCCCGCCAGACGATCGTACTGTTCGGCGATATCGAGCATTTGCGACTGTATGATGTTGTCACGCATCACTGCCGCGAGCTTGCGGCACTGCTGCGCCCTGGCCCTTAGCTTCTGGCTTGACAACAGCATGGCGGCTCTCCGCCCGGGATAAGCTGATTGATATTGCTAGAGTGGTGCCGAGGATGTGGGGTAATTGAGGCAAGCAACCTCCGCCAGGATTGACCTTGGCACGCGGTTGCGGCTTTCGGCAGCCTGACACACCAGCGGGGCTTCTTCTTAGCTCTGCACCACGCGAATGGTCGGGACCACGCCGGTCTGGTCCCAATCGATGGGGTCGACAGACTCGACGCGCCCCGTCTCAGTCTTGCCCGCGTAACTGAAGGTGGTGCGACCATGCCGAACCGGCCGTGGGTCGACATCGAGCTCACCGGCGTACGTGGCTTCGAATTCGCCACGCCGCTGCAGGTAGATGCGCGCCTTGAAGGCCATCCCTGAACTCCGTCTTGTGGCGGCCCACCAAAAGGGCCTCACATCTCTCGAATACGTGGCTCCGTGTTCGGCGGCGAGGACGCGGGCGCGCGGCGCGGCTCTTCGTCCGTGGCACGGGTCAGGCGGGCCACGATGGCTGCTGCGTCCATGACCGTCACGCCTGATGGGTCGTTGATCGCCCACACGGTGAAACCGAGTTTTCGGAAATGCGCCGCCCGCTCGAGTGCCGCTGCCTCGGTCTTGGCCTCGGCGGTGCTCCACCGTCCTTCGGGGCGCAAACTCGTGTCCCAAAGGACGGTCCAGGGCCGGCCAACATCGGGCACGATGTGATCGCCGCTCACCATCATCTTCTTCAGTCGCTTCATCGCCACAGTCGGTCCTTTCTGCTTCGGCACCCGCCGAATGGCTGGCCCGCTGAATTGTTTGATGGCTTGCGGGCCCCGCTGTCGCAGCGGTGACACGGCGACAGCCTACGCCGCCCGAGCCTTTCCGATGCATCTCGCAGGGCTCGGTGTCGGAAACCTACGTGTCGCTCGGGATCAGGGCGACGGGCTCGCGCCGGATGCCGCAATCGATCGAGCGCCGGCAGCGTGGATAGACGCCCGCGGCCATACTCATGGGTGCTGCGTTCCCGACTTGCGCCGGCTCGCCACGAATCGCGCCGCCGGCTTGGCCTGGGACTTCGCCTGTGCCTCGGCGGCTTCCTTGGCGAGGCGGAGCTCGCGCAGTCGCGCCACTTTCTCGGCGGCCGCTTCGCGCTCCTTCTCGCGTTGTTCCAGGACTTCGTCGTTCTCCTTCTTGCGCTGCTTCAGCACGGCCTCAGCCCTGCGCCTGGCTTCGACGTCGCGTTCCGAGTCTCTCATGCTCGACCTCCGTTCCGCACCCAGTAGCCTTCGCGCTCCATGCGCTTTCGCAGCGCCTTGCGATGGCGGCGAACCGCCTCGCCCTTCTCCCGTGCTCGCCGCTCAGACGGCTTCTCATAGGCGCGCCGACGCTTCATCTCGCGGAAGACGCCCTCGCGTTGCATCTTTTTCTTGAGCACGCGCAATGCGCCGTTCACGTCGTTGTCGCGCACGAATACCTGCATTTCCCGCTACCTCGGAGTTTGCCCGCAGAGTGGCGGAGACCCAGCGCTCGGCCCGATCGGTTCTAGCAAGACGAGAGCGGTCCGCTGCCGATCAGACGGCCTCTCGATTGACCGCAGCGGAACCGTCGATTGCATCGGAGAGGGTCCGACCCCAGAGGACAAGGGCAGCAGCGCGGACCCGAAAGTCGAGTGACGCTCTATATGGCACCGTGCAGTGGCAATTTCAATCGATCTTGTCCGATCAACTTGCCAAGCCTGCGCTCGCTTATCGCCCTTTCCTCAATTGACCCGCTCGCCTTCTGTGGGCCTAGAACGCGACATTCGAGCTGATCGTCAATCTCAAGACCGCCAAGGCGCTCGGCCTCGCCATTCCGCAATCGCTTCTCGCCCGCGCCGACGAGGTGATCGAGTAAGACCGCTTGTGGCACTTTCCGGAAATGCCATCGCTGGCGTATCAGGGCCGCTTGTGGTTCCAAAGCCGACCCTTAGCGGCGGCGAACTGCAGAAAGTCCCACCTCACCTAACCTCTCCACCCCGGGGCGGAGAGGGAATCGGCTAAGGGCGGCGGAGTATGCGAGGGCTCACAAAAAGCCGCGCAGCAGCACCACCGCGATGACGCCGGCGGCGAGCGGGATCAGCAGCAGGTCGACGTACCAGGCGAGCGCCGCCACCACGGCGGCGGCGAGCCATTCGGCCGGGCCGCCGCGCGTCACGATCGGGACCACCAGCGCGATCAGGATGGCGGCCGGGAGCTGGTCGAGCGCGGCGCGCAGCCGCGGGTGCTCGTGCATGCGGCCGCCGACGAGGTATCCGGCGAGGCGGATGCCGTAGCTGACGGCCGCCATGGCGAGGAAGGCGAGCAGGACCTCAGCGCGCATCGCTGTCTCCGGACCGGAGTGCGGCGGCCAGCGCGCCCGCGAGGCCGCCCACCAGCACTGGGACGCTTGCGCCGAGCGGGCCGCCCGCGAGGACGCGATCGGCCAGGAAGGCGCCCGCGGCGCTCGCGAGCCACACCAGCGGTGCCCGGTGCTTCCGCGCGAGCCCGACCGCCAGCGTCATGAACACCGCCGTGAAGGCGAAGTCGAAGCCCCAGGCCTTGGGGTCCGCCACCACGGCGCCCAGCGCGTGACCGAGCAGGCTCGCCGTGGGCCAGGTCACGTAGAGCACGGCGCCGGTACCCAGGAAAAAGGCGCCCCAATGGCGCCGCTCGCCCTCGGCCATGGTGACGGCCCAGTTCTCGTCGGTGACCCAGGGCAGCGCCGCGAGGACGCGGAGCAGGGGCCAGCCCTTGAGCACGCGCCCCATGGTCGCCGCGATCAGGAAGAACCGGAAATTCACCAGCAGGGTCGCGACCGCCAGCGCCAGCACCGGCGGCGGCAGCGTCCACAAGCCCAGCGCCACGAACTGGGCGGAGCCCGAATAGACGATCGCGCTCATGAAAGCGGTCTCGGCGAAGCTGAGGCCCGCCTGCTGCGCGAGCGCGCCGAACACCAAGCCGTAGGCGAGCACGCCCAGCGCCACCGGCGCGCAGCGCAGTGCGCCCGCGGTGAAGGCAGCGCGGGCGCCGCCGGATTTTTCGGAGAGGACCGTCATGACCGCGGCGATGCTGTCCGCGGCGCGCGCCTCAGTCTTGCAAATTCTTGCTCTCGGCGGCCGCGAGCCGGAACACCGCGGGCGTCACGCCATAGGTGCGGCGGAAGCGGTTCGTGAGATGGCTCTGGTCGCTGAACCCCGTGGCGGCGGCGACGTCGGCCGGCGCGTCGCCGGCTTCGAGCAGCCGCCGCGCCCGCGCGAGGCGCCGCTGCAGCACGTAGAGATGCGGCGTGGCCCCGGTCTCGCGCCGGAACACGCGGAGGAAATGCCAGCTGCTCATCCGCGCCTCGGCCGCGAGTGTCTCGAGCGCCAAGTCCTCGCCGAGCTCGTCCTCGATGAGGTCGCAGACCCGCCGGATGCTGGCGTGATCGCCGTTGGCCTTCGCAGGCAGCGGTGCGGGATCGGCGTGCCGCGTGACCAGCAGCGCCAGCGCGGCCATGAGCCGCGTCTCTCGCTCGAGCACCGAGCGCGACCGGTCCGCGGCGTGATGGGCCGCGAGCAGCACCCGCGCTCCCTCCGGGTCCTCCACCACTGGGCGGCGAAAATGCGGCGCCGGCGTCGGTTGCCCCGCGATCTCGCTGGCGACCCGCGCCAGCACCTCGAGCGCGGGATAGAGCATCCGATAGCGCCAGCCCGCGGGGTCCGCGGTCTCGCCGTCGTGGATGTCGCCGGGATTGAGCAGGACCAGGCTGCCGCGCCGCACATAGTGGCGCTCGCCCCGCGCCATGAAGGTCTCGCCGCCGCTCTCGACCGTGCCCAGTGCGTAGGTCTCGTGCCAATGACGGGTGAAGCGGTGCGTGCGGTACGCCGCCGCCAGCCACTCGACGGGCCCCAGCTCGTGCGTGCGCCAGAAGCGCGTCCGCTCGGTCGGGCTGACGTGCTCGGGATCGTCGGGATTCATGCCAGCAGGATCGACCGAACCAGGCCTGCCGTCTTGGCAAATCGTGCTCATCGCCATTCCCGCCCTTGCATGGCCGCCATGCCCGGTACGCGATTTTGGAAAGTCATATATGTTGCATTGTGATCAATGAGTTGATATCTTCACTCGACCTTGTGATCCCGGACGCACCGGGCGCCGGGTTGCGGCTACGGAACCCCGGTTATAGGCTCAGCCGCGCCTCATCCGAGGGATCGGCCCTCGGAGCGGCTGGAGCCGTCCCCCCCGTGCAGTACGTCAGCACCCGCGATGCTCGCCGCCCGCCGGAGCGCCTCGGCTTTGAGGCCGTGCTCCTGGCGGGCCTTGCGCGCGACGGCGGGCTCTACGTGCCCGAGAGCTGGCCCAGGCTCGACGTGTCGGACTTACGAGCGCTCCGCGGCCGGCCTTACGCCGAGGTCGCCGCCGCGGTCATGGCGCCCTTCGTCGGCGGCGCGATTGAGACCGCGCATTTCCGCCGGCTGGTCAACACGGCTTACGACAATTTCGGCCACGCGGCGGTGGCGCCCCTGAAGCAGCTCGCGAGCGACCTCTGGCTCCTCGAGCTCTTCCATGGACCGACCCTCGCCTTCAAAGACTATCCGTTGCAACTGGTAGGTCCGCTCTTCGATCACGTGCTGAGCCGCCGCGGCGA
>DATFRA010000043.1:0-5790 GCA_035263705.1 Allostellaceae bacterium
TTCGCGGTCTTCGTAGATGAATCTGACCGAGCGGGTCTCCTGCCGCTGCTCGCGCGAATCGGTTCGTTCGGTCACTGCGCACTCGAGCTGATGCGGCGCCGCGACCCCTTCTGCGGCCCCAAGAAACGAGGTCGAAGCCACAAAGGCCAGGATGGTTGCCTGCTTGCGATCGATGCGCCCGGGCATGGGGAAGCCTCCTTGCCCTACCCAGCTCGAAAATAGGCGGCCGGCCCCCCGATACCTGTGAGGCCTATCACATGGCCGCGTGATTTCGTCGACGCGGGCCGCTCGCCGGGCCAGATGCAGAGCGTACCTACGAGCTGCAATCGGTACAAGGAGGGCTCGTTCGCCCGGGATAAGGGTTCACGCGGCGACTGTCCGGAGGGATCAACAGCCGTTATCGGCCGACGCGTCACCGGTCAGCCGATGTAGCCTTCCACTGTTTTCTCGTCTCGAACACGCGCCTCATCGGGGTTCTGTCCGAACTCTCGGCGGGCTCGCCGCTGACGGAGCAGATCCCAGCACTGATCCAGCACGACCTGCAGGTGCCGAAGTCGCTCACGATCGGCGGCGCTCGCGGTGCCGTGCGATTCCCGCTCGAAGAGCTCGTGCTCCTCCCGCGCGAGCTCGTTAATCCTCTGATTGATCGTCGCATCGTCCATAGGTCTCTCCTGCTTGGCTGCGTGATATCAGCGCTTCCTCGATTACCGCTCGCCATTTGCGGTCGGTAGACGATGACCAAGAAGGTTACGCGCTCGTGCGACGCTCCTCGACGACGACGGTGTCGACGATGGAGGATGGCTCATACAGGATGCGTGCGAGCGCACCCGCGATCATCGCTCCCGCGATCGGGGCCACCCAGAACAACCAGAGTTGGCCCACATACTCGCCGCCCGCGAAGAAGGCTGGACCGGTGCTGCGTGCCGGATTGACTGAGGTGTTGGTGATCGGGATCGAGATCAAGTGGATGAGTGTAAGCGCCAAGCCGATCGGGATCCCCGCGAACCCGGTGGCCGCCCCTTTCGACGTGGTGCCAATGATGATGAACAGGAAGAAGAAGGTCAGCAGCAGCTCCGCGAAAAAGCAGGCGGCAAGGGAGTAGTGGCCCGGGCTTAGCGCGCCGTAGCCATTGGCGGCGAAACCTCCGGGAATCCAGTCAGGCTTGCCCGAGGCGATGATCCAGAGCGCGCCGGAGGCGAGAATGGCACCGATGACTTGGACAATGATATAGGGCAGCACGTGCTTGTTGGCGCAGCGCCCGGCGGACCACAGGCCGAGGGTGACAGCAGGGTTGAAGTGGCCGCCCGAGATGTGACCAACAGCATATGCCATGGTCAGAACCGTGAGTCCGAACGCGAACGCCACGCCGGTGAACCCGATCCCGAGCTGCGGATATGCCGCGGCGACCACGGCGCTGCCGCATCCGCCGAAGACAAGCCAGAAGGTGCCGAAGAATTCTGCTGTGAGTCGCCGCTGCATGTCGTTCCGCATGAGCCGTGCCTCCTAGGGAATGGCCATCCGCCGTCGTCCGCATCGGGTCGGCAGTCTCCGGATGCCCGGAGCCGCTCTGTCCGGGGTCAGCCGTTCAGCCCGATCTTACAACGAAAATCACCGTTGTCCCTGATGTCGAAATAGCCCGACTCGTTGATTCGAGCGAGTTACAATCGCAGGGGTCAGCGTCTAGCCCCCCTCGCCCCGCAGCCGGTTGATGAACTCCGCAAGCCCGATTTGCCGCGCGCGCTTCAGGCGCTCGGCGGTGAGGATCGCCTGGGCCTCGTCGACGCTCGCGTCGAGGTCGCGGTTCACGATGACATAGTCGTATTCGGGCCAGTGGCTCATCTCGTCGGCGGATTTCGCCATGCGCTGGCGCACCACCTCGTCGCTGTCCTGGGCGCGCCGCCTCAGGCGTTCCGCGAGCGCCGCCATGCTGGGCGGCAAGACGAAGACCGCCACCAGGTCGCCGCGCACGCTCTGGGCGAGTTGCTGCGTGCCCTGCCAGTCGATGTCGCTCACGATGTCGCGGCCGGCGGCGAGCGCCGCCTCGACCGGCGCCCGCGGAGTGCCGTAGCGATTGCCGAAGACGGTCGCGTGCTCGAGGAGCGCACCCTCGCGGACCATCCGGTCGAACCGGGCGCTGCTGACGAAGTGATAATCCTTGCCATCGACCTCGTTGGCGCGTCGCGGCCGCGTGGTGGCGGAGATCGATACGGCGAGGTTGCCGTCGCGCTCGACGAGGCGGCGCGTGATCGTGGTCTTGCCGGCCCCCGAGGGCGAGGACAGCACCAGAAGCAGGCCGCGGCGGCCGATCTCGGATGAGCCCATGGTCTCCGCTACTCGATGTTCTGGACCTGCTCGCGCAGCTGCTCGATCGCGGCCTTGAGCTCGAGGCCGATCCGGGTCAGCTCCACGTCCGCGGACTTCGAGCAGAGCGTGTTGGCCTCGCGGTTGAGCTCCTGACAGAGGAAATCGAGGCGCCGGCCGACGGCACCGCCCTCGGCGAGCAGCTCGCGCGCGGCGGCGATGTGCGCCGCCAGGCGATCGAGCTCCTCTCGGATGTCGGCGCGCGCCACCATCAGTGCGGCCTCCTGGACGAGCCGCTCCTCGGGGATCGACGGCACCGCGTCATTGAGCGCGTCGACCAGCGACTTCAGGCGCGCGCGGATCGCGGCGGGCTGGGCGGCGGCAGAGGCCTCGGCGGCGGCCGCGAGGCTTGCGATCTCTCCGAGGCGCTCCGACAGCACCGCGCCGAGCCGAGCGCCCTCCGCGCGGCGCATGATTCCGAGCGCGTCGATGGCCTTGCGGCAACCCGCGAGCAGCGATGCCTCGCGGCGCTCGCGCGTGGCGGCATCCGGCAGCGCCTCGCCGCCCTCGAGCACGCCGCGCAGCGCCAGCAGCCCGTCGATGCTCGGTGGCGCCGCCTTGATCTTCTTGCCGAGCTCGTGCGCCAGCGCCAGCACCTGATCCAGCACCGCGCGATTGACCTGCAGGCCGGCGCCGGCGCCGGTGCGCGCGACCGCGAGGCTCACGCTCACCGACCCGCGCTTCAGCCGCTCGCCGATCAGCGCCCGCAGCGGCAGCTCCAGGGCATCGAAGCCGGCCGGCAGGCGGAACCGCAGGTCCAGCGACTTGCCGTTGACGCTCTTGAGCTCCCAGCTCCACGCCAATCCCTCGGCCTCGCCCTCCGCGCGCGCGAAGCCGGTCATGCTGGCGACGATGCCGAGCACATGGGCGGGAGCGGCGGCGGCGCGTTTGGGCACGGTTCTCCTGGATTCGAGGGGCAAAAAACAGACTCGCTCGACCGGTCGGCCTCGCGAGGGTTATAGCCTTGGCCCCCGGCGTCAACAACGGTACCCGCCATGATGGCTCCGCGACACATCCTCATCACCGGCGCCTCCAGCGGCATCGGCGCGGCGCTCGCGCGCCATTACGCGGGCGCGCAGACGCGACTCGCTCTCGGCGGCCGGGATGTGCAGCGGCTGGAACAGGTCGTCGCCTCCTGCCGCGAGCGCGGCGCCACCGTCGAGCCAAAGGCGATCGATGTGACGGATCGACCGGCGATGCGCGATTGGATCCTGTCGGCCGACTCCGAGATGCCACTCGACCTCGTCGTCGCCAACGCGGGTATCGGCGTGGACGAAGGCTTCGGGCGCGGCAGCGAGACGCTCGCGCGCCCGATATTCGCGGTCAATCTTGATGGCGTGCTGAATACCGCCTATCCCGCGATGGAGCGGATGGTCGGGCGCGGCAGCGGGCAGATCGCCTTCATGAGCTCGCTCGCGGGCTATCGCGGGTTTCCCGACGCGCCCGCCTACAGCGCATCCAAGGCCGCGGTGAAGGCGCTCGCCGAAGCCTGGCGCGGCGCGCTCGCCGCGCGCGGCGTCCGTGTCTCCGTGATCTGTCCGGGATTCATCGAGACGCCGATGACGTCGCGCAACAAGTCCCCGATGCCGTTCCTGATGACCGCCGAGCGCGCCGCCGGGATCATCGCCGCGGGACTCGCCCGCAACCGCGCGCGCATCTCGTTTCCCTGGCCGATGGCACTCGCAAGCTGGTTCGTCGCCGCGCTGCCGGCGCTCGGAGACCGCGTGCTGCGGCCGCGACCGCGTCGCGAGAGCTGACGAGCCTCAGCGCGCCGGCGCCGGCTGAGCGGGCGGCGCCCCGTTCGCGGGCATGGCGGCCTGGCTCTGGGCGCGGCGGAGCTCCGCGATGTGCTGGTTCTGCTCGGCGAGGGTCTTGGCGAACACGTGCTTGCCGGTGCCGTCCGCCACGAAATAGAGGTCATCCGCCTTGAGCGGATGGAGTGCCGCCTTGAGCGCGGCAAGCCCCGGATTGGCGATCGGCGTCGGCGGCAATCCCTTCACGACATAGGTGTTGTAGGGCGAGTCGACGCCGAGATCGTCGTGCCCGAGCGGGCGCTCGAGCGGATGCTGTCCGCGGGTTAACGCGTAGATCACGGTCGGATCCGCCTGCAGCCGCATGCCGAGCCGCATGCGGTTGACATAGACGCCGGCGACGTGCGGGCGCTCCTCGTCGCGGCCGGTCTCCTTCTCGACGATCGAAGCGAGCGTGACGGCGTCCCCGGGCCTGGCAAAGGGCAGATCCGCGCTGCGCTCCGCCCAGAGCTCCGCCACGAGCCGGCTGAACGCGCGTTGCATGCGCTCGACCATGGCGCCCCGCTTGTCGCCGAGCGAGAAGAAATAGGTCTCCGGCATCAGGCTGCCCTCGGGCGGCACCGGTTCGGGGCCGCCCTCGAGCTCCGGGATCCCGTTCACGATCGCGATGATCTCGGCGCTGGTGAGGCCCTCGGGGATGGTGAGGCGATGGCGGACGGTCTTGCCGCTCGCCAGCAGCTCTGCGACGCCCTCCGGCGTGATCGCGGCCTCGAACTCGTATTCGCCGGCCTTGAGGCGATGAACATCTCCGGTCACCTGCGCGGCCAGCAGGAAGAGCACGGGATGCGCGAGCACGCCCTCGGCGCCGAGGGCGCGGGCGATGTCGACCGCGCCGCTGCCGCGCGCGAGCACGATGGTCCGCTTCTCCGGCAAGGGACCAGGCGCCGTCCAGTCGCGCCACGCCCAGAGCGCGAAGCTCCCCAGGGAGGCAGCCAACAGCAGCATTGCGGGAACGAGCCGGGCGCCGGACCGCCAGGCCATCGCCGGACCTAGCCCGCGCGCGAAAAGATGAGAGAGGCGTTGGTGCCGCCGAAGCCGAAGGAGTTCGACAGCACGTAGCGCACCGGCCGCTCCTTCGCCTTGTGGGGCACGAGATCGATGTCGCAGCCCGGCGAGGGATCGTCGAGATTGAGCGTCGGCGGCACGATCCCGTCGCGGAGCGCCAGGATCGAGAAGATCGCCTCGACGGCGCCCGCCGCCCCAAGCAGGTGACCGATCGCGGACTTGGTCGAGGACATCGAGAGCTTGTACGCGTGATCGCCGAACAGGCGCTTCACGGCACCCAGCTCGATCTCGTCGCCCTTGGGCGTCGAGGTGCCGTGGGCATTGATGTAGTCGATCTGATCCGGCGCCAGGTCCGCGCGCTTGAGGGCGTTGCGCATGGCGCGATAGCCGCCGTTGCCGTCCTCCGCGGGCGCCGTGATGTGGTAGGCGTCGCCGGACATGCCGTAGCCGATCACCTCGGCGTAGATCTTGGCGCCGCGGCGCCTGGCGTGCTCCAGCTCCTCGAGTACCACGACCCCCGCGCCCTCGCCCATCACGAAGCCGTCGCGCCGCTTGTCCCACGGCCGCGATGCCTGCGCTGGCGTATCATTGAAATAGGTCGACAAGGCAGATC
>DATFRA010000044.1:0-6708 GCA_035263705.1 Allostellaceae bacterium
CCGCGTGGTCCTGCCCGTGGAGGACCCCGACCCCCGCGTCTCGGGTCGCGGCATCGCGCGCCTCAGGGAAGCCGGCGTCGAGGTCGAGACGGGCCTGCTCGCCGACGAGGCCCGCGCCCTCAACGAGGGTTTCTTTCGACGCATCAACGATGGCCGACCGCTCGTCACCCTTAAGCTCGCCTCGACCTTGGACGGCCGGATCGCGACATCCGAGGGCGAGAGCCGCTGGATCACCGGCGCGCTCGCGCGCGAGCGCGCGCATCTGCTGCGCGCCCGCTTCGATGCCGTCATGGCGGGCAGCAACACGGTGCTCGCCGATGACCCCGAGCTCACCTGCCGGCTGCCCGGCCTCGCCGACCGCTCGCCGGTGCGCATCGTGGTGGACGGCCGCCTGCGCGTGCCGTTGACCGCGGCATTGGTGGCGACCGCGCGGACCACGCCGACTTGGTTCGTGACGCTCAAGGGCGACGCGCCGGAGCGACACCGCGCCTTCCGCGATTGTGGCGTCGAGCTCCTCGAGGTGGCGGCCGCCGGCGAGACCGTCGACCTTGCGGCGGCCTTCCAGGAGCTCGGCAGGCGCGGTTTGACGCGCGTGCTGGTCGAGGGCGGTGCCACCCTCGCCGCGGCGTTGCTGCGGGCCGGCCTCGTCGATCACGTCGCCTGGTTCCGCGCGCCGCGGCTCATCGGCGGCGACGGTGTGCCGGCGATCGAGGCCTTCGGCATCGACAAGCTCGAGTCAACCCCAAGCTTCGAGCGGGTCGCCCTGGAGGCGCTCGGCGAGGACGTCCTGGAGACCTTTCGGCGACTATGAGCGATCTCGATCGCCTGCGACAGCTGAAGCTCCCCTTCGCGGAGCTGCTTGGCATCGAATTCCTGAGCGCTTCCAAAGAGCGCGTGACCGCGGCAATGGTAGTGCGCCCGGAGCTCTGTACCGTGAACTCCGTTGTCCACGGCGGTGCGATCATGGCCTTCGCGGACACGCTCGGCGCGGCCGGGACGGTGCTCAACCTCCCGCAAGGCGCCGGCACCACGACAATCGAATCCAAGACCAACTTTCTGGCGGCGGCACCGGCGGGACAGAGGCTGCTGGGCGAGGCCACGCCTGTGCACATCGGCCGCCGCACCATGGTCTGGCAGACCCGGCTCACCCTGGAGAACGGGCGCGCCGTGGCATTGGTGACGCAGACCCAGATGGTGCTCGAGCCGAACTGACGGCGCGGGGCGGCGCGACGGACGCCGGCGTTGTCCTATAGTGTCCGAGAGCCTAGGTTACGGCCCATGTTCACGGGCATCGTCACGGATCTCGGCCGGGTGCGCGCGGTACTGCCGGGCGGCGACACCGACTTCGAGATCGAGACGCATTACGATACCGGCATGATCGCGATCGGTGGGTCGATCGCGTGCGCGGGGGCGTGCCTGACGGCGATTGAGCTGGGGCAGGGCTGGTTCCGCGTGCAGGCGTCAGGGGAGACGCTCAGCCGATCGACGCTCGGCGCTTGGCGCGTCGGCACGCCGGTCAACCTCGAGCGCTCGCTCAAGCTCGGCGACGAGCTCGGCGGACATTTGGTCGCAGGACATGTCGATGGCGTGGGCCGGCTCCTGACCCAGCGCGAGGAGGGGGACTCGATGCGCCTGGTGTTCGAGGCGCCGAGAGCGCTGGCGCTGGGCATTGCCACCAAGGGCTCGATCGCCGTCGACGGCGTCTCGCTCACGGTAAACGAGGTGACGGGCGCCCGCTTCGGCGTCAATATCATTCCGCATACCAGGGCGGTGACGAGCCTGGGCTCTTTGAAAGTCGGCGATCCCGTCAATCTCGAGCTCGACCTCATCGCCCGCTATGTCGCGCGCCTGATGGGAAAGGACCTTGCATGAGCTTCATCGAGGTGACCTCGCCGATCGCCGAGATCATCGAGGAAGCGCGCAACGGCCGGATGTTCATCCTGGTCGACGACGAGGAGCGCGAGAACGAAGGCGATCTCGTGATCCCCGCCCAGATGGCGACGCCAGACGCGATCAATTTCATGGCGAAGCACGGCCGCGGTCTCATCTGCCTCGCGCTCACGCGCGAGCGCGTCGAGCAGCTGAAGCTACCCTTGATGGCGCAGCAGAACGCCTCGCGGCTCTCGACGGCCTTCACCGTCTCGATCGAGGCGCGCGACGGCGTCACCACGGGGATTTCCGCGCCCGATCGCGCCCGCACCATCGCGGCCGCCATCGATCCCAGCAAGGGGCCGGAAGCGATCGTGACCCCTGGCCACGTCTTCCCGCTGCTGGCGCGGGACGGCGGGGTGCTCGTGCGCACCGGCCACACCGAAGCGGCGGTCGACGTGGCGCGGCTCGCGGGCCTATACCCCGCTGGCGTCATCTGCGAGATCATGAACGATGACGGCACCATGGCACGGCGCGACGACCTCATCGCCTTCGCCCAGCTCCATGGCCTGAAGGTCGCGACCATCGCCGACCTCATCGCGTATCGCCGAAGGCACGACCGCATCGTCGAGCGCAAGATCGAGGCCGATTTCGAGAGTGACTACGGCGGCCTGTTCCGCATGGTCGTCTACGTCAACAAAGTCGCCTACGCCGAGCACATCGCGCTCGTGAAGGGCGACGTCAACCGCCCGCAACCGGTGCTGGTGCGCATGCACGCGCTCAATGTCTTCGATGACGTCTTGGGCTCGAAGGCGCGGGGCCGTGGCGGCATCCTGCAGGCCTCGCTCGAGATGATAGGCCGGGCTGGCCGCGGCGTCGCGGTGCTGATCCGCGAGCCCACGCCGACCGCGGTTTCCGACCGGGTCCGGCGCATGATGGCGCAAGGCGCCGAGCAGGTGCCGGAGCTCCGGGATTACGGCATCGGCGCGCAGATCCTGCTCGACCTCGGCGTGCGCGAGATGGTGCTGCTCTCCAACACCACGCGCACCATCGTGGGCCTCGAGGGCTACGGCCTGACGGTGGTCGAGCGCCGCGCCATCGAGGGCGTCGGGAGCGACTGATGCCGGCGGGGCCGCACGTCTTGATCGTGGAGGCGCGGTACTACGCGCACATCTCGGACGAGCTCCTGAAAGGAGCTTTGGCGGCGCTGGAGCAGGCGGGCGTCAGCCATGAGCGACTCTCTGTTCCTGGCGCCTTCGAGATTCCCGCGGCGATCAAATTCGCGGTCGCCGCCGGTGCGCGCTTCGACGGCTTCATCGCGCTCGGCTGCGTGATCCGGGGCGAGACCACGCACTATGACTACGTCTGCGAGCAGAGCTCGCGGGGACTGCAGGACTTGGCGCTTGCACACAACCTCGCCATCGGCTTCGGTATCCTGACGGTCGAAAACGAAGGGCAGGCGCTCGCGCGGGCGCGCGTCGACAAGAAGAACAAGGGCGGCGAGGCGGCGCGGGCCTGCCTTGCGATGATCGATCTCAAGCGCCACTTCGGCATCAAATGACCGAGCCTGCGGCACAATCCAAACTTTCTCCGCCGCGAGATCCGACCGGCGCGGGGAAGCGCGGCCTCGCACGGCTCGCGGCCGTGCAGGCGCTCTATCAGATCGAGCTGACCTCGGCGGAGCCGGGCGCGGTGGTGAGCGAGTTCCTGGCCCATCGCCTCGGGCGCGAGATCGATGGCGATCAATACGCTGAGGCCGACCGCGGCTTCTTCACGGATCTCGTCAACGGCTGCAGCGAGCGGCGCGAGGACGTGGACGGCGTCGTCGCCGCCGCGCTGCCGCCGGATTGGCCGCTTCGGCGGCTCGAGAGCGTGCTGCGCGCGATCCTGCGCGCGGGCGCCTACGAGCTGCTGGCGCGGAGCGATGTGCCGGCGCGCGTTGCCATCAACGAGTACGTTGAGATCGCGCACGCGTTCTTCTCCGGCAAGGAGCCCGGCATGGTGAACGGTGCGCTGGACCGGATCGCGCACACGCTGCGCGAGACGGAGGTCTCGGGGACCGGCCGCGATGGCGGCGCCCAAGCTCGGTGAGTTCGAGCGCATCGCGCGCTTCTTCGCGCCGCTTGCCGCGCCCGAGGCCCTGAACCTGCGCGACGACGTCGCGATCATTCCGGGCCCGCCCGGCGAGGAATACGTGGTGACGACCGACGCGATCGTCGAAGGCGTCCACTTTCTGCCCGACGATCCCGCCGATCAGGTCGCGCAAAAACTGCTGCGGGTGAACCTGTCGGATCTCGCGGGCAAGGGTGCAGTGCCCGTCGGCTACCTCCTCGCCACCGCCTTGCCCCGCGAGCGGGACGAGGCCTGGCTCGAGCTTTTTTCTCAGGGCCTGGCCCGCGACCAGAAGGAATTCGGCATCGGCCTGCTCGGCGGCGATTCCGTCGCCACCACGGGCCCGGTGACGCTCTCGGTTGCAGCGGTCGGGCGCGTTCGTGCCGGCCGGACCGTGCTGCGCAGCGGCGCCAAGCCGGGCGACACCGTGTTCGTCTCGGGCACCCTCGGCGATGGCGCGCTCGGCCTTCGCGCGCTGCGCGCCGACTTGCCCGCGCTGTCAGCGGCCCATCGCGACGTTCTCGCCGACCGTTATCGGCTGCCGCGGCCCCGGCTCAAGCTGGGGCAGCGCCTCGTCGGCATGGCGCGGGCAATGATGGACGTCTCCGACGGTTTGGTCGCGGACCTCAGCCACATCTGCGCGGCCTCCGGCGTGGGCGCCGTGGTGGAGGCCGCGCGCCTCCCGCTCTCCCCGGCGGCGCGGGCGGTAATCGCTGCCGACCGCTTGTGCCTGCAAGCGGCGCTGGCGGGCGGCGACGACTATGAACTCGTCTTCACTGCCCCGGCCGGTGCCGACGATGAGATCGCGGCGATCGCCCGCGAAGTCGCTGTGGCGGTGACCGCGATTGGCCGCATCGAGCGTGGCGCGGGCGTTCGCGTCACCGATGGGAGCGGACTGCCGATCTCGGTCGCCGACGGCGGTTATCGCCATTTTTAGCTGAGAAATCCGTCGACTCGGTTGGTTCGGCGCAGCATGTTCGCGGAGCGCCGCGCGACGAGCGGGAGCGCCAGGTCCCGTAATAGGGGGCGATCCCCGAACCCGCGTCGAATCGGCCCGATCCGAGGGTCCCGTGTTGCCTCGGCCCAGCCGTTCTGGCATGTTCCGGCCGCCTTTCGTCCCGGGGGGAACCAGGGACGCTCATCCAATCAGAGGACTGGGACCATGAGTGCGAGCTATTGGCTCATCGTGGCGGCGGGATTGCTTGCGGTGGTGTACGGCGTCGTGACGGCGATCTCCGTGATGTCCGCGGACGCCGGCACGGACCGGATGAAACAGATCGCCGCGGCCGTGCAGGAAGGGGCCGGCGCTTACCTCAACCGGCAATACCGCACCATCGCGCTCGCCGGTGTCGTGATCCTGATCATCCTGGGCCTCACCCTCGGCCGGTATACCGCGATCGGCTTTTTCATCGGCTCGGTGCTCTCGGGCGCCGCCGGCTATATCGGCATGAACATCTCCGTGCGCGCCAACGTGCGCACGGCGCAGGCGGCGCGCTCGGGCCTCGGCGCGGGCTTGGCACTCGCGTTCCGCGCGGGCGCCGTCACGGGCATGCTGGTAGTCGGCCTCGGGCTGCTCGGCGTCTCCGTCTATTACGCTTTCCTGCGCTCGGCGCTGCCTGGCGACGACGTGCGGCCGGTCCTGGAGGCGCTGCTGGCGCTCTCCTTTGGCGCCTCGCTGATCTCGATCTTCGCGCGCCTCGGCGGCGGCATCTTCACCAAGGGCGCCGACGTCGGCGCCGACCTCGTGGGCAAGGTCGAGGCCGGGATCCCCGAGGACGATCCCCGCAACCCCGCCGTCATCGCCGATAACGTCGGCGACAACGTCGGCGACTGCGCGGGCATGGCGGCCGACCTCTTCGAGACCTACGCGGTGACGGTGGTCGCGACCATGCTGCTCGCCGCGATCTTCTTCGCTGGCGCCGCGCGCGACACCATGATGGTGCTGCCGCTCGCGATCGGCGCGGTCTGCATCGTCGCCTCGATCGTCGGTACCTTCTTCGTGCGCCTGGGGGCGAGCCAGCAGATCATGGCCGCGCTCTACAAGGGGCTCATCGTCGCCGGCGTGCTGTCGGCGATTCTGATCGCGATCGTGATCGCGGCGCTCGTGGGCTTCGGCAGTAGCGTCGAGCTGGTCACGAAAGCGACGGTGACCGGCGGCAGCCTGTTCGTCTGCGCGCTGGTGGGCCTCGCGGTGACCGGCCTCCTGGTCTGGATCACGGAGTACTACACCTCGACGGCCTATCGCCCCGTGCGCACCATCGCGACGGCCTCGGTGACGGGTCACGGCACCAATGTGATCCAGGGCCTCGCGATCTCCATGGAGGCGACCGCCCTGCCGGTGTTGGTGATCTGCGCCGGCATCATCATCGCCTTCCTGGTCGCGGGTCTGTTCGGCATCGCGGTCGCCGCGACCACCATGCTGGCGCTCGCGGGGATGGTGGTGGCGCTCGATGCTTATGGGCCCGTCACCGACAACGCCGGCGGCATTGCCCAAATGGCCGATCTACCGCAAGAGGTGCGCAAGTTCACCGACGCGCTCGACGCGGTCGGCAATACCACCAAGGCCGTGACCAAGGGCTATGCCATAGGCTCGGCGGGCCTGGCGTCGCTGGTGCTGTTCGCGGCCTACACGAACGACCTCGCGCACTATTTCCCGAACGTGCAGGTCGATTTCCAACTGCAGAGCCCGTACGTGGTGATCGGGCTCTTGATCGGCGGCTTGCTGCC
>DATFRA010000045.1:0-3781 GCA_035263705.1 Allostellaceae bacterium
TCGCCCCAACAATGTCCCTCGACTTTAACCATTTGCCGGCAGACGGGAAACCAGCACTACCAGGTTTCTTCCAAAGGGTCTGGCCGTGCGCAATAGTTTGACTTATGGTGGTGGTCCGCTGATTTCGCCCGCGCGGGTGGCGCGCCGGCATTAGCGAATTGGGAGGAACCCATATGACGCAAACCACGAAGGTTCTCCGATTTTCCCTTGTCGCCGCAGCCATCGCACTTTCACTGGTGGCCTGCAAGCCCTCGACACCGCCGCCGGCGGCAGCTGCGCCGCCGCCTCCACCGCCAGCGGCTCCGCCGCCGGCACCGCAGAAGCAGTTCGTCGTCTACTTCGAGTTCGACAAATCGAACTTGACGCCCGAAGGCGCCAGGGTCGTGCAGGATGCGGCCGCCGCCTACAAGGCGACCGGTTCCGCGAGAGTCGCGGTTGCCGGTTACACCGACGCGGCCGGCACGCAGCGGTACAACATCGGTCTCTCCAAGCGGCGTGCGGACACGGTCCGTGGGGCGCTGGTCAGGGCCGGTGTGCCTGATGGCGTGATCGCGGAGTCGTGGCACGGCAAGGAGAACTTGGCGGTGCCGACACCCGACGGCGTGCGCGAGCCGCGCAACCGCCGCGTCGAGATCGCAGAGTAGCAGTCTCCGTCACTGTGAGGCTTGGGCGAGGGGGCGCTGGACGCCCCCTCGTCGTTTACGCCAGCCTGATTCTACATCGTTGTTAAAGGCACGGGGTATCGGGCCGGGGCCGGTGCGGGGCGGGCGCTTTCTCGGAGGTTCCGACTACTGCGTCTCGACGTATTTGCGGTGCATGTCCTCGGCGAAGGCAGAGTGGGGGATGTGCCAGCGCTCCTCGAGTGCGGCGATGCGGCCGCTGCGGTGCCACTCCCTTATCTGGTCGGAGAGCCGCTTCTCCAGCCTGGCCTCGCCGAGCCGGATGCCCATGCCCCAGGGCTCCACCATAATCGACAGCAGGGGCATTTCATAATCCCTCCAGTCGGGCTTCTGCAGCTGACCGACGATGGCGGTGTCGTCGTAGATCACCGCCCGGCAGCGCGTCCCCATGAGCGCGTCGTACATGTCGCCCGTCGTCTTGAAGCTGAGGACTTCCGGCTCGTAACGCTCGGTGATGGCCTCGATATAGAACGCGCGCTCGATCATGCAGACGGGCTTGCCGCGCAACTGCTGCCAGACGTGCAGGTGGAGCGAGCGCGGCGCCAGAGCGTTGACGCCCGAGGCGTAATAGCCGGGCTCGACGATGTCGATCAGCTTCCGGCGCTCCGGCGTGTCATTCATCGTCGCGATGATCAGATCGAGCTTGCCTTCGACCAGCAGGGATATGCGGTTCGAGGCGACCACCGGGACCAGCTCGAGCTTGACATCGAGCGCAGCGGCGATGTCGCGGGCGAGGTCGGGCTCGAAACCGACGATGGTGCCGGAGTCGTCCCGGAATCCGAACGGCTGGTAGTCGGCCTTCGTACCGACCACGAGAACGCCTTTTGCTACGACCTGGTCGAGGGCGTCGGCCTCGGCCCGTCCGGCCGCCACCAGCAACTGAGCGGCGGCCAAGAGCAGACTTGCAAGCAGGGACGATAGCGCCGGCGCGCGTTTTGCTGACATGCCTCGGCTCCGAAGGGTTTCTCGCCAGGACAGTCTGCCGGCTCGTTTATTAACGTCGTCTTAGCTTTAGGGATTTTAAGTGTATTGAGCTTAGGCATGAGGGCTGCGAGGGCGGAAGCGGCTTGGTTAGCGTTCTCATCCCATTGCGCCGGTATTGGCCGGTAGCGGTAGCGGTCTGCCTCGGGCTCGCGGCGACGCTGGGCCTGGCCGCGCTCGCCCGCAGCAGCGCGCGCGACAAACTCGCGGCCGAGCTGACCATCCAGGCCGAGAACCGGGCCCGGGGCCTGCAGGAGGTGTTGAGCCGCTACCAGGGCACGATTGAGGGCTTCGCCGCCTCCTTCCCCTATGCGGAGCTCGACCAGGCACGCTTCGAGGCCTATGCGCGGAGTGTCTTCCTTGCCAGCCATTTCATACGCTCCGGCCTTCAGGCGCTCACCTGGGCGCCGCGCGTCGCCGAAGCCGATCGCGCCGCTTTTGAGGCCGCCGCGCGGGGCGACGGCCTCATCGGCTACAGCATCGAGGAGGCCGGCGCCGATGGCTCGCTGAAGTCTGCCGAGCATCGCCCGATCTACTTTCCGCTGAGGTATTCGGCGCCCACGGGTAACGGAGCGCCGCTGGGTCTCGACGTGCTCAGCGACAAAGCGCGTTCCGAGACCGTGCGGCGTGCCCTCTCGACCGGGCGCATCGCGGCGGCTCCGCAGGGTCCGCTCCACGTCGGCGGCTCCGGCACGCTGATCTTCCTGCCCATCTATGCATCGGGCGTAAGGTCGAGCGAGCATGACCTGCCCACGGGGATCCTCGCGTTCCGCTTCTTGATCAGCCCAACCATCGACGCGATCGTCGAGGCGCTGGAGCCGCTGCCCGAGGATCTCGAGATGTACGTCCTGGACGATGGCGCACTAGTGGGCGAGCGCGTCATCTATTATCGTGCAGCACGCGGATCTGCCGGCGACCCGGCCCAGCCCGACGAGAAGGCCGCGCTCAGCGACCCGATCTACGGCTCCTCGCTGAGCTTCGCAGGCCGCGACTGGACCGTGGTGCTGCGTCCGACGCCGCGCTATATCGCGGCGGCGCGCGGCGGGGCCGGTGATACCGAGCTGGCTGCCGGCCTCGTAGTCACGCTCCTGCTGTGCGTCTATCTCGTCAGCAGCCGGATGCGGGCCGGCCGGCTTGCGTTGCTCACGGAGGATCTCCGTCGCGAGATCGCCGTGCGCCGCGAGGCCGAGCGGGCGGCGGAAGCCGCGAGCCGCGCCAAGAGCGAGTTCCTCGCCAACATGAGCCATGAGCTCCGCACGCCCTTGAACGCCATTATCGGCTTCTCCGAGCTCATGGTGAGCGAGCTCTTGGGCCGGCTCGGCAATCCCCGCTATCGCGAGTACGCGGGCGACATCCTGGACAGCGCCAAGCATCTGCTGACGGTGATCAATGAGGTGCTGGACTTCTCGCGCGCCGAGGCCGGCGAACTCAGGCTCAACGAAGCCGAGGTCGATCCCGAGCAGGTGATCCACTCCGCCCGCCGCATGATCGAGGACCAAGCCGCCGCCGCGGGCTTGACGCTCGAGACCGTGCTGCCGGACAGGCCGTCGCATTTGCGGGCAGACGAGCACGTGCTGAAGCAGATGCTGGTGAACCTGCTCTGGAACGCGGTCAAGTTCACGCCCGGAGGCGGCCGGATCAGCATCATCGCCGCGCGTGGCGACGGCGGCACGTTCCGGATCGAGGTCGCGGATACCGGCGTCGGCATGTCGGCCGAGGAGATCCCGACCGCACTGATGCCGTTCCGCCAGGTCGACAGCGGGCTGACGCGCAAGCACGGCGGCACCGGGCTGGGCCTCCCGCTGGTGAAGTCCCGCATCGAGCTCCATGGCGGCCGACTCACGATCGAGAGCGCACGCGCCGTCGGTACCACCGTCGCCCTGATCTTTCCGGCAAGCCGCGTCATTGCGCCGGCCGCGTACGCGGCGATCGCATCGGTCAGCCCATGATCGCAGGGCCCGACGCACGCGCCGTGGACGAGCTCGGCATCGAGCGGCCCAAGCTGCGGCGTCTTTTCCGAGACTGGTCAGAGCGTCGGCGGGGCCGGCCCATGCCGTCACGCGAGGATTTTGAAGTACTCGATCTCAGCTACATCCTCGGGGATCTCAATCTCCTGGATG
>DATFRA010000046.1:0-18638 GCA_035263705.1 Allostellaceae bacterium
CACCGCCTGCGGCAAGACCACGTAGAGAAAGGTCGCGAAGCTCGACATGCCCGTGGCGGCGCTCGCCTCGGACTGCCCGCGCGGCACGGAATAGAGCCCGGCGCGGAACACCTCCGCGAGATAGACGGCCGCGATCACCGAGAGCGAGCCCAGGGCGGCGTTCCAGCTGGTGACCTGGTTGCCCGTGACGATCGGCAGGGTGAAATAGACCCAGAACACGATCATGAGCTCGGGCGTCGCGCGCACGGATTCGATGAGCGCCGTCGCCGCCTGGCGAACACCCGGAGGCCCATAGACCCGCGCCAGCGCCAATGGCGCCGCGGCAAGACCGCCGGCCACGATCGACACCACAGCCAGCAGCCAGGAGCGGCCGAGCCCGGTCAACAGGAAGAGCCAGGAGGCCGCAACCGTCGCCCAGTCGAGCCGGACGATCACCCTGACCGCGAGGACGAACGCGATCGCGCACGCGAAGCGCCAGACGATCAGCTTCGCCCGAGGCGACTGTACCAGACGCCGGATGTCGGAGCGGTCCTCCGTCATCGCGCGAGCACCCGGCGCTGCAAGATCGTCATGGACCCGATCACCGCGAATGCCACCAGCACATAGAGGGCCGTCGCCGCCGTCGCCGCTTCGAAGCCGCGGAACGTCTCGACGTTGATCTCCTGCGTCTGATAGGTCAGGTCCTGGACCGCAATCAGGGCGACGATCGATGAATTCTTGATCACGGCCACGTATTGCGTGGTCATCGGCGGGATCACGATGCGCACCGCCTGTGGCAGGATCACATAGCGGAACACCTGCCAGTAGCGGTGACCAAGCGCCAAGCCGGCATCGAGCTGGCCGCGCGCGATGGAGCGGATGCCTGCGCCGGTTACATCGGCGATATAGGCGCTCTGGTGCAGGACCAGGCCGAGCAGCGCCGCCGGAACGGTGGGCATGCTCAGCACGAAGTAGAAGAAGAAAACCTTCACCAGCAGCGGCAGGTTGCGCAGCAGCTCGGTATAGGCGGAGGTCAGCTTGCGCAGAAAGAACGAGGGCGTCGCGCCGAGGCAGCCGACAACCACGCCGACCGCCGTGCTGCCGAGGATGCCGAGCGCGGAGATCCAGATCGTGACGACGAGCCCGTCCCAGAGAGCCGCCCGGTACTGCCAGAGAATGTGCCAGTCCATGACCCCCGTCCGCGAACCGCGTCCACCCCTTATTGCAGCGTGTAGGACTTGTCGCCGAGCAGGGTGTCGAGGAACCCCGGGGGCAGCTCGTGCCAGGGATCGTCGGCCTGACCGATCTCCAGCACGCGTGGCTGGATCTCGCCGGCGTCACCCATGCGGAAGTTCACGTCGATGCCGTACCATTTCTTGTAGAGCTTCTGCAGCGTGCCCTCGAGCCACATGCGCTGCAGCGTCCAGTTTAGCCAATTCCGCCATTTGGACTCGTCCTGCCGGACCATGATCGAGTCCGGCGAGGTCGTCCACGGCGCCGTGAACGCGAGATCACCCGACTGGGCGAAGCGGTGCGCGCTGAACTCGTTGGTGAGCACGGCGTCGACATCACCCTTCTTCACGGCAACGATGACGCTGGACTCCTCGGGATAAAGCTTGAATTGCGCGTCCGGGTGCAGGTTCTTCCAGCTTGCGACGAAGCCGTTGCCCTGGGTGCTGCCGATGATCTTGCTCGGCGAAACATAGTCCTCGACCTTGGTGCTCTGGCCCTCGCGCACCAGCAGGACGCCGTTGTCGGAGATGTAGCTGTAGGTGAAATCGACCACCTCGTTGCGGACCTTGTTCGGCGTAGTGATGGCGATCTCCGCGTCGATCCGGCCGGTGCGCAACAGCGGCACGCGCGAGGACGCCGTGATCTGCACGAACTCCAGGCCGACACCGAGGCGCTTGGCGATGTACCGCGCGACGTCGGCGCAGTAGCCGAGCACGTGGCCTTGCGCGTCGAGATAGCCGCTCGGCGGCGAATCATAGGTAATACCGGCGATGAGATTGCCGCGCTTGAGCACGGTATCCAGGGTCTGGTCCGCTCGCGCGGCCGTGGCCCCGAGCATCACGCCCAGGGCAAACGACGCGATAATTCCGCGCGCGACCGCGCGGCGTCTCGTCTCCATGGTTTCTCCTCCCTCCGATCAGCGTCGCTCCAGCGCCGCCTTGAGCCGCGGAAACACCTTGAACGCGTTGGTCTCGAAGATCTTGGTGCGGTCGCCCGCGCTCAACGCCGCGGCGTCGATGTAGCGCTTGGTGTCGTCGTAGTTGAAGCCGGTCTCGGGATCGACGCCCCTGACCGCCCCGACGATCTCCGAGGCGAAGAGGATGTTGTCGGCCGGGATCACCCGGGTGAGCAGGTCGATGCCGGGTTGGTGATAGACGCAGGTATCGAAATAGACGTTCTTCAGCAGATGATCCCCGAGCAGCGGCTTCTTCATGTCCTGCGCGAGGCCGCGATAGCGGCCCCAGTGGTAGGGCACGGCGCCGCCGCCGTGGGGAATGATGAATTTCAGAGTCGGAAAATCCTTGAAGAGGTCGCCGGTGATCAGCTGCATGAAGGCGGTGGTGTCGCCGTTGATGTAGTGGGCGCCGGTGTGGTGGACCGCGGGATTGCAGGAGGCGCTGGTGTGGATCATCGCGGGCACCTCCAGCTCGACCATCTTCTCGTAGAGCGGATACCACCGGCGATCGGTGAGCGGCGGCTCCTTCCAATAGCCGCCGGACGGGTCCGGATTGAGGTTGAGGCCGATGAATCCCATCTGCCTCACGCAGCGCTCGAGCTCGGGAATGCAGTTCTGGGGATCGACGCCGGGCGATTGCGGCAGCTGGCACACCGCGACGAAGTTCTTCGGGAAGAGTTTGCAGACGCGGTAGATGAGCTCGTTGCAGATCTCGGACCAGTACTGGCTGGCGGTGGCATCGCCGATGTGATGGCCCATGCCGGAGGCCTGCGGGGAGAAAATCGTAAGGTCGGTGCCTCGCTCGAGCTGGAGCTTCCTTTGCGCTCCCTCGATGCTGGCGCGGATCTCGTCATCGCTGATGGCGAGCGCCGCCTTCGTCGGCCGCCACGACGGATCCTTGAGACCGGTGATCTGGGCATCGCGATACGCCCGCAACGCCTTCGGCGCCGTCGTGTAATGGCCGTGGCAATCGATGATCATGGGATCAGGTCCTTCCCGCACTGCGCCGGCCAAGCTCGAGCGCGCCGAAGGTCCGCACCGGCGCCGGCATCAGCCAGCGGAAGCCCTGTTGGATCAGCCCTTCGACATTCTTGCTGTCGACGTGCGGATGGCCGCAAGGCACGTTGTACTGCTTGCAGATCGCAAGGATGTCGTTGATCGCCGCCGCAACCGTCGGATGCTCGTATTGCCGCGGATGGCCCAGGTCCTGCGAAAGATCACCCTCGCCGATCAGCACCACGCCGATCCCCGGCACTTGCTCCAGCATCTTCGGCAGGTTTTTGATCGCGCGGGCCTCCTCGCACATGATCACCACGAGGATCTCTCCCTTGGGATTGAGCGGCCACACGTCCGCGCGGGCGTAATATTCCTGCTGCGTGAGGCCCCAGTAGCGCGCGGCGTGCCGTGGCGCGTCGCCGCGCTGTCCCGCGGGCTCAAAATGGGCCGCGGACGGCGGCCGCGGATAGCGGCAGGCCGCGACCGCATTCCGTGCATCCTCGACCGTGCTCACATGGGGCCAGACGATGCCGTAGACGCCGACGTCCAGAACCTGCTTCGCCGTCCACTGGTTGAGCTCGCCGCCGTTGGGCGGGATGCGGACGAAGGGCGCCACCGGCGGCGCGATGCTGCCCGATTTCGCGATCTGCGCGCGGTCCAGCATGTGCTGCATGCAATCGCGGAGCGCCTTGATGTCGTAGGGATTGTGTTCCATCTCGAACACAACGGCGTCGTAGGGCGCCGCGGCGATCGCCTGCGCCGCATCGATCTCCGCGGCCGAAAAAGTCGTGAAAGCCGGCTTGCCGCTCTCGAGCGCCCTGATCGCACCGTTCAAACGAGGAATGTCAGCCACCGAGAACTCCTTTCCTCAAGACGAGAGCGTGCCGGGATCGAAGAGCTCCTCCGGCCGATAGACCCGCGGCGTCAGCGTCTGCTCCGCCGCGAAGCGACAGAGCATCTCGATCCCCGCGCGGTTCTTCGTCATGCCGTAGGGCAGCGCGTCGTCGCCGACCAGCGCGTGGAGCTTCGCCTGGGCGCTGCCGGCCGCGGGCGCCGGCGCGCCGGCCCGGGCACGATCCTTCGCGGCGGTAAAGAGCGAGAGGAGCTCCCCGCCGAGCCATGGATGCTCGCGGAGCAAGCTCGTCTTGACCGAGACCACGTGATTGACGGGATAAACGTTAGCCTTGCGATACCACGCCGCCGCGGCCGCATCGGCGTCGGGGATCACGGTGCGGAATTCCCCCGGCGCCGGCAGCGGACGCAGCGCGATCGCTGCGTCGATCTCTCCGGCGGTCAGCATGCCGCGGAGCGTCTTCCCGGCGGCCGCGCGCACGACGTAGGGAGGATCCTGGTACTCCCGCACATGCGCGTCCTCCTCGGTAACGGTGGTCCAGCTCGAGGGATCGACGCCGTAGTCCGCTTTCATGATTCCCCGGATCCAGACGCCGGTAGTCTGCGACCACGCGCGCACGCCGACCCTGCGGCCCACGAGGTCGGCCGGGCCGCGAATGCTCGACACGTGCGTGCAGACGACGGAGCCGTGATGGAAATCGCGCGAGAGCACGATCGGCAGCGCGGTGATCGGCTTCTGGAACGCGTGGGCTAGCGCGTGCGTGGTGATCGCCATCTCGCTGACGTCGAATTCGAGATCGCGCGCCATGCGCCGGAACGCCCGCGTGATCGGGTCCACCTCGACGAACTCGAATTTGACGCGATCTGAGCGAACGGAGCCGTCCCGGAGCGCGCGTACGTGATCATAGGGACCGATCGCGGTCTTGAGCGTGACGGGGGTAGCCATTTCGACGAGAAACCTCCTCAAGCTGTTGCGCGCGGCCGGTGCCTTGACACTTTCATTTGTAGCACCACACAGTCGCGCTGTTCACCCGCCAAAGTAACCGGCCAATTTCCAATGCCAGCAGGCCGGCAGCCGGTTTTTCGTTGACGCCCTGCGCCGAGGAGAGCGCCCTGTTCAAAGTATCTCAAGCAGTCGAGCGTCTCAGCGGCTCGCAGCGCGCCAAGAAGCTATCGCGCCCCTCGGGCGACATCATCTCGCTCGCGAGCGGCGATCCCAGTTTCGACACGCCCGACCACATCCGCGAGGCCGGCATCGCCGCGATCCGCGGCGGTCAGACGCACTATTCCGCGCCCATGGGCGAGGTCGATCTCAGGCGCGCGGTCGCGAGCCATCTGACGATGCTCGGCGGCGGTACCTTCGAGGCAGACCATGTGCTGATCACCAATGGCGCCGCCTCCGGCATCTACGCCAGCATCGTCGCCTATCTCGATCCCGGCGACGAGGTATTGCTGCACGATCCCTGCTATTCCCTTTATTGGGATGTGGCGCGGTCGGCGGGCGCGGTCCCGGTCTTCGTGCCCTGGACCGACCAGCTTCGCCTCGACATCGACGCGCTCGAGCAGGCGGTCACCCCGCGCACGCGCATGCTGGTGGTGAACAACCCCGTCAATCCCACGGGTATCGTCTTCACCGAGGCGGAGATGCGCGCGGTCCGGGATTTCGTACTGCGCCACGACCTCCTGCTAATCGCCGATGAGGCCTACGATCACTTGGTCTTCGACGGTCGCCCCATGATCTCCGCGGCGCGATTCGAGGAGCTCGCGGACCGTGCCGTCGTGATCAACACCTGCTCGAAGACCTTCGCGATGACCGGCTGGCGCGTCGGCTATGTCGCCGCGCGCGGTGGCCTGTTGAAGGGCATCGCCGTGATCCATCGAACCTCTGTCGGGTTCGTGACCACCATCGGACAGCGCGCGGCCGTTACTGCCTTCACGACCAGGACCAATTGGCCCGGCCGCATGCTCGACGAATACGCGCGCCGGCGCGACATCATGTGCGACTTGGTGAACGCGATGCCGGGTCTCCATTGCGAGAAGCCCGAAGGCGCGTTCTACGTCTTCGTCCGAGTGAACGTCCCCATTTCCTCCGAGGGGTTGACGGAGCACTGCCTCAGGCACGGCGTCGCCGTGCGCAGCGGCACCGAATTTGGCGCCCGCGGTGAGGGCTACATCCGCCTCACCTTCGCCGGCGAGCCCGCTCAATTCCAGCCCGGCCTGGAGCGTCTCGCGAAGGCAATGCGAGCGCTTTGAGCGCTTTTCTGACTAACAAATAGGCAACCGCGCTCACCGTCGGACTTCGCGAGTCAATTCCACTCGCATTGTGCATCCTTCGACGCGGGCTTAACGGCCCTTGCTCAGGATGAAGGGAATTGTTGCCGCACAAAGAAATCCCTTCATCCTGAGCAAGCGAGCGCGTCGAAGGACGGCTGGCCCGGTTCTTGCGTTGCCTCCTCCGGGGACCGGACGCAGTCACCTGAGAGAAACGAGGAGGCTTCGGATGAGAGCAGGGAAAGCCATCGGGGCGCTGGCTTTGGCTAGCGCGTTGATGCTGCCGGGCGCTTGGGCGCAGGCGGAGGATACGATCAAGGTGGGCGTGCTGCATTCGCTGTCGGGCACCATGGCCATCAGCGAGACCACGCTCAAGGACACCGTCCTGATGATGGTGGACGACATCAACAAGAAGGGGGGATTGCTCGGCAAGAAGGTGGAGGCGGTGGTGGTCGACCCCGCCTCGAACTGGCCGCTCTTCGCGGAGAAGGCGCGCGAGCTGATCCAGAAGAACGGCGTCGCCGTGGTATTCGGCTGCTGGACCTCGGTCTCGCGCAAGTCCGTTCTGCCGGTGTTCGAGGAGCTGAACAGTCTGCTGTTCTATCCCGTGCAATACGAGGGCGAGGAGAGCTCGAACAACGTGTTCTACACGGGCGCGGCGCCGAACCAGCAAGCGATCCCTGCGGTCGAGTACCTCATGAGCAAGGACGGCGGCGAGGTGAAGCGCTGGGTGCTGGAGGGCACCGACTACGTCTATCCCCGCACCACCAACAAGATCCTCGAGGCGTTCCTGAAGTCGAAGGGTGTGGCCGCCGAGGACATCATGATCAACTACACGCCGTTCGGCTTCGCCGATTGGCAGACCGAGGTCGCTACGATCAAGAAGTTCGCCTCCGCCGGCAAGAAGACGGCGGTGGTCTCGACCATCAACGGCGACGCCAATGTGCCCTTCTACAAGGAACTCGCCAACGCCGGCATCAAGGCCTCCGACATTCCCGTCGTGGCCTTCTCCGTCGGCGAGGAGGAACTCGCGGGCATCGACACCAAGAACCTGGTCGGCCACCTCGCCGCCTGGAACTACTTCGAGTCCGTGAAGAACCCCGTGAACGATGCCTTCATCAAGCAGTGGCACGGCTTCATCAAGAGCGACAAGCGCGTGACCAACGACCCCATGGAGGCAACCTACATCGGCTTCAAGATGTGGGCGCAGGCCGTAGCGCAGGCGGGCACCACCGAAGTGAACGCGGTGCGGCAGGCGATGTACGGACAGACCGTGAAGGCGCCGAGCGGCTTCATGGCAGTGATGAACACCAATCACCACCTCTCGAAGCCCGTGATGATCGGCGAGATCCAGGCGAACGGGCAGTTCGACATCGTCTGGCAGACCAAGGGCCCGATCAAGGCCGATGCCTGGAGCCCGTTCCTGCCGGAGGACAAGGGCAAGGTCGCCGACTGGTCTTTCCCGTGGGTCTGCGGCAACTGCACCGAGCCCAAGTACAAAGTGCTGACGGACTGAGTTGAACGACGGCCGGGCTCGACCGCTAGGGGATGCGGCCGAGCCCACGCCGGATCACGAGTGCTGCGCGCAGGGGATCATGGTGGGGCTTCGCCGTCTGCTCCTGGCAACGATTGCGATTTTGGCAATGGCCGCGTCGGCACGCGCCGACGATTTCCATGACCTCATCGATCGCCTCGGAGCCGAGAGTTTCGATGCCAAGGTGCAAGCCGTCGACGCGCTCGGCGAACTCGGCGATGGCCGCGCCGTCCCTGCCCTCAAGGCCCTCAGCGACGGTCTGCTCTATCGCACCGCCGACGGGCACGTGGTCGTGGTCGAGCCGGCGGGCGATACCTACAGGCTCTTCGCTCCCGTCGATCACGGCGGGCTCGGCGAGGCCAAGAGCGGTGCCGTCGACAAAGTGCGCGTCAACAATCGACTGCGCGGCAGCATCACGGGCGCGCTCAGCCGCCTCACCATGGTCAGCGCGAGCCGCGACGACCGTCTCAACGCCGCGCGCGACGCACTCAAGCATCTGAGCGCGGATTCGGCACCCGCCCTCGAGCGGGCGCTCGAAGGCGAGAAGGACCCGGAGGTGCGACAGGCCCTGACCGTTGCGCTCTCCGCGGCGCGGCTTACCACCGGCACGAACGAGCAGCGCATCGCCGCCATCTCGGTGCTGGCGCAATCGACAGATTCGGAGGTCCGCTCGCTCCTCGGACGGCTCGCGAACAGCGGGGATCTCGACCCCGGCGTGCGAAAGGCGCTCGAAGCGGCGCGGCGTGGCCTCGAGCAGCGCCTGATGTGGATCGGCTTCGCCGAGAACCTCTTCCAGGGCCTGAGCCTTGGCAGTGTGCTGCTGCTGGCCGCCATCGGCCTCGCCATCACCTTCGGCGTCATGGGCGTGATCAACATGGCTCACGGCGAGATGCTCATGCTCGGCGCCTACACGACCTTCGTCGTGCAGGAGGTGTTTCGCGCCTTCCTGCCGCCGAGCTGGATCGACAGCTACCTCATCGTGTCCGCGCCCGCGGCCTTCCTCGTCACCGGCGCGGTTGGCATCGTGCTCGAGCGCAGCGTGATCCGCTTCCTCTACAAGCGCCCGCTCGAGACCATGCTCGCGACCTGGGGCGTGAGCCTGATCCTGCAGCAGGCCGTCCGCGTCGTGTTCGGCTCGCCCAACAAGGAGGTCTCCAATCCCAGCTGGATGACCGGCGGCTTCACCTGGCTCGGCGGCGCCACCATCACCTGGAACCGCCTGGTGATCCTGGGTTTCTGCGCGGTGGTGATGCTGTGCCTCGCCGTGTTGCTGCGCAAGACCTCCTTTGGCCTCCATATGCGCGCGGTGACGCAGAACCGCGACATGGCGGCGGTGATGGGCATTCCGACCGCGCGGATCGACGCGCTCACCTTCGGGCTTGGCTCGGGGATCGCGGGGATCGGCGGCGTGGCGCTGAGCCAGATCGGCAATGTGAGTCCGAACCTCGGCACGATCTACATCGTCGACAGCTTCCTCGTGGTGGTGTTCGGCGGCGTCGGCAACCTCATGGGCACGCTGGTGGGTGCGCTCACCCTCGGGGTCGTCAACAAGCTGCTGGAGCCTGTGGCGGGTGCCGTGCTCGGCAAGGTCGCGGTCCTGCTCGCCATCATCCTCTTCATCCAGAAGCGGCCCCGCGGGCTCTTCGCCCTCAAGGGCCGGGCGGCGGAGAGCTGAGCCGGTGAGCGCGGCGCCCGGCTTTCTCGATCGGCGCGGTTGGACATGGTTCCTCGCGATCGGCGTCGTGCTGATCGTGGTCGTGCCCCTGCTCAATGCGCTGCCGGCTTCGGGCGCCGCGGTACGGCTCCCCGACTACCTCATTCCCCTCTTCGGCAAGTACGCCTGCTACGCGATCCTGGCTTTGAGTCTCGATCTCATCTGGGGCTATGCCGGCATCCTGAGTCTCGGCCACGGCGCGTTCTTCGCGCTCGGCGGCTACGCCATGGGCATGTACCTCATGCGCCAGATCGGCACCCGCGGCGTCTATGCTAATGCGGTGCTGCCCGACTTCATGGTGTTCCTCAACTGGAAGGCGTTGCCCTGGTACTGGTACGGCTTCGACCATTTCGCCTTCGCGGCGCTGATGGTGGTGCTGGTTCCCGGCGTCTTCGCGTTCGTCTTCGGCTGGTTCGCATTCCGATCCCGCATCACGGGCGTCTACTTCTCAATCATCACGCAGGCGCTCACCTATGCGCTCCTGCTCGCCTTCTTCCGCAACGACATGGGCTTCGGCGGCAACAACGGGCTGACCGACTTCAAGGACATCCTGGGCTTCGATGTTCACGAGCAGTCGACCCGGCGCGCGCTCTACATCACCTCGGTGATCGCCATGGGCGGCGTCTTCCTCGTCTGCCGGGCGATCGTGGCCTCGAAGCTCGGGCGCGTGATGCTGGCGCTTCGCGACGCGGAGGCACGGGTGCGCTTTCTCGGCTATTCCGCCGAGCGTGCGAAACTCTTCGGCTTCACGGTCTCGGCAGTGCTGGCGGGGATCGCCGGGGCGCTTTATGTGCCGCAGGTCGGCATCATCAACCCCAGCGAGTTCTCGCCGGCGAACTCCATCGAGATCGCGATCTGGGTCGCGGTCGGCGGCCGCGGCACGCTCGGAGGCGCGCTGGTCGGCGCGGTCGCGGTCAACTTGGCCAAGAGCTGGCTCACCGGCGAGGTGCCGGAGGCCTGGCTCTTCGTGCTCGGCGGGCTCTTCATCCTCGTCACCCTGGTGTTCCCGCACGGCCTGGTCGGGCTCGCCCAGCAGCTCAAGACAATGCGTCGGCTGCTCCCCGCGGTCGGCGCGCGAAAGCTCGCAGAATGACCTCCCGCTCGGCGACGCCGCTTCTCTACCTCGATGGTGTCACCGTCAGCTTCGACGGCTTCAAGGCGTTGAATGGGCTTTCCTTCGTGGTGGAGCGCGGTGGGCTCCGCAGCGTCATCGGTCCCAACGGCGCCGGCAAGACGACCATGATGGACGTGATCACCGGCAAGACCCGGCCCGACGAGGGTAAGGTGTTTTTCGACGGCACCACGGACCTCACGCGCCTCGACGAATCCGAGATCGCCAATCTCGGCATCGGCAGGAAATTCCAGAAACCCACCGTATTCGAGAACCTCACGGTGTTCGAGAACCTGGAACTCGCCCGGAAATGCCCGCGCGGCACGTGGCACACGCTACTTGCGAGGCTCACGGGAACGCAGCGCGACGCCATCGACCGGACACTCAAGACCATCGGCCTCACCGGCCGCGAGGGCGCGCTCGCCGGCGCCCTCAGTCACGGGCAGAAGCAGTGGCTCGAGATCGGCATGCTGCTGATCCAGGATCAGCAGATCCTGTTGCTCGACGAGCCCGTGGCGGGCATGACCGATAACGAGACTTCGCTCACGGCCGAGCTGATCCTGAGCCTCGCCGGCGAGCGCACGCTCATCGTGGTCGAGCACGACATGGAGTTCGTGCGCAATCTGGGCGCGCGCGTCACGGTGTTGCACGAGGGCTCGGTGCTCGCCGACGGCAGCATCGAGCACGTGCAGAGCCAGCCGGCGGTCATCGACGTGTATCTCGGACGCTGAACATGCTCGCCGCCGCCGACATCGACCTTTACTATGGCGCGAGCCATATCCTGCGCCGGGTCGGTATCAGCGCGGAGCGCGGCAAGGTCACGTGCCTGCTCGGCCGCAACGGCGTCGGCAAGACCAGCCTGCTTCGCGCGATCTTCGGCCTGCAGCCGATCCGCGACGGCCGCATCGTTTGGGACGGAAACGACATCTCCGGCCTCAAGCCGCACGAGCGGGCGCGGCGCGGCCTTGCGCTGGTGCCACAAGGAAGAGAAATCTTTCCGCGTCTCACGGTGCAGGAGAACCTCGAGACCGGGTTTGCCCCCTTGCCGCGCGCGAAGCGGCGCATCTCCGACGAGATCTTCAGCCTGTTTCCGGTGCTTCGCGACATGCTGCGGCGCCGCGGCGGCGACCTGTCGGGCGGACAGCAACAGCAACTCGCGATCGCCCGGGCCCTCGTCGCGGAACCGCAGCTCCTGGTGCTGGACGAGCCGACCGAAGGCATTCAGCCCTCGATCATCAAGGAGATCGAGCGCGTGATCCGCGACCTCGCAGCACTCGGCGACATGGCGATCCTGCTGGTCGAGCAGTACTTCGAGTTCGCGCGGGCGCTCGCGGACACCTATGTGGTCATGGACCGTGGCGAGGTGGTACTATCGGGTCTCGCCCGGGACATGGTGAAGGCCGATGTCCGTCGTTACCTTATGGTCTGAGCACTCGTACCTCCCGGCCGTCGAGCACCCTTCTTCGGTCTTCGAGCGCTGCGACGGCATCTCGGAGGTTCGCTTCAGCCGCAAGGACCGCACCAGCTCCGTCAGCCACCTCTATCAGCGCGCGCCGTGCCGTGTGCTGTTCCCTAATGCTCCCGCGGACGATCTGCCGCTCGCCGCGCTGCTCACGACATCCGGCGGTCTCGCAGGTGGCGACCGCGTCCGGATTTCCATCGGCGCGGAAGAGGGAGCGCAGGCCGTCATCACCACCCAGGCCGCCGAGAAGATCTATCGGTCGCTCGGACCGGATACGCGCGTCGATATCGCCCTCGACGTGGGATCGGACGCCTGGCTCGAATGGGTCCCGCAGGAGACCATCCTGTTCGATCGGGCGCGCTTCAACCGGCGTACAACCGTGGAGATCGGGCTTGGCGGGAGACTGCTTGCCGCCGAGATGATCGCACTCGGCCGGACGGCGAGCGGTGAGCGACTATCGACGGGGCTCCTGCACGACCGCTGGACCATTCGCTCGGCTGGCCGCCTCCTATGGGTCGACGCCCTTCGATTGGAAGGCGATATCGCCCGTCGCGTGGACGCACCCGCCGGCCTCGACGGCGCAACAGCGATCGCAACCGCGATCTATGTGGGCGCCAATGCGGCGACCCTGCTGCCGCTGGCGCGCGCACTCGCGCTCGACAGCGACTGTCGAGCCGGCGCAACGCTCGTCGACGGCATCCTGATTGCGCGATTCATCGGGCGCGATGCGCGCGCGCTGCGCCTGGACCTCGCTCGCTATCTCGCGGACCTCCGCCGTGCCGCCGCCGGGCTTCCCGCGCGCGTGCCGCGGCTCTGGCAATGCTGAGGAGATTATGCATCTCACACCCCGAGAGAAGGACAAGCTCCTGGTCGCCATGGCGGCGCAGGTCGCGCGCCGGCGCCTGGAGCGTGGCGTGAAGCTCAACTATCCCGAGTCCGTGGCGCTGATCTCGGATTTCGTGGTCGAGGGCGCGCGGGACGGGCGCTCGGTCGCGGAGCTCATGCGCGACGGTGCCACGGTGCTCTCGCGCGCGCAGGTGATGGAGGGCGTGCCGGAGTTGGTCGCGGAGATCCAGGTCGAGGCAACATTTCCCGACGGTACCAAGCTCGTCACCGTCCACAAGCCGATCCGATAGGAGGCCCCATGATCCCAGGTGAAGTGGTGGTGCGCCCCGGCCATATCGAGCTGAATGCCGGCCGGGCGACCGTGACCCTCGAGGTCTCCAACACCGGAGACCGGCCGATCCAGGTCGGCTCGCACTATCATTTCTACGAGACGAACGACGCGCTCCGGTTCGACCGCGTGCGGGCGCTCGGTTTTCGGCTCGACATCGCCGCCGGCACCGCGGTGCGCTTCGAGCCCGGCCAGACACGGGTGGTGCAGCTCGTCGCCTATGCAGGCGATCGCGTGGTGCACGGCTTCCAGGGCGCGATCGGCGGCAAGCTCGAAGGCAAGCCATGAGCATCAAGATCAGCCGTGCCGCTTATGCGGACATGTACGGCCCGACGGTCGGCGACCGCGTGCGCCTCGCGGACACCGAGCTCTTCATCGAAGTGGAGGAGGACCGCACGATCCACGGCGAGGAAGTGAAGTTCGGCGGCGGCAAGGTAATCCGCGACGGCATGGGCCAGAACCAGCGCGGCCGCGCCGAAGGTGCGGTCGATACGGTCATCACCAACGCGCTCATCCTCGATCACTGGGGCATCGTGAAGGCCGACATCGGCATCCGCGACGGCCGAATCGCCGGCATCGGCAAGGCCGGCAATCCCGACGTGCAGCCCGGCATCGACATCGTGATCGGGCCGGGCACCGAGGTGATCGCCGGCGAGCGAAAGATCGTCACCGCCGGCGGCCTCGACATGCACATCCATTTCATTTGCCCACAGCAGGTCGAGGAAGCTCTGTACTCCGGCGTCACCACCATGATGGGCGGCGGCACCGGCCCCGCCGCCGGCACCGCCGCCACCACCTGCACGCCCGGCCCCTGGCATATCGCGCGCATGCTGCAGGCGGCCGAGGGCCTGCCGATGAACCTCGGATTCTTCGCCAAGGGGAACACGTCCGAACCGCGGGGCCTCGTCGAGCAGATCAAGGCCGGCGCCTGCGGCATGAAGCTCCACGAAGATTGGGGTACCACGCCCGCCGCGATCGACAACTGCCTTTCCGTCGCCGACGAGCACGACGTGCAGGTCTCGATCCACACCGACACGCTCAACGAGTCAGGGTTCGTCGAGCGCACCATCGCGGCCTTCAAGGGCCGCACCATTCATGCGCTCCACACCGAGGGGGCCGGTGGCGGCCACGCGCCGGACATCATCCGGGTCTGCGGCGAGGCGAACGTGCTGCCCTCCTCCACCAACCCCACGCGGCCCTACACGGTCAACACGATCGACGAGCATCTGGACATGCTCATGGTCTGCCATCACCTCGATGCGAAGATCCCGGAGGACGTGGCCTTCGCGGAGAGCCGCATCCGCAAGGAGACGATCGCGGCCGAGGACGTGCTGCACGACATCGGCGCCTTCTCCATGATGTCGTCCGACAGCCAAGCCATGGGACGGGTCGCCGAGGTGATCATCCGGACCTGGCAAACCGCCGACAAGATGAAGCGTCAGCGCGGGCGACTCCCCGAAGAGACCGGCGACAACGACAACCACCGCGCCAAGCGCTACGTCGCGAAGTACACCATCAACCCCGCGATCGCCCAAGGCATCAGCGGGCACCTCGGCTCGGTCGAAGTAGGAAAATTCGCGGACCTCGTGGTGTGGTCACCGGCGTTCTTCGGCGTGAAGCCGGATCTAGTGCTGAAGCTCGGCAGCATCGCCGCGGCGCCCATGGGCGATCCGAACGCCTCGATCCCCACGCCCCAGCCCGTGCATTATCGCCCGATGTTCGCGGCTTTCGGCCGCAGCCTTCAGGCGAGCGCCATCACCTTCGTGAGCCGTGCCGGCCTCGAGGCCGGCCTCGACCGAAGCCTCGGCCTCGCGCGGCCGCTGATTGCGGTCGAGAACACGCGCGGCGGCATCTCCAAGAAGAGCATGGTGCACAACGGGCTCACGCCGAAGATGGAGGTCGATGCCGAGACCTACGAGGTGCGCGCCGACGGCGAGCTCCTGACTTGCGCGCCGGCGAAAGAGCTCGCGATGGCGCAACGCTACTTCCTGTTTTGACCATGCATCGAGCGACGCGCGTCGAGCGAGCCGGACATTGGCCCGAGAGCCGCGCATCCGGCTCCGTCACGCTCACCTATGACGATCGGCACCGCCGCCGCCTGCGTCTCGAGACCGACGCCGGCGAGGCGTTTATCCTCGACCTGCCGCACGCCACCGCGCTCGACCACGGCGACGGACTGCAGCTCGACGATGACCGATGGATCGTGGTCCAGGCCGCTCCCGAGGCCCTGATCGAGATCATCGCAGAGCCGACCCTCCTCGCGCGCCTCGCCTGGCATCTCGGCAACCGGCACCTGCCCGCGCGGATCGAGCCGCACCGGATCCTGATCCGCCGAGACCACGTCATCGCCGACATGTTGTCGAAACTCGGCGCGACATTGCGGGTCATCGACGCGCCTTTCACGCCGGAGCGTGGCGCCTATGACGAGAGCCACGGCCACGCCCATCTCCATGACCACGACTGACGGCGCTCTCTTCAAGCTCATGACCTGGCTCTCGCCGGCCTATCCGGTGGGCGGCTACAGCTACAGCCATGGTCTCGAATACGCCGTCGAGGAAAAGCTCGTGCGCGACCGCGAGACCCTGGTGCAGTGGATCACGACCGCCGTCGAGGCGGGTGCCGGGCACATCGGCGGCGCGCTGCTGGCGGAGGCATGGCGCGCCGCGGTCGAGGGAGACGAGGACCGGCTCGAGGCCGTCGCCGCGCTGGCCGCGGCGTGGCGCGGCACGAGCGAGACCGCGCTCGAGAGCGAAGCGCAGGGGGCGGCCTTTCTCGCGGTCACGCGCATGGCATGGCCGCATGCGCTGCTCGATCGGCTGGTGCCGGAGCGGCGCAGCGGCCCGATCGCCCTCTCGGTCGCCGTGGGCGCGGCCTGCGGCTGCCACGGCATCGCGCTGGTCCCCGCGCTCGTCGCATATCTGCATGGCTTTTCAAGCAACCTGGTCTCTGCCGGCATCCGGCTCGTTCCGTTGGGCCAGTCCGACGGCCAACTCGCCATGGCCGCCCTTGCGCCGATCATCGAGCGTTGCGCGCGCGTCTCGGCGGACAACTCGCTCGACGAGGTCGGCGGCGCCACGCCGATGCTGGACTGGTGCTCCATGCGTCACGAGTTGCAATACACGAGGCTCTTCCGCTCATGATCTCCTCTCCCAACGGCCCACTCCGCGTGGGCATCGGCGGCCCCGTTGGCTCCGGCAAGACCGCGCTGGTCGATCGGCTCTGCAAATTCATGCGCGACCGCTACGACATCGCCGTGGTCACCAACGACATCTACACCAAGGAGGACGCGCAGTTCCTTACCCGCTCCGGCGCGCTGGCACCGGAACGCATCCTGGGCGTCGAGACCGGCGGGTGTCCGCACACAGCGATCCGCGAGGACGCCTCGATCAACCTTGCCGCGGTGGCGCAGATGCGCGCGACCTATCCCGCGCTCGATCTGATCCTGATCGAATCCGGCGGCGACAATCTCGCCGCCACCTTCAGCCCGGAACTGGCGGACGTCACGATCTACGTGATCGACGTCGCGGCTGGCGACAAGATTCCCCGCAAGGGCGGCCCAGGCATCTGCCGCTCGGACTTGCTGGTGATCAACAAGATCGACCTGGCGCCGCTGGTCGGCGCGAGCCTGGAGGTGATGGACCGCGACGCCCGCCGCATGCGCGGCGAGCGCCCGTTCCTGTTCACGAACCTCAAGGAGAACCACGGCGTTTCCGAGGTTGCCGCCTTCATCGTCGCCGCTGGCGGCCTCGAGCGGCGAAATGCCTCGGCTCAGCCGGAGCTGTCGACCGCGAGGTGCGCCACGCAATCGCCGCGCTCGACGCGACCGAGGTGACGCTTGCAGATCACGAAACCTTCGGCCTTGAAGCGGCAGGGCACCGGCGGACGCTCGGGGTTGTCGATGAAATGCACCTCGCCGCAGAGTTGGCCGCGCTTCACGACATCGCCTAGCTCGACCGCCGGCTCGAACAGGCCGGGTTCCGGCGCATAGACGAAATGGTCCCGGCCGGGAATGGCCACCAGCCGGGTCGCGGGCGGCGGATCGGGTAAAGGCGGGGCGATGCCGAGATGCGCGAGCAGGCGGCGCGCCCCACGGGAGACCAGCTCGACGCAGGACCGCGAGACCCGGCCGGCGCCGCCGAACTCGCCGCCGAGCGCCGCCACACCGCGTTTCATCGCTGCCACCGGCGAGAAGCGGGGATCACGGCTCTGCTTCCAGATCACCGAGAGCGGTGCGCCGAAGGCCCTGAGGGCCGCGAGGCCGCGTTCATTGACCGCGGCGTCTTCCCCTTCGTGAACGCTCGCGAAAGGCATGTAGTCGAGGGAGGTGCCGCCGGAGTGGAAATCGTGGAATAAAGTCGCCCTCGGAAACAGCACGCTGTCGATATAGTGGGCGATCTGCGAGGTCGGCCCGCCATCGGGATCACCAGGGAACGAGCGGTTGAGATTGCCCTGGTCGATCGGAGACACCCGCGCGCTGTCGAGGGCGGCGGGCAGATTGGCCGCCGGCAGGATGATCACGCGGCCCTGGATTTCCGAAGGCTCCAGGGCGCGGATCAGTTTTCCCAATGCGATCTGGCCTTCGTACTCGTCGCCGTGGTTGCCGGCCATGAAGAAGGCGGTGGGACCGCGTCCGTTGGCGACGACCGCGATCGGCAACATCAGGGTGCCGTAGGCAGATCGGGTCACCGAATGCGGCAGGTGCAACCAGCCCACCTGCTTCCCCGGCTTGTCGTAATCGATGTCGGTCCAGATGTGCGACGGTTTGCTCATCCGTGAGTCCTCCCATGCGCCCTCCGCATTCTCGCCGAGGGAGGCCTTCCTTGCCACCGCCTCTTTGGCCAGGCAACAATGCGAAAAATCCGTGGGGAGCGCCGATGCGACTGTTTTCCGCGACCATTGCGACCGAAACCAACACCTTCTCGCCGCTGCCGACCAGCATCGAGGGCTATAAGGAGGGCGTGTTCGTGCGCCCGGGCGAGCATCCCGACGCGACGCCGCTCATGTGCACCGCGCCGCTCTGGGTAGCACGCAGGCGCGCGAAGGCGGAGGGTTTTACCCTCGTCGAGGGCAGCTGCTTCGCCGCAAGCCCCGCCGGCACCACCAACCGCGCCGATTACGAGCTTATGCGCGATGAGATCCTGGGCCAGCTGAAGGCGGCACTGCCCATCGACGGCGTGCTCCTGGGCCTGCACGGCGCCATGGTGGCCCATGGCTACGACGACGTCGAAGGCGACATCATCGAGCGCGTGCGCGCGCTGGTGGGCCCCAAGACCGTGATCGGCGTCGAGCTCGATCCGCACTGCCACCTGACGCTGAAGCGCGTGCGGCTCGCGGACGTCATCATCCTCTACAAGGAA
>DATFRA010000047.1:0-2444 GCA_035263705.1 Allostellaceae bacterium
GGCTTCGGCTGGGTGGCGGCGCTTTCGGCGCATCGGCGTGCCGGGCCGGCGGAGCGGGGACGCCGGACCGGAGAGCCTGTTGTCCAGGGGCCGGTGCCGAGGGGGCGCCGGACCGTGCCGGAGCCCGTCCCCGGCTGCCGCCTGGTCACCGACGGCGTCAGCCGGCCCCTCCGCCCGAGCCGTGGCGTCGAGCATCGCTGACGACTCGTCGTGGATCGGGGAGAGCCGATCAGCCGGCTGATGTGTTGCGGTGCTGGACGAGGGGGAGATAGACCTGGTCGACGATCTCGACGAGGACCTCGTCGGGTGCGGTGGGGATCCCGCGCATGACGAACTCGTTGCGGAGCAGCACGATGGCCGTAGTGGCGACCCGTGGATGCAGCGCTTCGGGAGCGGCTTCACCGCGTGCGACCGCGCGCCCGAGGACAAGCAGCCAATTGGCGGCGAGGGCGTCCGTGGACTGCTCAGGCAGCTCGGCCAGGAGTTGCGAGGCTCCTCCGGCTGCGAAAATCAGCTCGCGCAGAATCCCGCCAAGTGGGGAGCTCCAGTGGCGGTTCGCCCGGCGGAGCAGCTCCAGGGCGTCGTCGCGCAACGTGCCGGTGTCGGGGAGCGGGACGGTCCTGGACAGCTGCCGATAGGCCGCGATGCCTAGCGCCAGGCGGTTCGGCCAGCGGCGGTAGAGGGCGTTCTTGTTCGTGCCGGCGCGGCGGGCGACCTTCTCCATGGTCAGCCCGGCGTAGCCCGACGCCGTGAGCTCGTCCGCCGCGGCGCGCAGGATCGCCTCATCCAGGGCCGCACCGCGGCGCCGCGTCCGTCCGGTACGAGGGTGCTTCCCCGGTTCGCGCGCCATGGGCTCCTCCAGTTCCTGCAATCGGTACGGTTCGTTCCCTCCTCAATGGTACTTGACAGAGGTGATGACGGCCAATAAGGTACTGTCAGTACCGTAACGACCGAACGAGTCCATAGGGGTGCTGACACATGCGCGCCAAGGGCATCACGTACGACACCGGCTTCGTCCGTAATGGAGCGATCTCGCGCGAGCGATTCGATCCGCACGTCGTGCAGCGCGAGTTGGGCATCATCCGCGACGACCTGCACTGCAACGCCGTCCGCATCACCGGCGGTGATCCGGCACGGCTGGAGCTGGCGGCGACCTACGCCGCCGACCTCGGCCTGGAGGTCTGGTTCTCGCCTTACCCGCTCGAGCTGACGACCGACGCGATGCTCACGCTGTTCACCGACTGCGCCGAGCGGGCGGAGCGGGTCCGCCAGCGGGGCGCCGAGGTCGTGTTCGTCGTCGGCGCCGAGCTGAGCCTGATGAACCCGGGGTTCCTGCGCGGAGAGACCGCGGCGGACCGGGTCGCGCTGCTGCTGAACGCTGAACCGGATCGACTGCGCGAGCGGGTCGGCGAGCTCAGTGGGCGTGTCAACGACTTCCTCCGGGATGCCGTGGCGCGCGTCCGCGAACGCTTCGGCGGCAGGGTCACCTACGCCGCCATCCCGCTCGAGCGCGTCAACTGGACACCCTTCGACTTCGTGAGCGTGGATCTGTACCGGTCGGCTGAGGTCGCCGACCGCTACGCCGAGGGCGTCCGCGCCCTCGTCGCGCAGGGGAAGCCGGTCGCGATCACTGAGTTCGGCGCCTGCACCTACCGCGGTGCGGGCGACCGAGGCGCGCGCGGCATGGCGATCGCTGAGTACGACAAGGACACGGGCGCGCCGATGCGCTTGAACGGAGCGTACATCCGCGACGAGGCCGGCCAGGCCACATACCTGCTCGAGCTGCTCGAGGTCTTTGACGCTGAACGTGTTGACAGCGCGTTCGTCTTTCTCTTCGCGCTCGACGGCTTTCCCCACCGCCCCCACGGCGACCCCCGCGACGACCTCGACTTGGCCAGCCCCGGCATCGTCAAGGTCCTCGAAGACCGCCACGGCGACACCTACCCCGATCTGCCATGGGAGCCCAAGGCCGCCTTCACTACGCTTGCCGAGTACTACCAGCGGGCCTAACAACGTCGTGTATGTGGGGACCCCATGTCCGCGAGCGCGCCGTAGCAGCGGCGAACCATCCAGTTTGGCTTCGTCATGGGAGCCGCAATGAGTGCCTTCTTGGCATACCTTGCCTGGATCGTGTGGCGGGATAGCCAGAGCGAGGAAGCGGTGTGGGTCGGCGCCGCCATCCTCCTCGTCGCGGTGTTTGTAGTCGCGCTCACGACGTGGAGATTGCGGACAGGCCGCACTCCGCTGATCGTCGAGCGCTCAGGGCGCGTCTACTATGGCGAGAAGGAGCTATGCTCGCCGGGACAAGTGCGAACCGTGCGACTTGTCCCCTCAAGTGGCGAAAGCGACTAGCACCAAACGGTGTTCCGGCTCTTGAATGTTGCCAATGAGATGCTACGGTCCAGCCGGTATCGGACCTTGTGGCGTCAACGAGATTACTACCT
>DATFRA010000048.1:0-14454 GCA_035263705.1 Allostellaceae bacterium
TCCACCGAGATGCCGGCGTCCTTGAACCAGCCCATCTTGGTCGCGATCGCGAAGGGCGCCGCCGCCGAGCTCACGGTGCGCGCGCACCAGCCGATCTTTACCACCGTCTCCGCGGCCGCTGGCATCGCGACCGCCGCGAGCGTCAGCGCCAAGAGTGCGAGCGATTTCTTCATGGGACGCCTCCCTTTCGGGTGTCTTCCGTGACAGGCTTCTGCGAGGCGTCCCAGAAAAGGATGCGCCGCCGCACCGCCAGGATGATCTGATTGAGCGCCAATCCCAGCACCGACAGGATCAACAGGATCGAGAAGATCCCGGCGACGTCGCCGCTGAAATTGAGCGTATTGATGAGCACGCCGAGTCCGCTCGTCGCGCCCACGAACTCCGCGACGATCGCCCCGATCAGCGCGAAGATCATGGCGACTTCGAGCCCCGCCATGATGAAAGGCAGCGCGCCCGGCAGCCGCAGCATCCAGAAGATCTGCGCCTCGGTCGCGTCGAGCGAGCGCATCAGGCTCACCCGATCTTCGTCGGCCGACCGCAACCCCACGATCGTGTTCACCATCAGCGGGAAGAACGCGATCAACGCGGCGTTCACGACCTTGGAGGGCAGTCCCACGCCGAACCAGACGATGATCAGCGGCGCCAGCGCCACCTTCGGCAGGGCCTGGAACATGACAATGTAGGGATAGAGGAAGTACTCGAAGCGCCGGCTGAGCGCGATCGCGGTGCCCAGCAGGAACGCGAGCGAGGTGCCCGCCACGAAGCCCAGCAGAGTCTCCTCGAGCGTGACCCAGCTGTTCTGGATGTAGACGAACCGACTCAAGCCCGCGTAGAGCGCTCGAATGATGCCGGACGGCGCCGGCAGGATGTAGACAGGCACGGCGAAGGCCCGGACGCAAAGTTCCCACAGAGCCAGCACGGACAGCATCAGCAGCACGCGCAGCGAGGCGTTCCTGAGGGTGTTCATGCGTCGATCCCGCCCAGGGCATTGAAGTGGCGGCGGACGCGGAGCGCGTAGGCGCCGAAGGCCGGCATCGACATGACCTCGAGGGCGCGCGGCCGCGGCAAGTCGATCGAGATCGCCTCGGTGATGCGGCCGGGACGCGACGTCATGACAAAGACGCGGTCCGCGAGGAACACCGCCTCCGGGATCGAGTGGGTGATGAACACCACGGTCTTGCGGCGCTCGAGCCAGATCCGCTGCAGCTCTAGGTTCATCTGCTCGCGGGTCATGGCGTCGAGGGCGCCGAACGGCTCGTCCATCAGGAGCATAGCGGGATCGTGGATAAGCGCGCGCACGATCGCGACCCGCTGCTGCATGCCGCCCGAGAGCTCCCAGGGATAGCGCCGCTCGAAGCCCTCGAGACCCACGAGACGCAACAGGTCCAGCGCAACCGCACGCAGGCGTTGCCGGTCGAGGCGCTGCACGTCCGCGGGCAGCAGCACGTTGTCCAGCACCGTGCGCCAGGGAAACAGCACCGGCGCCTGAAACACCATGCCGATGTCACGGCGAGGCCGCAGGATCGGCGTGCCCCGCAACAACGCGGTCCCGGAGCTCGCCGGCATCAGTCCGGCCAGGATCTTCAACAACGTGGTCTTGCCGCAACCGGAGGGACCGACAATGGCCACGAACTCGCCCTCGCCGATCTCGAAGTCGATCGCTTCGAGCGCGCGCACCGCGCCGGACTGCGTGCCATAGGACTTGCCGAGGCTCCGCGCTGCGATCACGGGACCGGGGATCGCCGAGGCCGGTCTCGCCTCTCGGGCGGTGGCGGGCAAGGAGCTCATACCGGCGCACGGCCTCGTTCGAAAGGGGCAGGCGACCGTATAATGCCCGCCGCAATTGCGTCAATCGGCCGCTCCTGCCTCCCGTGGCCTCTCGACCCGCGCCGCGGATTAACTCTTGCGTCGCGGCCCACACTTCACAATAAAGGGCGCCGATGCATTCCACCCTATTGTGTCGGCTTGCGGCCCTGGCTGCCTCGGCTTGGGTCGCGCTCGCGGCATCCCCGACACTCGCCCATGCCATCATCGTCGCAGCCACTCCTGCGGTTGGCGCCACCCTGCACACGGGTACCGTCGACGTTCGGCTGCGCTTCAACAGCCGGATCGACCGCCACCGCTCGCGCCTGACGGTGCTCGATGGCATCGGCAAGGAGACCCCGGTCTCGATCGACGACTACACGGCCGCCGACGTGATCACGGCGCACATCACCGGCTTGGCGCCCGGCGACTATCGGCTGCGCTGGCAAGTCCTGGCGCTCGACGGCCACATCACCCGAGGCGACATCCCCTTCACCGTCACCGCGCCCTGAGCCGCCGGCATGGCCATGCTCATCGACATCTTTGGATTCCTGAGCGTCGTCATCCGCGGCGCCGTGCTGGTGACGCAGTCCTTCCTGGTCGGCGGCATCGCCTTCCTGCTCCTCATGGGCCCCGTCGCCCGGGAGTGCGGCTCCGACGGCGAGCGCCTGCACACCCGCGGACGCCGCTTCCTGTTCTGGAGCGCGCTTACATTCGCGCTGACGGAGCTTGCCTTCGTCGCGGTGCAATGCGCGGTGCTGATGGCCACCGTCGACCTCGACCTCGCCGACATCCTGGGCGCCGATTTCGCGCTGGCGGGATTGGCGCTCGCGGGGGCCGGTATCGTCGCCGCCTGGGTCGCCCGCGCGCCGCTCCGGGGCGCTTCGGGCTTCGCGCTGAGCGCGCTCGCGGTGCTGGTGCTGATCGCGCAGTCCACCACCAGCCACGCGATGGCGCGCCTCGACGACCGCGCGCCGCTGGTGGTAGCGGACATCCTGCACATGGCCGGCGCCGCGGTCTGGATCGGCGGCATCCCCTATTTCCTGCTGGCACTCACGGGCGCCGAGGGTGGCGTTGCCTGGCGGCGAATCGGCAGGCGATTCTCGCTGATGGCCATGGGCGCGGTTGCGGTCCTGTTGGCGGGAGGACTGGTGATGGCGCTCATCTATACGGGCTCCGTCGACGCTCTCTATGGCACCGCCTATGGCGTCATGGTCAGCACCAAGGTGCTCCTCCTGGCCGGGCTCCTGTTTCTGGGCGGCATGAACTACCTCGTGGTGGAGCGCCTGCGGCGCGATCCCGGCACGTCGATCCTGCGCCTGAAGCGCTTCGCCGAGATCGAGATCGGCGTCGGCCTCACCGTGCTCTTCGCCGCGGCGTCGCTCACCTCGCAGCCGCCGGCCGTGGATCTCACGCAGGACCGGGCGACCCTTGCCGAAGTGGGCGACCGCTTCGTGCCGCAATGGCCGCTGCGGTTCAGCAGCCCCGACCGCGAGCAGCTCACGACCTATCGCATCGAGATCGCGCGTCAGGAAGCCGCCAAGATGCATCAGCCATTGCCCATCGCCTACACGCTTGGTTCCGGCGTGCTGCCGCCGCGCGATGCGGCTGATATCGCTTGGTCGGAATACAATCACCACTGGGCCGGCGTCGCCGTATTGGCGATCGGCCTCCTGGCACTGGGCGAGCGCTCGGGCCTGGCGCCATGGGGGCGGCATTGGCCCTTGCTCTTCGTCGGCCTCGCGGTGTTCCTGCTCTTCCGCAGCGACCCCGAGGTCTGGCCGTTGGGTGACATCGGCTTCTTCGCGAGCTTCCGGGATCCCGAGGTGGCGCAGCACCGCGTATTCGTGATGCTGATCGCGGCCTTCGGCATCTTCGAGTGGTGCGTGCGCACCGGCCGGATCCGCTCGCGCCGCGCGGCCCTGGTCTTCCCCCTCATAACCGCGCTCGGGGGCGCGCTGCTGCTCACCCACTCGCACGCACTCGCCAACATCAAGGATCAGCTGCTGATCGAGGTCACCCACACGCCCCTCGCGCTCTGCGGAGTGACCGCGGGCTGGGCGCGCTGGCTCGAGGTTCGGCTGGAGCCGCCGGGAAACCGCATCGCCGGCTGGATCTGGCCGATCGCTTTCGTGCTGGTCGGCGTGATCCTGATCATCTACCACGAGACCTGACCGATAGAGGCCGCGTCCATTGATCTCGAATTTCATCCATCTGCTGGTCGACCTCTCTCGGCGCTTCGCCTGGGCCGTGGCGCTGCTGGGCATCGCGCTTACGGCGGCGAGCGGGTATTACGCCAGCACGCACCTCAGTCTCGACACCGACATCGACAAACTGCTCGACCCGAACCTGCCATGGCGGAAGCGCGAGATGGCCTACGACCGAGCCTTCCCGCAGTTCAACAACCTGATCGTGATCGTGATAGACGGCGCGACGCCCGACCAGGCTGAGGATGCGGCTAACGCGCTCGCCGAGAAGCTCAAGCTCGACAAGTCCCTATTCTGGAGCGTGGCGCGGCCCGACGGCGGGGAGTTCTTCCGCAAGAATGGCCTGCTGTTCCTCTCCAAGGAAGAGGTGCAGGGCTTCGCCGACCAGATGGTGCAGGCGCAGCCGCTGATCGGCACGCTGGCGGCGGATCCGAGCCTCCGGGGTCTGTTCGACGCCCTCGATTTGACGGCGCAGGGCATCGAGCGCGGCGAGGCCAAGGTCGACGAGCTCGATCATCCCTTCGCGGTGTTCGCCGACACGGTCGAGGGATCGCTCGCCGGCAAGTACCACCCGCTCTCCTGGCAGACCCTGCTGACGGGCCTCAAGCCGACGACGCGCGGGCTTCGGAAGTTCGTGCTCGTGCAGCCGGTGCTCGACTACTCAGACCTCGAGCCCGGAGCGGACGCGAGCAACGCGATCCGGCAAGCCACGAAAGACCTTGGCCTCACGCCGGAGCGCGGCGTGCGCGTGCGGCTGACGGGATCGGTGCCGCTCGCGGATGAGGAGTTCGGCAGCGTGACAGAGGGCGCGTTCATGTCGACGTTCCTCGCGTTCCTGCTGATCTGCCTGTGGCTGTTCCTCGCCCTGCGCTCCATTCGACTCGTATTCTCGATCCTGATCACGCTCGCGATGGGACTGGTGATCGCCGCTGGCTTCGCCGCCCTCGCCGTGCATGCCCTCAACCTCATTTCCGTCGCCTTTGCGGTGCTCTTCATCGGCATCGCCGTCGACTTCTCGATCCAGTTCAGCGTGCGCTACCGCTCTGAGCGCTACGAGGTCGACAACCTCGTGGAAGCGCTCCGGCGCACTGCGCGCGGCATCGGCGGCCCGCTCGCCGTCGCCGCGGCGACCACCGCGGTCGGATTCCTCTCCTTCGTGCCCACCGCCTACACCGGCGTCTCAGACCTCGGGTTGATCTCCGGCGCGGGCATGGTGATCGCGCTGGTGCTCAACCTGACCGTGCTGCCCGCGCTCCTGGTCATCATCCGCCCGCGGGGCGAGCGGCGAGCGGTCGGATTTCACAAGCTTCGCAAGGTCGACCGCTACCTGGTCGAGCACCGTCGGGCCGTCGGATTGATATCGCTGGCGGTCGCGGTCGGGTGCCTGGCGCTGGTGCCCCGGCTCACCTTCGACTTCAATCCGCTCAATCTCAAGGATCCCCGCACCGAGTCCGTCTCGACTCTGTTCGACTTGATGAAGGATCCGGACACCACGCCGAACACGATTGACGTGCTGGCCGCGACGAGCGCGGATATTCCGCCGATCGCCGCCCGCGTCGAGAAGCTGCCCGAGGTCTCGCACACGGTCAGCGTGACGAGCTTCGTGCCGGAGGACCAGCCGGAGAAGCTGGCGATCATCGCCGATACCGCGGCGCTCTTGGGACCGACCTTGTCGCCTCCTTCGGTGCAGCCGCCGCCGGACACCGCGGCGGAGCTCGACGCCTTGAAGCGCGCCGACGAAGACCTAAGCCGTGCGGCCGCGCAGAGCCATCAGCCTTCGGTCGAGCACTTGTCGGCGGTGCTGCACCAAGCCGCGTCGCGCGGGGCCGACGCGCTACCGACCTTGCGCGGCAACCTCGTGGGCGGCCTCGCCGCGCGCCTGGAGGAGATGCGGCTCGCGCTCTCCGCCGAGCCGGTGACTCTCGAGACGCTGCCGGCCGATCTGCGCCGCGACTGGGTCTCGCCCGAGGGCCTCGCGCGAATCTCGGTCTACCCCAAGGGCGACGCCAGCAACAACGAAGTGCTGCGCAAGTTCGTCGCTGCCGTGCGGACCATCGCGCCGGAGGCCACGGGGGCGCCGATCTCGATCCAGGAGTCCGCGGCCACCATCGTGGACGCGTTCCGGAAAGCGGGCATGTTCGCGCTGATCGCGATCGCCCTGTTGCTGGCCATCGTCCTGCAGCGCGCGCGCGACGTGGCGCTGGTATTGGCGCCGCTGCTGCTGGCGGGACTCCTCACCGTCGCGACCAGCGTGCTCGCGAACCTTCCGCTCAATTTCGCCAACATCATCGCGCTGCCTCTGCTGCTCGGTGTCGGCGTCGCCTTCGACATCTATTTCGTCATGAACTGGCGCGCCGGACGCGTCGATCCCCTGCAATCCGGCACGGCACGCGCGGTCCTGTTCAGCGCGCTCACGACCGTCACGGCGTTCGGGAGCCTCGCCCTCTCGAACCACCGCGGCACCTCGCAGATGGGCATCCTGCTGACGATCGCGTTGTTCTATACCCTGATCTGCACATTCTTCGTGCTGCCGTCCTTGATGGGCCCGGTGCGCAAGCATCGCAAACGCAGGGCCTGACGTTCCTATCGCCGGGCCGCTACCAGCAGAAACGGCGGCCGCCGGCGCTCGTCGGCCCAGCTCGGCTTCGCCGCGATCTGCTCGGACGTCGGCCCCCATTCCTCGATGCGGGTCAGTGCGAACCCGAGCCCGAGCAGCATGTTGAGGTAAGTCGCGATCGTGCGGTGCTGCTTGATCACGCCCTTGGCGAGCCAGTCCGTCGATCGGGAACCCTCCTCGAGGTAATCGTCGAGAGCCCAGCTCTTGCGGCCCGCGGTGCTGACCGACCAGCCCGGCTCCGCGGGCGCCGTGAACACGGGGTGCTCGACGGAGAAGACCAAATGCCCGCCCGTCACGAGCGCACGATGGACCTGTGCCAGAAGATCGCGCAGGCGCTCGATATAGTGCAGCGCGAGCGAGCTGTAGATCAGGTCAAAGGACGCCGGCGAGAGCGCGAGATGCTCCATATCGGCTTTGGCGTAGGTGATCGCGGTGTCGGAGGTCTCGGTGCCGGCGCGCGCCAGCATCTTCTCGGACACGTCGATACCGTGCACGCGAGCCGCTCCCCGCTTCCGCGCCCAACGGCAGAACCAGCCGAAGCCGCAACCGAGGTCCAACACTCTGAGACCGCCGACATCCGGCAGCATGGCGCGGAGCGCCGGCCATTCCGGCGCACCGTCCAGGCCTTCGGTCGAGCGTGGCAGTTGGCTGTACCGCTCGAAGAACGCAGCGTCGTCATAGATGTTCTGCGTCATCGTACGGCCTCCGAGCTGCGGATGAGGAGTCTGCGGCCTTCGCCGAGCTGCCAGAGCGCGAGCGCCGGGCCGTAGACCAGGACGTCCCGCGCGCGCCGCACCAGTGCGAGCGCGAGCGACACCTCCGGCGGCAGACCCAGCACGCCGCCCAGCACCAGAAAGCTGCCCTCCTGGACGCCGAGGGCGCCCGGCACCAGGAAGGCGCTGGAACTCGCGGCCTCGATGAGCGCGGTCACCATGATGGCGTCGCCCACACCCGCGGGATGACCGAGGGCGAAGAGCGCGATCCAAGTCTCGCCGGCGCTCAACACCCAGCCCACGAGCTGCCAAAGCGCGCAGGCAAGGACACGGCCGGGCCGGCGATAGATCACGTACACGGCACGGTCGAGAGCCTTGGCACCGCCGACCATTCGGTCGAAGCGATCGCCGAAAACCAGATGGAACAGTCGCGCGAAGACGCCAAAGATGCCGATCCGCTGCACAAGGCCGAAAGCCGCGACGATCGGCAGCGTGACGAGCAGGCCCAGTCCGACGCTGACAGCGAGGGACTGCTCGCCGCCCCGCGTCACCAGCAGCACCATGCCGATCAGCGTGAAGGCCAGTTGCGAGACCAGGGACATCGTCATGTCCACCACCAGCGTCGCCGCCGCCGGCCGCTTGCGCACGCCCCGCTTGGTCAGGAGCCATGCGCCCGTCACCTCGCCGCCGATCCGTGCTACCGGCAGCATCGCATTCACGGCCTCGCGCACCCAGACCATCCACGCGAAAAAGCCGAACGAGGGTTGCACCCGCCCCGGCAACAGGACTTGCCAGGCGCGCGCGTTCGCCAGCATGGGCACGCTGTGATAGAGCGCCACCCAAAGCAGGCCCCAACCCGCGCTCGCGAAGGTCGCGAGCACGGGGCCAGCGCCCTGGTAGATCACCAACGCGCTCGCAGCCACGAGGCCCAGGAGGCCGAGCCATAGACCGGCGCGGATCATGGCGCGCTGGCCATGTCGGGACTCCCGTCCGGTGGTCTCAGTGCGCCGTCGCGCGCTCGCGCAGGAAACGGAAGAACTCGGTCCCCTCCCGCAGCCGCCGCACCATCATCTCCGGGCTCATGACCATTTCGCCGACGATCGAGGCGATCTTGCCCGCGCGGAAATAGAAGCGTCGGTAGAAGGTCTCGACGCTGTCGAAGATCTCCTGGTGCGAGAGATGCGGATAGTGCAGCGGCGCGATCTGGATGCCGTGCTCGTCGACCAGCTCCGCGTGATCGGCATCGAGCCAGCCGTTCTCCACCGCTTGGTTGTAAAGGAAGGTGCCAGGATAGGGGGCCGCCAGGGAGACCTGGATGGTGTGGGGGTTGATCTCGGTGGCGAACTTGATGGTCTCCTGGATGGTCTCCTTGGTCTCGCCCGGAAGTCCCAGGATGAACGTGCCGTGGATGGTGATGCCGAGCTCGTGGCAGTCGCGCGTGAAGCGACGTGCCACGTCGATCCGCATGCCCTTCTTGATGTTGTAGAGGATCTGCTGATTGCCGGTCTCGTAGCCCACGAGGAGCAGCCGGAGGCCGTTGTCCCGCAGCACCTTGAGCGTCTCGCGCGGCACGTTGGCCTTGGCATTGCACGACCAGGTGACGCCGAGCTTGCCGAGCTCGCGCGCGATCGCCTCGGCGCGCGGGCCCGCGTCGGTGAAGGTGTCGTCGTCGAAGAAGATCTCCCTCACTTGAGGGAAGTTCGCGAGGATGTATTTCACCTCGTCGACCACGTGGCCAATGCTGCGTACGCGATAGCGGTGCCCACCCACGGTCTGCGGCCAAAGGCAGAAGGTGCAGCGCGATTTGCAGCCGCGCCCGGTATAGAACGAGACGTAGGGGTGCTTGAGGTAACCGATGAAGTAATCCTCGACGTTGAGGTCGCGCTTGTAGACCTCGCTCACGAACGGCAGCTGGTCCATGTCCTCGAGCACCGCGCGCTCGGCGTTGTGCACGATCACGCCCTGCGCGTTCCGATAGCTCACGCCATCGACCTCGGCGAGCCGCCGGCCGTCGGCGATTTCCTTGATGGTGAAGTCGAACTCGTTGCGACCGACGAAATCCACCGCCGGCGCCTGGCGCAGACTCTCCTCCGGTTGCACCGCGACCTTGGCGCCGACGAAGCCCACCTTGAGGTCTGGGTTCACGTCCTTGAGCGCCGCCGCCATCCTGGCGTCCGCCGAGAAGGACGGCGTCGAGGTGTGCATCACGACGAGGTCGTAGTCGCGCGCGAGCGGCAGCACTTGCCCGATCGGGATACCAGCCGCCGGCGCATCGATGAGCTTGCTCTCGGGTAGGAGCGCCGCCGGCTGGGCGAGCCAGGTCGGATACCAGAACGAGCGGATCTCGCGCCGCGCCTGATAGCGCGACCCCGCTCCGCCGTCGAAACCCTCGAAGGATGGCGGATGCAAGAACAGGGTCTTCATCATGCGGCACTGTCTCCTTCGAGGGTGAGCTGTCCTTGGCGATCGACATGGAACGTGCGGTTGCGCCAAGCCACGGTTCGCGTGAAGTAGCTGGCCAGGAACACGCCGAACGACAGGACATCGCGCAAGGGCACGAGCCAGAGCGGGCTGGGCTCCACGCCTAGGGCGCGATCGGTGGCGCGCACCATAGCAAAGCGGCCGAGCAATGCAACGGCGAGCATCCCCAGCGAGAGCCAGCTGAGTGCGGCAAGGCAGGCGCCCAGCACCGCCAGCATCACCGGATGGGTGATGAGCGACCCGAGGTAACCAATGGGCGCCACGCCCCGGATCGTGAGCGCCCAGCGCAACTCATGGCGGAACAGGGCGCCGAGCGAGGGCTCGCTCACCCAATCATCGATGATGAGATCGGAGACGACGATGCGCTTGCCGATACCGCGGACGGCCGAGCCCAGGGCGTTGTCGTCCGCAAGCGAATCGGAGACCGCCTCGAATCCACCGATGGCCTCCAGGGTCTGGCGCGTCAAACCGATGCTGGCGCCGAAGCATCCCTGGCCTGGCCGAAGCACTTCGCCTAGCAGCGCCTGGGGCAAGAAGGCGTAGTTGATGTACTGCGCGCCAAGCACGGACGGCAGACCCCGGTCCGCCGGCCGGCCACGATAGAGCGAGGTTACCAACCCGACGTTGGGGTCCTCGAGCGGCGCCGTCACCGTGGCGAGGAAACCGGGCGGCACCCGCATGTCGCTGTCCACCATGATCAGGCGGTCGTGGCGCGCGAAGGGCAGCATATTCATGAGATTGGCGACTTTAAGGTTCCGGCCGCGTCGAGCCGTATCCACCACCAGCATCACCGCGGTGTCCGGCCGCTCCCGCTTGAGCCGCTCGACGATAGGAATCGCGGTGTCTGCGGGGTCTTGCACACCGCACACGATCTCGTGTGTCGGATACTCCTGATCGGCGAAGGACAACAGGTTCTGGAGCAGGCCCGGATCCTCGCCACAGAGCGGCTTCAGCACGCTCACCGGCGGTTGCCTCGGCGGAGTCGTCGGAGAGCGCCGTACGAAACGGCTAACCAGGGTCGAAGCTGTTGCAAGATAGACACACCCTGACAAAGAAGCGACATCCAGGAGGATGCTAAGAATTTTTAAGAGTTCAGGTGACATGCTATGATTTATCAGCGGTTTCGGGCCTGCCCGGACCGTTCAACAAGGGTCCCTGAGCCTTGAAAATGCTGTTGCATTCAAGCTCCGCATTGTCAACCATGCGGCGCTCGCCGGTTCGGCGCGCAAGACTCGAGGCCAAGAGGTCGAGAGCGGTGCAGAAAGTATCTCACGGGCCTCGGTGGCTCCGGCTGGGGATGGTGCTCGGACTGGTGCTGGCGGTTTCCGCCTGCGCGACGCCACCGAGCGATCCGGTCGCTCGAGCGGAATTTGACAAGACCAACGATCCCTTGGAGCCGATGAATCGAAAGATTCTCGATTTCAACCTGTTCCTCGACCGCATCCTGATCAAGCCGGTGGCGCAAGGCTACCGCTGGATCGTGCCGGAATACGGCCGCAACCGCCTGCGCAACTTCCTGGACAACCTGAACGAGCCCGTCATCTTCATCAATGACACGCTGCAGGGCGAGCTCAGCCGCGCGAACACCACCGCAGGCCGCTTCCTCTTCAACTCTACCTTTGGCATCGGCGGCTTGTGGGACCGTGCGAGCCAGATCGGCATGGAGAAGCAGTCCGGCGACTTCGGCCAGACGCTCTACGCCTGGGGCGTGCCGGACGGTCCCTATCTGGTCCTGCCGATCCTCGGGCCGTCCAACCCGCGCGATGCCGTCGGACTCGCCGTCGATTCCTATATGGATCCGTTCTATTGGGCCTTGACCGTGCATTACGGCGCGACCAACTCGGGACTCTACCGCTGGATCGTGACCGGTATTGACGAGCGCTCGCGCAACATCGAGAGCTTCGACGAGATCCAGAAGAACGCGATCGACCTCTACGCGCAAATACGCAGCCTCTGGCGCCAGCATCGGGCGTCGGAGCTTCGCCACGGCGAGCCCGCGCCGCCGGAGGATCAGGAACTCTACACAGACCCCGCGCTCAAGAAGCCGTAGCCGCATCAAACTCGGCCCAGGGCCGGCGGACCTACCGCGACGCGCCGGCTAAGCAGCCTTCTTGAGATCGTCTGCGCGCGACTGGATCAGCTGGACCAGTCCCGCGGCGCCGTCGCGCCGCAGCACCGTCGAGAATTCCGACCGGCGCGTCGCGAGCTCGCTCACGGTGCCCTTCAGGAACACGTCGAGGATCTGCCAACCGGCCTCGCCATCCCGCATGAGGTAATTGAGCTGCACGCTCTCGCCGCTCTTCTGCACGAGCTTGGTGTTTACGATCACGTCGCTCGCGGTCTGCGTGGGGTTGGGATCGACGTCGAAGTGCTCGCCCGAATACCCGTCGAAGCGGGCGGCGTAGGTCGAGACGCTGAGATCGGAGAATGCGGCCGTCAGGCTCTTCTGCTCCTCGGGACTGAGCTTCGCCCAATCGGGGCCCACCGAGAGCCGCGTCATCAACGGCAGATTGAAAGCCTTGTGGATAGCGGGATTGAGCTTCTCGTACCGGCCCTTCAGGCCCAGCGCCTTGGCCTGCTGCATCACGGCGAGCAGCGTGTCGTAAAAGCCCTTGATGGTCTCGACGGCCGGAGGGGCTGCCCGGCTCGCCGAGAATGGCAGAGCGGTGAGCGCCGCCCCCGCGGCAAGCATGCGAAAGATTGATCGGCGGTTCATCATGCGCTAACGGCCTGCTCCTGTTCTTATTCCCGGCGCGATGGCGCGGGCGGTGGCAAGGATGTGTCGCGCGTCAGGTCCGGCGATCGACCACGAACCGCGCGGCTTGGCGCAGTAGGTCGGCTCTCTCCTCGAACAAATCAAGGTGGGCGACCGCTTGGCGCACCAGGAGTTCCGCCTGGTCGCGGGCGCGCTCCACCCCGAGGATAGAGACGAAGGTGGCCTTCCCTGCGGCCGCGTCCTGTCCGACGGGCTTGCCGGTCTCGCCGGCGCTGCCCTCGACGTCGAGGAGATCGTCGGCAATCTGAAAGGCCAGGCCGAGGTCGTGCGCATAGCCGCGGAGCGCCAGCCGCACCTCGGTCGAGGCCTTCGCCAGGATTGCCCCGGCTTCGCAGGCGAAGGCGATGAGGGCGCCCGTCTTGAGGCGCTGCAGCCGCGTGATCGCGCCGATGTCGAGCGTGCGCTTCTCCGCGATGAGATCGATCATCTGGCCGCCGACCATGCCGCTCGCGCCCGCGGCCTGCGCGAGCGCACTCATGAGCTCACAGCGAACCGCAGGATCGCCATGCGTGTCCGGATGCGCGAGGACTTCGAAGGCGAGCGTCAGCAGGCCGTCACCCGCGAGCACTGCCGTCGCCTCGTCGAAGGCCTTGTGACAAGTGGGCCGTCCGCGCCGGAGATCGCTGTTGTCCATCGCCGGGAGGTCGTCGTGTACAAGCGAGTAGGAGTGCACGAGTTCGATCGCCGCGGCGACCTGGAGCGCACCGCGCTCAGCGACGCCGAAGAGCCGCGCGCTCGCGAGGACCAGGAACGGCCTGAGCCGCTTGCCCGGTGCGAGTGCGGCGTATCTCATGGCCTCGAAGACTCGCGACTCCAGGCCCGGCGGCAGCGGGATCAGACGCTCGAGCACGGTATCCGTCAGCTTGGCTGCGCCGGCGAGCGCCTCGGCGAACGAGGCGCCGCGTTTCCAGGAGTGCTCAATCAAGGGCCGCGGGCTCCGCTTTCGTCGTGCCATCGGGCGCGATGACGATCTTGTCGACGCGTGCCTGCGCCTCGCGAAGCTTCGCCTCGCAATGACGCTTGAGCAGTGTGCCGCGCTCATAGGATTGGATCGCGTCGTCGAGCTTGCCCGTGCCGCCCTCGAGTCGCTTCACGATCTGCTCCAGCTCCTGGAGCGCCTCCTCGAAGCTGAGCTTGGCAATGTCCGCGGGCACCTGTAATTCGGCCAAGGTTCCTCCCGATTCAGCGGCGCACTCTATGGATGCGCCGCGCCGACGGCAAGCGGGGTCAGGCCGCCATCAAGGCGCGCACATGGGCCGCGGCGCTCGCCCCCAGCGCCGGCAGGTCGTAGCCGCCCTCGAGGGTCGATACCAGCCGGCCGCCGGCCTGCCGCTTGGCGCAATCGAGGAGCCGCTCGGTGACCCAGCCGTAGTCGTCCTCCACCAGCATCAGCTGCGCCAGAGGATCGCGCCGATGCGCGTCGAATCCCGCCGACACCATGACCAGCTCCGGCGCGAAGGCATCGAGCGCCGGCAGGATCGAGGCCTCGACGCCGCGGCGGAACTCGGCGGAGCCCGCCATCGGTGGCAGCGGCACGTTGACGATGTTGCCGACCCCGCGCTCACCGCGGGCGCCGGTGCCGGGATAGAGCGGCGACTGGTGGGTCGAGGCGTAGAACAGCGAGCGGTCGCGCTCGAACATCGCCTGGGTGCCGTTCCCGTGATGCACGTCGAAATCGACGACGGCGACCCGCGAGAGCCCGTGCACCACGCGCGCGCGCAGGGCGCCGATAGCGACATTGTTGAAGAGGCAGAAACCCATGGACCGGTCCGGCTCGGCGTGATGACCGGGCGGTCGCACCGCACAGAAGGCATTGCTGGCCTCGCCCGCGATCACCGCATCGACCGCCGCGACTGC
>DATFRA010000049.1:0-19094 GCA_035263705.1 Allostellaceae bacterium
CGCTCGAGCTTCGGCGACGAGCGGGTCTTCATCGAGAAATACATCGAGGAGCCCCGCCACATCGAGATCCAGGTGCTCGGCGACGGCCATGGCACGATGCTGCACCTCGGCGAGCGCGAATGCTCGATCCAGCGGCGACACCAGAAGGTGATCGAGGAGGCGCCGAGCCCGTTCCTCGACGCGAAGACCCGCGCGAGCATGGGCGCCGAGGCCGTGGCGCTGGCGAAGGCGGTGGGCTACCGCTCCGCGGGGACCGTGGAGTTCATCGTCGATCGCAAGCGCAATTTCTATTTCCTGGAGATGAACACGCGGCTCCAGGTCGAGCACCCCGTGACGGAATGCGTGACCGGTCTCGACCTCGTGGAGTGGATGATCCGCGTCGCCGCGGGCGAGACGCTGCCGTGGAAGCAGAGCGAGATCCCGCTCGAGGGCCACACCATCGAGGCGCGCGTCTATGCCGAGGACCCCGCCCGCGGCTTCCTGCCTTCGATCGGCCGGCTCGTCCGCTATGCCGAGCCCCTCGGCGAGGGTGTGCGCGTCGACAGCGGCGTCTACGAGGGCGCCGAGATCAGCATGCACTACGACCCCATGATCGCGAAGGTGATCGCCGCGGCTCCAACGCGAGAGGCCGCGCGCGAGCGCCTGGTCGAGGCGCTCGACGCCTTTCATATCCGCGGCGTCCGCCACAATGTCGGGTTCCTGTCGGCCCTGCTGGAGCGCAGACGCTTCGCGGAGGGCCGGCTCAGCACCGACTTCATCGCGGAGGAGTTTCCGGCGGGTTTCGCAGCCATCTCGCTCCCGGCCGAGGCGACGGCGAGCCTGATCGCGGTCGCCGCGGTGATCGCGCATCGCGCCGCCCAGAGCGAGGCGCAGGTTGGCCCGTCGGCTCACGTTAACGACGGAGCAGCGGACTGGATGGTCCTATTCGACGATCGCGCGCACGCCGTCCGCGTGACCGCCGATGCCCAGGGTTGCTGCGTCGCCGCGGGCGACAAGGCACACGAGGTGCGATCGTCGTGGCGGCCGGGGCAAGCCCTGTTCCGGGGCACCGTCGATGGGCGCCCGGTCACCATCCAGGTCGATCGCGACGGCATCGGCTATATCCTGACCTATCGCGGCATCGCCATGCCGGTGAGAGTGTTGCCGCCGCGCGCGGCGGCGTTGCTCGCCGCCATGCCGCCGAAACCCGAGGCGGGCCTCTCGCGCTCGCTCTTGGCGCCGATGCCGGGTCTGCTGATCTCGGTCATGGTCCGGGAAGGCCAAGACGTGAAAGCCGGCGAGGAGCTCGCCGTGGTGGAGGCGATGAAGATGGAGAACGTGCTCCGCGCCGAGCGCGACGCCAAGGTCGCGAAGATCCGCGCCCGGGCCGGTGACAGTCTCGCCGTCGACCAGATCATCCTGGAATTCGCCTGAGATGCCCGCCGTCCACCTCGTGATCTCCGGCCGCGTGCAGGGCGTGGGCTTCCGCATATTTGTGGAGCGCCAGGCCTTGAAGCGGGGCGTGCGCGGCTGGGTGCGCAACCGCCGCGACGGGACGGTGGAGGCCCTCATCATCGGCGACGAACGCGCGCTGGGCGAGATGGAAGCCGCTTGCCGCCGGGGACCATCGCTCGCGGTGGTGACGCAGCTCGACCGTTTTGACGCGGCGGACGACGGTTCCGACGGTTTCGAGGCGCGGCCGACGGCGTGACGCCGACTAGGCTGCCAGCTCTTCATTGCAATCCGCGCAGCCTCGTCAGGAGGTCGAAATATGGCGGTGAAAGATCCCGCGGCTTGGGTGCAGAACGTCGAGCGCCTCTATCGTGCGCGCGACGCGCGAGGTGTTTCGGCTCTCTACACCGAAGACGCCGTGACGGTCTCCGGATCTCGCGTTCGAACCCCGGCTCAAGTGCATGCGCATCCCTCCGAGTGGTTCGGCTCTATCGACGAGTACGAGATCAGCCGGACCTTCCGCGCCGCAACCGGCGATATCATCGTCAGCGAGACGACCGCCAGCTATGTCTCGAAGGCCGACGGCAAGCGTTACCAGGAATTCGGCATCGATATCTACTGGATGAATGACGAAGGAAAGATCTTTCAAAAGCATACGTCCGAGGTCGTGGAGCCGTACGGCCTCCGGCCTCTGCCGCCGCGCGATCCAGTATGACCGGACGCGTTGAGGGCAAGCGCGCCTTGGTCACGGGCGGCGCCCGGGGAATCGGTCGCGCCTGTGCGCGGCGCCTGGCCGAGGAAGGCGCGGATGTCGCCGTCATCGACATCGCGACCGACGTTGCGACCGTGCCTTATGCCGGTGCTCGCCCGGAGCAACTCGAGTCGATCGCTGCCGAAATCACGCGTCTTGGCCGCCGCGCGATGGCTCGCATAGCGGACGTGAGCAAGTCCGAGAGCATCGATGCGGTCGTCGCAGAGATGGTAACAGGCTGGGGCGGGGTCGATATTCTCGTGGCGGCGGCGGGGATCGATTCCTGGGGCAACGCCTGGGAACTGGACGAGCCTGCCTGGCAGCGGATGATCGACGTAAATCTGGGCGGCGTGTGGCGTGCCGCGAAGGCGGTTTCTCCCGCGATGATCCGCCAGAATTCCGGGGCGATGGTGTTGATCGGTTCCGTGCTCAGCCATCGGGCCAACAAGCTGTTCGCCCACTACACGGCGGCGAAGCACGGCGTGCTGGGCCTCGCGCGCGCATTCGCGCTCGAGCTCGGTCCCTTCATGGTGCGGGTCAATTCGGTCGCTCCGACCGTAGTCCCGACGGACATGGTGATGAGCCAAGCTTATCTCGATATGGTCGCCGGGCATCCGGGCGCGACGGTGGAGGAGATACGCAGTCTTTATCTCGCGCGACGCGCCTTGCCGGTTCCATGGGTCGAGCCGGTGGATATCGCCAATGCGGTTCTGTTTCTTGCGTCCGATGAAGCGCGCTATATCACCGGGATCTCATTACCGGTGGACCTGGGGTCGCTGCTGAAATGACGCCAGCGCGGTTTGGGTGGAGAGTTCTCGCTCTATGTCCGCTTCATGGCGGATCTCGCAAGGGTGGACCGAGCTTCCGGCGTTGATGACGTCCCGACCTACCGGAGCGCGTCCGTCAGCACCGGCGAGGTCGCGGTGGGGAGCGAGAGACCGAGCAGCCTCGCCAGCGTCGGCGCGGTCGAGAAGACATTGACCTTCGAGTCCACCACGGCGCCGCCCTTGATGCCCGGCCCTTCCATCACGAAGCCGACTCGGAGATCGCTGTCGAAGGCGCCGCCGTGCTCCGCCATCTTCTTCGAGGGCAACTTGGTATAGACCACGCCCGGCTTCACGAGCAGCACGAAATCCGGCATCTGGTCCTCGGCGAAATCGCCCATCGCCCTGACCGCGTCGGGCCCCAGCACGCGGTCGATGCCGAAGCGCTCCTTCGACTCCGGCGTGTCCAGCAGGCTCACCGCCTGCTGCACCTGGCCCGAGTCCGCGAGCCACGCCAACATCACGTCGTCGGCAGTGATCTTCGCGGCCTTGATGCCCTTCTCCGCGAGGAAGCCGACGACGCTGCCATCGCCCTTGCTGGCGACCGCGTTCGGCGTGTCGGTGTCGCCGTGGTCGCCCAGGACGACGAAGACGGTGTCGTCGTAGCGGCCGGCGGCGGCAACCGCATCCACCACCTTGCCGACCTGAGCGTCGATTTCGCCGACCGCCGCGCGGGTCTCCGCCGCGGCAAAGCCATGGTCCTTCATCGCGTAGTTGGCGGCGATCGCGTAGATGCCGGCGATATCCGCGCCGCCTTTGCCGAGCCAACCCCTCAGCGTCTCGAAGTTCTTGGCGTCATAGTCCTTGAACGGCCCCTTCCAGGTCGCCATCTCCGGCAGTTCGAGCTGGTCGACGCCCTTGCCGCTGGGGCCCTGCAGGATCTCGTAGCCGATGTGCTTGGAGATGAAGGCGGTCTTGAGGCCCTTCGCCTTGGCGGCCTCGAACAGTGTCGGCACTTTCAGGAGATCGTGCGGCTTGAGGCCCGGCGGCACCGTCACGGTCTCGGCGATCTCGATCGCGAGCTTGTAGTGCCGGTCGTAGTACTCGTCATAGGGAATGCCGGTGCCCCTGGGCGAGGCTCCCGTGAGCGGGCCCAGGATGCCCGGCATCGAATCGCTGGGGAACCCGACCTCGGCGTTGGTGAACCGCACGCCGGCGCGGCCGAGCGCCGCGATGTGTGGCGCGAGCTCGGGATCCAGGAGATCCGCGCGGAATCCGTCGATGAAGAACAGCACAGCGTGCTTGGGCGTGCCCTCGGCGGGCTTGTACTGCACCTGTGCCGAGGCGGCGGAGACGCCGGCAAGCAGCGCTGTCGCCATCAATGAGACTTTGAGCGTGGTCGTGCGCATCTATCCCCTCCGCAGCCGCGTCGGCGCCACTATTCCGAGGGGCAATGACGGTTTCGTGACGGGCGGCACCGGCTGCCGACCAACTCACGCGGGCGAGGCGCGCGGCAGCAGGGCGGGCAGGAACGCCAGGCCGTAGACCACCGCGCTCAGGAGCGTGATCCAGAAGCTCGGCGGCCAGTCCGTGACATAGGCGAGCGCGATGCCGGCCCAGGTCTCCACGACGGCGAAGATCGCCGAGAGAGCGAGGCCGGACTTGAGCCGCGTCGTGCAGCGGAGCGCCGCGGCCGCCGGCCCCACCATCAAGGCGAAGACCAGGAGGATGCCGACGACCTGCACTGCCTCCGCCACCGCGACCGCCACGATGATCAGGAACAGGACCGCGATCAGCCGGAGCGACACACCCTTCGCTTCCGCGAGCTCGGGGTCCAGCGTCGCGAAGATCAGCGGCCGCGCGATCGCCGTCAGGGACGCCAGCGTGATCGCGCCGAGCACCAACATGTCCCGGAGGTTTTCCGGGCTCACGCCCAGGACGTTGCCGAACAGCAGCGAGGTCGCCTGGGTCGCGTAGGTCGTGTAGAGGTGCAGGAACAGCACGCCCAGCCCGAGCGACAGCGAGAGCATGATGCCGACGGCGATGTCGCGGCCGCGCAGCTGATCACCCAGGAGCCCCATGCCGATGCCGCCCGCGACCGTGAAGGCGATGAGCCCCCAGAACGGCCCGACGCCGAGGAGCACCGCACCCGTCGCGCCGGCGAAGCCGACATGAGAGAGCGCGTGGCCCGCGAAAGCGAGATTCCGCAGCACCAGGAAGTAACCGACCGCGCCCGCGACGATCGCGACCGCGGTGCCCGCCTCGAAGGCGGTCTGCATGAAGTCGTATTCAAGCATCGTGGCGATGCGCCTCCGCCTCGACGTCGCCATGGGCCGCCACCACGACGATCCGGCCATTGAGCCGCAGCACCTCGATGGGCGCGTCGTAGAGGCGCGACAGCACCTCGCTCGTGATCACCTCCTCCGTGGTGCCGAGCGCCGCGCGGCCATGCCCGAGATAGAGCACGCGGTCCATGAAACCCAGGAGCGGGTTGAGCTCATGGGCGGTCAGCAGCACGGTGATGCCGAGCGCGCTCTGCACGCGCTTGATGAGCGCGACCACCGCCTGCTGGTAGCGGGGATCGAGGCTGATGAACGGTTCGTCGAGCAGCAGCAGTCTGGGTTTCCCGAGCAGCGCTTGGGCCAGCAGGACGCGCTGCAGCTCGCCGCCGGAAAGCTGAGACAGCGGCCGCTCCGCGAGCGCCGTCGCCTCGACGGTCGCAAGCGCCCACGCGACTTCCCCCCGCCCTCGCGCGCCCAGCACCGGCGGGCCCCAGCGGTTGCCCTGGTAGGCGCTCGCCACCAGGTCCCAGCCACGCAGGCGGAGATCCACGATCCCCGCGCGCTTCTGCGGCAGATAGCCCGCCTGCGCCGTGCCGTTGCCAGGCGGCTTGCCGAACACGCGGATGGCGCCTGAGGCCGGCGGCAGCAGCCCCAGGATCGCGTGCAGCAACGTGCTCTTGCCGGCGCCGTTGGGACCGAATACGCCGATGAACTCGCCGTCGCCGATGGTGGCGTTGACGCCGGAGAGGATGGTTCTCCGGCCGCGGGCAAGCGTCAGGTTCTCGAGCTCGACCGCGCTCACGGTTGCTTGCCGGAGAGACCCGCCTCGAGCGCTCCGAGCTCGGAGAGCACCCAATTCTGGTATTTCGTGCCCTCAGGCTCGGTCTCGGTGACGCCGACCACCGGCACGCCCGAGTCCCTGGCGATCGCCCGCATCTTCTCGGTCAGCTCCTCGGAGGTCTGGCTGTTGTAGAGCAGCACCTTCACCGCCCGCGTCTTCAGGTCCTTCTGGAAGGCCGCGATTTCCGACGCGCCCGGCTCGGTGTTGTTCATGATCGCGAGCTGGAAGCGCTGGTTGCGCACCTTGAGCTTGATGGCGTCGGCCATATATCCCGCCACCGGCTCCGTCGCGGTGATGGCGGCACCGCCATACTGCTGCCGCAGCGCCATGATCTTGTCGTCGATCGGCTTGAGCGAGGCAATGAAAGCATCGCGGCGGGCATCGTAGTCCGCGCGACGGTCGAGATCGAGCTTGGCGAGCTGCGCCGCCAGGGCCCTTGCAAGCGCCGGCATGGTCGGCGGATCGTACCAGAGATGCGGATTGTCGCCGGCCTTCTTGCCGACGAGCTTGGCGACCTCGATGGTGACGCGACCGGCGGCGTGCGAGGCCGAGAGCAGCTTGCTCATCCAAGGGTCATAGTCGGCGCCGTTGTAGATGACGATCCGTGCCGCCGAGAGGGCGCGCGCGGTCGAGGCGCTCGCCTCGAAGAGGTGCGGATCCTGGTCGGGGTTGGTGAGGATGCTGGTGACTTTCACGGCCGACCCGCCCACCTGCTCCGCCACATCGCCGTAAAAATTCTCCGCCGCGACGATGGCGATCGGCTCCGCTGTCGCGGTCGCAAGACCGGATGCAAAGAGCACCACGAGGGTCAGCAATAGTCTGCGCATTGCGCCTTCCCATGAGGCGGATGTTATAACATAACAGTCGCCCGGCGGGTCCAGACAACTGCTATTGACTCAGCAGGTGCAGTAGCTTAAAAGTGAGCGAATGTTCACTCACTGAGATTGATGATGCGAGACGGCACGCCCACCCGGGAGAAGATCGAGCGCAAGGCGATGGAGCTCTTCGTGGCGAAGGGTGTCGCGGAGACCACGATCCGCGACATCGCGGAGGCCGCGGACATCTCCGAGGGCGCGCTCTACCGCCATCACCGCGGCAAGGACGAGTTGATCCTCGCTCTGTTCCGGCAGCATTACGCCGCATTCGCCGATCGCCTCGAGACGCTGCAAGCGCGCCGCCACGGGACGCGCGAGAAACTGCGCGCCATGATCGAGGAATGCGCGGGGATCTTCGACAGCGATCCCGTGCTCTTCCAGTTCCTGCTGCTGGTGCAGCATCACTCCATGCGTCGGCTCGGCGAGAACCAGGCGACGCCGGTCGAGGTGGTGCGGCGGGTCCTGATGGAGGGCATGGCGCGCGGCGAAATCCCGAAAGGCGATCCCGACCTCGCGGCGGCGCTCGTCATGGGCCTTATCGTGCAGCCCGCGACCTTCAAGACCTACGGCCGCCTTCCCGGCCCCATGACGCCGCTAGCGCCGGCGCTGACCGACGCCTGCTGGCGCGTGCTCGCCGCCTGAACACCGTCACCGGAGGACCCCGCCATGGCGCAATCGCAACTGCAACTCCTCGGAAGCCGCCGGCTGCTGCCGCTATTCATCACGCAGTTCTTCGGCGCGATGAACGACAACCTTTTCAAGACCGCGCTTGTGACCTTGATCACCTATGGTGACCCGCACTCCTCGACCCAAACGCGCGTGATCGTGGCGCTCGCAACCGCGATCTTCATCCTGCCCTATTTCCTGTTCTCGGCAACCGCGGGCCAGCTCGCAGATAAATTCGAGAAGGCGGGCTTGATCCGGTACGTGAAGCTCTGGGAAATCGGCGTCATGGTGCTGGCAGCGGTGGGCTTCGCGCTCGACAGCACCGCCTACCAGCTCGCGGTGCTGTTTTTCCTCGGCGTGCAGGCGACGTTTTTCGGGCCGGTCAAATACGGCATCCTGCCCGACCATCTCGCGACCGACGAACTCGTCGGCGGCAACGCGCTCATCGAGGCAGGGACGTTCCTAGCAATCCTGATCGGCACGATCGGCGGTGTGCACCTCATCGGGCTGAAGGATGGACCTACCGTCGTGGCCGCCGTCCTGCTCGCCTTCGCGGTCGCGGGCTGGGGTGCCAGCCTGTTCATTCCGCGAGCCCGTCGGGCGATGCCCGATCTCCGCGTCAACCCGAACATGCTCACGGAGACCCGGGCGATCATCCACCATGCCAACACCCGGAGAGACGTCCGGCTCTCCATCATCGGCATCTCCTGGTTCTGGGCCGTGGGCGCGACCTATCTCAGCCAGCTCCCGACCTATGCCAAGGAAACGCTCGGCGCCGACCCCGATGTGCTGAACCTGTTCCTCACGCTGTTCTCGGTCGGGATCGGCGTGGGCTCACTGCTGTGCGGCCGGCTGCTACGGGGCGAGGTGAGCGCGCGGCTGGCACCGCTGGGGGCGCTCGGCATGGCGCTCTTCACCTTCGACCTCTATGCCGCCAGCACGCAGGCGGTCGGCGGCGACGGTGTGGAGTTGGTGGGGATCGTCGCTTTCCTTTCGCACGCGGCAAACTGGCGCCTGGTCATCGACCTCTTCGCGATCGCGGCCTGCGGCGGCCTCTTCATCGTGCCCCTCTACACGATCATGCAGGCGCGCTCGGACGAGAGCCACCGCTCCCGCGTGGTCGCCGCCAATAACATCCTGAACGCTGTCTACATCGTGATCGCCGGCGTGATCAGCGCGCTGATGCTGGCGGCGGGCGCCACCGTGCCCGAGGTCTTCCTCACCGTCGGTGTCGTCAACGCGATCGCGGCCGTAATCGTGATGCGCCTGCTCCCCGGCGCGCTGCTCAAGAGCCTGCTCGCCGGCCTCTTCCGCCTGGTCTATGGCGTCGAGGTCCGCGGCCTCGAGCACGTCGCCGAGGCGGGTGAACGGGTGGTGATCGTGGCGAACCATCTCTCCTTCATCGACGGCGCGCTCCTCGCGACCTTTCTGCCCGGCCGGCCGGCCTTCGCCGTGGCGGCGAACCGCGCGGCCGCCTGGTGGGTGAAGCCGTTCCTGAGCCTGGTCGACGCCGTGCCGATCGATCCCTTGAAGCCGCTCGCCACCAAGACGCTGATCCGCGCGGTCGAGGAGGGCCGGTCCTGCGTGATCTTCCCGGAGGGACGGCTCACGGTCACCGGCGCCCTCATGAAGATCTACGAGGGCCCCGCCATGATCGCCGACAAGGCGCGGGCCAAGATCCTGCCGGTGCGGCTCGACGGCCTGCAGTACACGCGCTTCTCGCGCCTCAGGGGCAAGGTCCGCCGGCGCTGGATCCCCCGCGTCACTGTCACGATCCAGAAGCCGCGGACGATCGAGCTCCCGGCTGAGATCAAGGGCCGCAGGCGCCGGCGCGAGATCGGGCTCCGGCTCTACGACATCATGTCGTCCATGATGTTCGAGACCGCGGAGACCGGGAAGACGCTTTTCCAGGCCGTGCTCGACGCGCGTCACATCCACGGGCGTGACCGCGCGATCCTTGAGGACATCGAGCGCAAGCCGATGACCTACAACCGGCTGGTGACGGGCGCGCTGGTGATCGGCCGGCGGCTCACGGCCATCACGGAGCCGCTCGAGAAGGTGGGCGTGCTGCTGCCCAACGCTAACGTGACGGCAGCCACCATTTCTGCTTTGCACGCGTTCCGACGCGTGCCCGCGATGCTCAATTACTCCACGGGCGCCAAGAACATGGGTATCGCCTGCGAGATCGCGGAGGTCCGCACCATCGTGACGTCCCGCCGCTTCATCGAGCGGGCGAAGCTCGAAACGGCGCTCGGTACCCTCTCCCACGGCCGCCGCGTCATCTATCTCGAGGACCTCCGCGCCGAGGTGAGCCTGCTCGAGCGGCTGCGCGGCCTCCTCGGCGCGCGCTTCCCGCGCACGATTCACGGCCGTCAGCGGCCCTCGCCCGACGATCCCGCGGTGGTGCTCTTCACCTCGGGCTCCGAGGGCACGCCCAAGGGTGTGGTGCTGAGCCACCGCAACATCCTCGCGAACTGCCAGCAGCTCGCGGCGCGCGTCGACTTCAACCCGAGCGACATCGTCTTCAACGCGTTGCCGATGTTCCACTCCTTTGGACTGACGGGCGGCACTATTCTGCCGCTGATCTCCGGCGTGAAGATCTTCCTCTACCCCTCACCCTTGCATTACCGGATCGTGCCGGAGCTCGCCTACGACACCAACGCGACCATCCTGTTCGGCACCGACACCTTCCTCACGGGCTATGCCCGGGCAGGCCACCCCTACGATTTCTACAGTGTTCGGTACGTCTTCGCGGGCGCCGAGCGCGTGCGCGACGAGACGCGGCGTACCTGGACCGAGCGTTTCGGGCTCCGCATCCTCGAGGGCTATGGCGCGACCGAGACCGCGCCGGCGCTCGCCACCAACACACCCATGCATTTCAAGCCAGGCACCGTGGGCCGGCTGCTGCCGGGCATCGAGGCGCGGATCGAGCCGGTGGAGGGCATCCCCGACGGCGGCCGGCTCGTGGTCTCCGGTCCCAACGTCATGCTGGGCTATCTCCGCGAGGGCGCGCCGGGCGTGCTGGAGCCGCCGGAGGGCGGCTGGTACGACACCGGCGACATCGTCTCGCTCGACGCCGAGGGCTTCGTCACCATCAAGGGCCGCGCCAAGCGCTTCGCCAAGATCGCGGGCGAGATGGTGTCGCTCGCGGCCGTCGAGGCGCAGGCCTCGCGCCTCTGGCCCGACCACCGCCACGCGGCACTGGCCTTCCCCGACCCACGCAAGGGCGAGCAGGTCGTCCTCTTGACCGAGAACCCCGCGGGCACCGCCGATGTCCTCCTCGCCGACGCCCACGCCCACGGCATCGCCGAGGTCATGGTGCCGCGCGTTGTGGTTCCCGTGCGCGAGGTGCCGCTGCTGGGCACGGGCAAGGTCGATTACGCGGCGACGCGGGAGCTCGCGGAGCGATCGCTGGCCGTCACGGCACCGGCGAGCGCGGCAGCGCCGAGCTGACTCTGAGCGAGAATCCGTGCGTCCTTCGACTCAGGCCCTTCGGGCCCGGCTCACGATGAGGGCTTTTCTTCGTGCTGGACTCATTCAACCCTCATCCTGAGCCTGCGCGAAGCGCAGAGTCCAACGACGCAGGATGATCTTGCGACGCGCTGCCTACGGCCCGTCGCGTAGCGAGCCGATGATGTGGTCGGCGATCAGGAGGTCGGGTTCGCGCAGATCGCGATAGAAGAAATGGCTGAAGCGGTGGCCGGAGAGCTCGACAACGATGTCGCGCGACCAGGTGCCGTCGGGCGATTTGACCACCCGCGTCTCTGCCTTGAAACCGTTGACCGTCTCCGTCTCGATGCCGTCCTCGTCCGTCGCGGGATGAAACGAGGGCGATGGGCCCACGTAGAGCCCCATGAACACGTGGTCGTCCCGTGAAAAGTCGAAGACCACGAGATCGGGCCGATCCGGCCGCCGAACCACCGAGACGCCTTCGGGCAGGCTGAGGGAGATGTTGGCGCCAGGAACCGCCTTCCGGTGACCCGTGATCGCAGGACCGTCCTCGGATTGGCAGGCAGATACGACCAGCAGCAACGCGCCAGCCGATATCAGCCGAACAACGCTCACGACAGAAAACCGATGAGTCGGCACAAGACTCAGGCGATGCGGATTAGGCCGCCGCGGCTTCCGCTTCAGTCTCCTCCGGCGTCTCGACCGGGCCGGAGTCGAGGCCTTTGGCATCGGGGTCGCGGTCGACCAGCTCGATCACGGCCATCGCGGCGGCGTCGCCGTGGCGATAGCCGGCCTTGAGGACGCGCGTATAGCCGCCTTTGCGCTCCTTGTAGCGCTCGGCAAGCGTGGTGAAGATCTTCTCGACGAGCTTCGGGTCCTGCAGCGTCGCGATCGCCTGGCGGCGCGCGTGGAGGCCGCCGCGCTTGCCCAACGTCACGAGCTTCTCGACCACGCGCCGGAGGTCCTTCGCCTTCGGCAGCGTGGTGGTGATCTGCTCGTGCTTCAGCAGCGCGTGCGCCAGGTTGTCGAACATGGCCTTGCGATGGGCGCTCTTGCGGCCGAGCTTGCGGCCGCTCAGGCGATGACGCATGGGTCCCTCCCTCCCCGGCTCTAGTACGGTTCCTCGAGGCGCTTGGCGAGATCCTCGATATTCTCCGGCGGCCAGTTCGTTATCTCCATGCCGAGATGGAGCCCCATCTGCGCCAGCACTTCCTTGATTTCGTTAAGCGACTTGCGACCGAAGTTCGGCGTCCTGAGCATCTCTGCCTCGGTCTTCTGCACGAGATCGCCAATGTAGACGATGTTGTCGTTCTTGAGGCAGTTGGCGGAGCGGACCGAGAGCTCGAGCTCGTCCACCTTGCGAAGCAGGTTCTTGTTGAAGGGGAGCTCGCTCGGCACCTCCGCCTCCACCGCCGCACGCGGCTCCTCGAAGTTGATGAAGAGCTGCAGCTGGTCCTGCAGAATGCGGGCCGCGAGCGCCACGGAATCCTCCGGCGTCACCGCCCCATTGGTCTCGATCTTCATCGAGAGCTTGTCGTAATCGGTGCGCTGGCCCTCGCGGGTGTTCTCGACCTTGTAGCTGACCTTGCGCACGGGGCTGAAGAGCGCATCGACGGGGATCAGCCCGATTGGCGCGTCCTCCGGCCGGTTCTCGGCGCCGGGCCGGTAGCCCTTGCCGGCATCCACCGTGAACTCGATGGTGATCTTGGCGTTCCGGTCGAGGGTGCAGATGAGCTGGTCCGGGTTCATGATCTCGATGTCGTGGCCGGTCTCGATCGAGGACGCGCGCACCTCCGCCGGCCCCTGCGCCTTGAGGCGCATGCGCTTCGGCCCCTCCCCGTGCATGCGGAGCGCGATACTCTTCACGTTGAGCACGATGTCGGTCACGTCCTCGAGCACACCCGGGATGGACGAGAACTCGTGCAGCACGCCCTCGATTTGCATCGAGGTAATGGCGGCACCCTGGAGCGACGACAGCAGGATGCGCCGGAGCGCGTTCCCGAGCGTCAAGCCGAAGCCCCGCTCCAGCGGACCCGCGACCACCGTCGCGACCCGCTTAGGGTCGTCGCCGGGCTCGACCGAGAGCTGCTTCGGTTTGATGAGCGATTGCCAATTCTTCTGGATGACTGTCACTGGCCGATCCTCTTGCCTTCTGCCTCTGGCGGCGCCCGGTTCTGGGAAGCCGCAACGGCGCTCGCCGGCCGATCGGCCCGTCGTGCGCTCTTCTTGTTGCGGCTCGCGAGGGCTCCGGGCCGTCGCGATCAAAACAGCCAGCGGAGCCTAGGTCCGCCGGCGCATCCTCACACCCGCCGCCGTTTGGGCGGCCGGCATCCGTTGTGCGGGATCGCCGTCACGTCGCGGATCGACGTCACGGTGAAGCCCACCGTTTGCAGCGCGCGGAGCGCCGACTCGCGCCCCGAGCCCGGCCCCTTCACCTCGATCTCGAGGGTGCGCATGCCGTGCTCCATCGCCTTTTTGCCGGCGTCTTCGGCCGCGACCTGCGCCGCATAGGGCGTCGACTTCCGCGAGCCCTTGAAGCCGAGGCTGCCCGCCGACGACCACGCGATGGTGTTTCCCTGGGCGTCCGTGATGGTGATCATGGTGTTGTTGAAGGTGGCGTTCACGTGCGCCACGCCCGAGGTGATGTTCTTGCGCTCGCGCCGGCGGAGCCGCGGCGCCGGACCCGCGCCGGTCGCGGCGGTGCCGGAAGCAGCGGGTGCGGCAGCGGCGGCTGCTGGCTTCGTGCTCGTCGCCATGACTCGGATCCTCGTCCCCGTGACTTGTTCTACTTCTTGACGACCGGCTTCTTGCCCGCGATCGGCCGTGCCGGACCCTTGCGCGTCCGGGCATTGGTGTGCGTGCGCTGACCGCGCACGGGCAGGCCCTTGCGGTGACGCAGGCCGCGATAGCAGCCGAGGTCCATCAACCGCTTGATGTTCATCGCGACGGTGCGGCGGAGGTCGCCCTCGACCTGATACTCGCGGTCGATCGCCTCGCGGATGCGCATCACCTCGTCCTCGGTCAGCTCGTGCACGCGCCGCTGCTGATCGATGCCGAGGTTCTTGCAGATCTTCTCGGCCGAGGTGCGGCCGATGCCGTGGATGTACATGAGCCCGATCGGGACTCGCTTTTGGCTGGGAATGTTGACGCCAGCAATACGCGCCAAGAGCGCTTCTCCTCAGTATCTCAAGGGTTTTCAGGCAATGCCGATCGTCGGCGCCGGAAGCCGAGGGCGCGCATTATAGAAACATAATTTCCGAAGTCAACCGCGCCTGGGCGACCTCTTAGTGCTTAAGAAACCAAGCTTATTTGGTCTCGACCGAGTGCCTCGAACGGGCCGCGGAGGCTGCGGCGATCGGTCGCACCTGGAGTATCAGCCTGAGATGATCGCCTCAATCTGCCGCGTCACCTCCGCGATGTCGGCCATGCCGTCGACTTGGCGAAGGATCCCTTTGGCGCGGTAGTAGGGAAGGATCGGTGCGGTCTGGGCGTGGTAGGCGGCGAGCCGCGCTTTGACGGTCTCGGCGTTGTCGTCCGCGCGGCGGACGAAGTCCTTAGAGCCGCAGACGTCGCAGATTCCAGCCACCTTGGGCCGCTTGTTGCGGTCGTGATAGCTGGCGCCGCACTTGGCGCAGGAGAAGCGGCCGTCGATGCGATCGACCAACGCGTCTTCGTCCACCGCGAGCTCGATCACGTAATCGAGCCTCAGGTGCTTGCGCGCGAGCATGGCGTCGAGCGCCTCCGCTTGCGGCACTGTGCGCGGGAATCCGTCGAGGATGAAGCCGTTCTTGCAGTCGGGCGCGTCGATCCGCTTCTCGATCATGGCGATCATGATGTCGTCGGAGACCAGGTGGCCCGCGTCCATGATCGCCTGCACCTTGCGGCCGAGCTCGCTCCCCGAGGCGCGCTCGGCGCGCAGCATGTCGCCGGTCGAAAGCTGGACCAGCCTGTGCCTCTCCTCGAGCCGTTTCGCCTGAGTCCCTTTGCCGGCGCCCGGCGGGCCCAGCAGGATGATATTCACCCGCGTCTCCCGCGCAGCTTCGCCTTCTTGATCAGGCCTTCGTACTGGTGCGCGAGCAGGTGTGAATGGATCTGCGCCACCGTGTCCATAGTGACGCTCACCACGATCAGGAGACTGGTGCCGCCGAAATAGAACGGCAGCGAGAACTCGGAGATCAGGTACTCCGGCAGCAGGCAGACCACGGTAAGGTAGAGCGCACCCACCACGGTGAGCCGGCTCAGCACGTAGTCGAGATAGTCAGCCGTGTTCTTGCCGGGCCGGATGCCCGGCACGAAGCCGCCGTACTTGCGCAGGTTCTCGGCGGTCTCCGCCGGATTGAACACGATCGCCGTATAGAAGAAGCAGAAGAAGATGATCAGGATCGCGTAGAGCGACATATGAAACAGCGAGCCCGGCTGCAGGTAGAGCTTGATGTCCGAGAGGAAGCTGTCGGGCGGCGCGAAGTTCGCGATCGTCGAGGGCAGCAGCAGCAGCGACGAAGCGAAGATTGGCGGGATCACGCCGGAGCTGTTGAGTTTCAACGGCAGGTGCGAGGCCTCGCCGCCGAACATCTTGTTGCCGACCTGGCGCTTTGGGTACTGCACGAGGATGCGGCGCTGGGCGCGCTCCATGAAGACGATGAAGGCGATCACAGCCGCCGCGCCGATAAAGAATGAAAGGATCACGAAGTACGAGAGGGACCCCGTCCGACCAAGCTCCAAGAGCTGGACCAGCGCCGCCGGCATGCGCGCGACGATGCCCGTGAAGATGATTAGGGATATGCCGTTGCCGACACCGCGCGCGGTGATCTGCTCGCCGAGCCACATCAGGAACACGGTACCGCCCGTCAGCGTCACCACCGTGGTGAGGCGGAAGAACAGGCCGGGATCCATCACCGGCGAGCCCAAGGAACTGCCGCGCCCGGAGGCCTCGAGGCCGACCGCGATGCCGTAAGCCTGCACCGCCGCCAGCAGCACCGTGCCGTAGCGCGTGTACTGGTTGAGCTTCTTGCGGCCGACCTCGCCCTCTTTCTTCAGCGCCTCGAGGGTAGGCGACACCGCGGTCAGGAGCTGGATGATGATCGAGGACGAGATGTACGGCATGATCGTCAGCGCGAAGATGGTCATGCGGCCGAGCGCGCCGCCCGAGAACATGTCGAAGATGTCGAGGAGCCCGCCGCTCTGGCTCTTGAAAATCTCGTTGAGGATCTGCGGATCGATGCCGGGCAGCGGGATGTAGGTCCCGAGCCGGTAGATCACCAGCGCACCCAGGGTGAACCAGATCCGCTTCTTGAGCTCCGTCGCCTTGGCGAAGGCGCCGAGGTTCAGGTTCGACGCGAGTTGCTCGGCTGCTGAGGCCATCTAGTCCATCCCCAATGCTGGGAATCATACATTCGCGCGGGCGGCCCCACTCGTCACGATTTCGCGGGCGCGTCCTTCTTCTCCGGCTTCGCGGGCGCGGGCGGCAGGACCACCTTGCCGCCGAGCTTCTCCACCGCGGCGATCGCGGATTTGGAGGCGCCGGCGACCTCGAGGGTGAGTGCCACCTTGAGCTCGCCCTTGCCGAGCAGCCGCACACCGTCGCCGACCCGGCGCAGCACGCCCGCCGCCACCAGCGCCGCGCCGTTTACGGGCGCGTCGGCCTTGAGCCGGCCCGCATCGAGCGCCACCTGCAGCCGCCCGAGGTTCACGATGTGGTAGTCCTTCTGGAACGCCACCCGGCCGAAGCCACGCTTGGGCAAGCGGCGATGCAGCGGGGTCTGGCCGCCCTCGAAGCCGTTGAGCGCGACGCCCGTGCGCGCGGTCTGGCCCTTGCCGCCGCGCGCGCTTGTCTTGCCCTTGCCGGAGCCGATTCCGCGTCCCACCCGCTTGTAGCGGTAGTGGGCGCCCTCGTTATCCCGGATCTCGTTGAGCTTCATGACGGTCACCAATCAAGTCGAAGATTATAACGCCGTACCTCAGGCGACGGCATCGATCCGCACGAGGTGCTTGACGCGCTCGATCATCCCGCGCACGGCGGGCGTGTCCTCGAGCACGCGGCTGCGGTTGATCCGGTCGAGCCCGAGTCCGCGCAACGTCGCACGCTGATAGGCGAAACGCCCGGCCGGGCTTTTCACCTGCGTCACCTTCACCGCCTTCTCCGGCACCCGCTTGGGCTTGGGTGCGGCCGCAGGCGGCTTCGGCTTCGGCGTCGCCGCCTTCGCTTTCGCGACGGGAGCAGGCGCGGGCTTCGCCTCGACCGGCTGGGGCGCCAGAGTTGGAGGCGCGTCGGCCGCCGGTGCCTTCGCCGTGGCCTTGGGCGCCGCCTTCTTGGGCTCCTTCTTCGCGCCGTCGGCCTTGGGAGCTTTCTTCTTGGCGTCGGGTTTCTTCTCTTGCTCGGCCATCGCTTACTCCCGGGCGTCCGTCACTTCGCGGCCGCGGATGATGTCGCTCACCTTTTTGCCGCGCCGCGCCGCCACCGAGCGCGGGCTCACGGAGCGCTGCAGCGCCTCGAAGGTGGCCTTGATCATGTTGTGCGGGTTCGACGTGCCGACGGATTTCGCCACCACGTCCTGCACACCCAGCGCCTCGAAGATCGCGCGCATCGGGCCGCCCGCAATGATGCCGGTGCCCTGTGGCGCCGCCTTCAGCACCACCTCGCCCGCGCCGTAGTAGCCGACGATATCGTGATGCAGCGTGCGGCCCTCGCGCAGGGGAATGCGCACCATGTTGCGGCGCGCCTGCTCGGTCGCCTTGCGGATCGCCTCCGGCACCTCGCGCGCCTTGCCGGCGCCGTAGCCGGCCCGGCCTTTGCTGTCGCCCACCACCACCAGTGCCGCGAAGCCGAAGCGCCGGCCACCCTTCACGACCTTGGCGACGCGGTTGATGCCGACGAGCTTCTCGACAAATTCGCTGTCCTCGCGGTCACCGCCGCGGTCGCGATCCCGCGGCCCACGATCGCCGCCACCGCGTCCGCGGCGCGGGCGGTCGCCCCCGCCTTCGCGCGTTCTCGGGCCGCCGGTTTCCGAGGTTGCCATGTCCCGTCTTTCCTAGAAGGTGAGACCGCCCTCGCGGGCGGCGTCGGCCAGGGCTTTGACCCGGCCATGAAAGAGATAGCCGCCGCGGTCGAACACCACTGCCTTGACGCCCGCGGCGACCGCGCGCTCTGCGACCAGCTTGCCGACCGCCTGGGCCGCCTCTTTGTTGGCGCCGGTCTTCAGCGACGGCTTCAGCGCCTTGTCCACGGTCGAGGCCGAGGCAATGATCTTGCCGTCGGTCGCGTCGATCACTTGCGCATAGATGTGGAGCGACGAGCGGAACACCGAGAGCCGCGGACGGCCCTTGGCGGAGCGTCCGAGCTTATGGCGCACCCGCGTCTGGCGGCGGCCGAAGAGGCGCTTGGATTTGGTCTGCATGGCGCGTGCTTTCCGTTACTTCTTCTTGCCTTCCTTGCGGCGGATCGTCTCGTTCTGGTACTTGATGCCCTTGCCCTTGTAGGGCTCCGGCTTGCGCATGCCGCGGAGCTTCGCTGCAACCTCGCCGACGCGCTGCCGGTCGGCGCCCGCGATCAGGATCGAGGTCGGCTTCTCGCAGGTGATCTTGATGTCGTCGGGGATCGGGAAATTGATCTCGTGGCTGAATCCGAGCTGCAGGTTGAGGGTCTTGCCCTGCACTGCCGCGCGATAGCCGACGCCGCTGATCTCGAGCCCGACCGAGTAGCCCTTGGAGACGCCGTTCACCATATTGTTCACCAGCGCGCGCGTGGTGCCCCACTGCATGCGCGCATGCTTGGTCTCGGAATTGGGCGTCACGACGACCTTACCGTCCTTGACCACGGCCGAGACCTCGCCGCCAACCACCAGCTTCAGTGTGCCCAGTTTGCCTTTGGCGGTGAGCGTCTGGCCCGCGATGTCGACGGTGACGCCCTGCGGGATGGTGACGGGATGCTTGCCGACGCGCGACATGGCTGCCTCAGAATACGCGGCAGAGGACCTCGCCGCCGACATTGGCGGCGCGGGCCTCGTTGTCCGACATGACGCCCCTGGGCGTCGACAG
>DATFRA010000050.1:0-12108 GCA_035263705.1 Allostellaceae bacterium
CGATGCGCCGCGCGCGGCCGGCGACCAAGATCGTCGCCATGTCTCGTGGCAACGAAGAGAGGGCCAGTTTTCTCGTGTTCGCAAAGAAGTTCGGCGCCGACGCGATCGTGCACCAACCCTTCGAGGCTTCCGACCTCGTCAAGCTGCTGCGGACTTACGTATTACGCCATTAGTGAGCCCGCGTGGCACTGGATAAGGCCGAGAAGTCGCGGCGCCCCCGCGCTATGGCGAAGGGTCAATAGCTCGATCAACAGCGCCGCAAACAAATCACCTCTTCAAGATCCGTTTTGGTCCGATGCGAACGCTTCGATCCTGACTCTGCACACACCGCGTTCCCTCATCGCAAGGACATCTGCTGCAGATTCCGAAAGGTCGAGCACGGCTCGGCTCTTCGCTTTGGCATTCGGGCCACGATCATTGATTCTGACGACGACCGCCCGGCCGCTTTTGAGATCCGTTACGCGAACGACGGTTCCGAACGGTAGGGTCCGATGGGCAGCGGTCAGCTTATGTACATTGAAATATTCGCCGCTCGCGGTTTTGAGTCCGGCATGACGACCGCCATACCATGTCGCGATACCATTCTCCACAAAGACCGGGCGCTCGAAGGACACTTGATCCGAGTTTTGATCGCCGTGGGCCGTGCCCATGAATACGAGCAGAGCAATGCATTGAGTTATCAGTAGGGAAAAGATCTCGTGGTGTCGCATCTGCAGTCATGTTGTAACGGTCAAGTGCGCAGCGGACGTACAATAGCGTGCTAGCCGCGACTTCTGGCGTGAGCGAGCTATGTCTGGCGCAGACGATTGGCACCATTAGTGCTGATCGCTACACATCATCCTGTGGCTAAAAAATGATACCCCGTCGATATCGCAAGGGCTGCGGGCGCGCCGAGTGCGCTTCTTGGAACGAATTTTGACCATGGAGAGCATTCCATGTGGCGCAGGAAGGCCCGAATCAGCGGACCTTCCTGCATAGCAATGGCGGAGGGAGGGGGATTCGAACCCCCGATAGGGATTTAAACCCCTATAACGGTTTAGCAAACCGCCGCCTTCAGCCACTCGGCCACCCCTCCGCGGGGACACGGCGTATGCAGGGACGGGCTTGTACCGACGCGCGAATTCCGAGTCAACTCGGTGTGCGCGAGTAGTTCGATGACAGCCCGAAACCAATAGCGCGCTAGCTTGTCGTCACTGATTGTCGGCTTTGTCTCCGCCGTCTTTCTTTGTCGCGCCGCGGCAGATATCGATCGCCAGCGCTTGCGTTGCCGGAGTGGCCTCGTCGCTTGTCTTGACCGCGGTATACGCTTGGCAGTTGCGCTGCAGCTCCTTCATCGCGGCGAGAAGTTCATCGAAGAGTGGCGTGCACTCATCTCGCTTCTGTCCCAGCGCCTCGTCCTCTAGGCGGACCTGCGCTTGAGCCTTCCACATCTCGTCGATCGTGGGGGACGCCGGGTCCCTCGCAAGGGCATGGAGCAGCGCGTCATAGTGCTCATTCCGCTCGACCTGCATTCTCCCCTCTTCATTCGCGCACACCCTGACCGCCGCCTTGGATTTCTTGAAGACGGCGAATTGCGAGATCACCGAGTCCCCGAGCGTCTGCGCCCGCGCCGTCGCTGTGATCGCACAGAGAAACACGACCGTGATGATAATCGCCCTGGTCATCGAGCGCTCGATCCTGGCGCAAGCGCGCCTCTTGCTATGCGACGGACCTCATCCTCCGTCACCTGAGCGCAAAAGCAGGCGGCAAAATTGGGGCCAGGAGATCCTGCTGTGGCCATCCCTGCTCAACAGTGTCGCAGCGGCGTTCCGCCGGTGGCACGGCCACCCGTCGACGCGGAAGGTGCGGGATGCGCGCACCCGCGCCCACAAGGAACTGTCGTGCTCAACGCCCCGCGCTCCCGATCCTTGCGCCACCAGGCCCTCGCAGCCGCCTTCATCGTGGTCCTGCTGATGATCGCGGTGGGGACGGCGATGCGCGCCTGGTAGGGTGCCGCGCCACGTTCACAGTTTATCGAGCGGGACCCGCCAAACCCGCCAAGGGCTCACCTGACCTGACCCGGGTCAAATCCTGCGGCCGTGTCTAACCCTGAATCGGGATAAACGGCTCGAATCCGGGGATTCCGTTTCACCGCATTTTAACGAAAGACCTGAAAAACTGGTATCCGCCAGGGAATACAAGAGTTCCCGTTTCCGGTGGAGGCTGCGATGAGTCTATCCAGACGGTCCGTCGAGATGCTGCTCGATCTCGTCGAGATCAAGATCAGCTACATGGACATTGCCGATCGCGAGGATGCCCGCGATCTCGTGGTTCTCGAGCGCTGCCGCGAGGAGTTGCGGTCGCTGACCGGCATCGCCAGTGCCGCCGCCGCGACGCTCGGCGGTCGCGTCGGGCGGCCCCGCATCGCCGCTTGAGCTTGCGGCCCGCCGATCAGGCGGGTACTTGCATCCCGCGGGCGACCGCGGGCCGGGCGCCGATCGTCCGATACCAGCGCTCGACGTTCGGGAAATCGCCGAGCGCGACCTTGTGCCACTCGTGCCGCGCGACCCATGGAAATGTCGCGATGTCGGCAATCGAATAGTCTCCCGCCAGAAAAGTCTCTTTACCGAGCCGCGCGTCGAGCACGCCATAGAGCCGGCGCGTCTCCTTGCCGTAGCGCTCGATCGCGTAGGGCACGGGCTCCGGCGCCGCGCGCAGGAAATGATGCACCTGCCCGAAAATCGGCCCGACGCCGCCCATCTGGAACATCAGCCATTCCAGTACATGGTAACGAGCCGCCGGGTCCTTCGGCAGGAGCCGCCCGGTCTTATCCGCGAGATAGACCAGGATCGCGCCGGACTCGAAGAGCGCGAGCGGCTGGCCGCCGGGCCCCTCGTTGTCGACGATCGCGGGGATCTTGCTGTTGGGATTGATCGCGACGTACTCGGGCTTGAACTGATCGCCCTTGGAGATGTCGATCTTGTGCACGCGATAGGCGAGGCCGGTCTCCTCCAGCATGATCGAGACCTTTCGCCCATTCGGTGTTCCCCAGGTATAGAGATCGATCATCGCCGCCACCTCCGCTATGCGTAGAGGGCGACCCATACCGGACCGGCCGACGCGGCGCAAGACGGGGTAGCGTCGCGGCGCACCGCCGACTAGGCTCCGCTGGCGACACGGATTTCACGGAGGGGGCATGGCGCGCGTGCTCATTCACCCTGTGGTTCTATCGGGCGGCTCTGGCACGCGGCTCTGGCCGCTCTCGCGCGCGCTCACGCCGAAGCAGCTGTTGCCACTCATCTCGGAGAACAGCCTGCTGCAGGAGACGGTGTTGCGCGTCAATGACCCCGAGCGTTTCGCGCCGCCCCTCGTGATCGCGAATGACGAGCACCGCTTCCAGGTAGCTGAGCAGCTGCGCCTCATCGGAATGAAGCCGCGCGCGCTGGTCCTGGAGCCGCAAGGACGCAACACGGCGCCCGCGATCGCCGTCGCCGCGCTGTTGCTGAGCGCCGACGAGCCCGACGCGCTGCTGCTGGTGCTGCCGTCCGATCACGGGATCCAGCACCGTGCCGCCTTCCTCGCGGGTGTGGAGCGGGCCGCCGCCGCCGCGCGCGCGGACGCGCTGGTGACCTTCGGCATCAAGCCCGACCGCGCCGAGACAGGCTACGGCTATATCCGCCGCGGTAAGCCGTGGCCGGGCATCGAAGGCTGCTTCGCCGTCGCGGAGTTCGTGGAGAAGCCAATTGCCGCACGCGCGGAGCAGATGCTGGCGGCTGGCGGCTACGATTGGAACAGCGGCATGTTCGTGCTGCCGGCGAAACTCTACCTGCAGGAGCTCGTGCGCCTAGACGGCGCCATGGTCGAGGCGTGCCGGCGCGCGCTCTCGGAAGCGAAGCGCGATCTGGATTTCCTGCGTCTCGGGGCCGAGGCGTTCGGTGCGGCACGTTCCGTGTCCATCGACTGCGCAGTGATGGAGCACACGAAGGCCGCGGCGGTGGTTCCGGTCGAGATGGGGTGGAGCGATATCGGCAGCTTCGACGCACTGTGGCGCGCGGCCCCGAAGGATGCGGACGGGAACGTGACCGTCGGCGACGTCGTGACCGCGGGCGCTCGCAATTCCTATCTGCGGTCCGAGTGCAGGCTAGTGACGGCGCTCGGCATAGAGGACCTCGTGGTGGTCGCGACGGAGGACACCGTCCTGGTGGTGCCGAGGTCGCGCTCCGCCGACCTGAAGCAACTCGTCGCCAAGCTCGAGCGCGACGGCCGGGCGGTGCTCCATAACCACCCGCTGGTCGAGCGCCCCTGGGGCAGTTATCGCTCGATCCACAACGGCGAGCGCGTGCAGGTGAAGCACATCGTGGTGAAGCCCGGCGGCCGGCTCTCGCTGCAATACCACCACAAGCGTGCGGAGCATTGGGTCGTGGTGCAGGGCATTGCGCGGGTCACCCGCGGCGACGAGGTCACCACGTTGATCGCGGATCAATCGACCTACATCCCCCTGGGCATGCCGCATCGCCTCGAAAACCTCGGCGACACGCCCGTGCACCTGATCGAGGTACAGACCGGCAGCTATCTCGGCGAGGACGATATCGTGCGCCTCGAGGACATCTACGGCCGCGTCGACAAGAACGGCTGAGCCCATGCGCGCGGACGTCGTGGTGATCGGCGGCGGCGCGATCGGCGCGGCAGCCGCCTATTTCCTGCGGAGCCACGCGAAACCCTGCACGGTCGTGGTGATCGAGCGCGATCCCACCTATGCGCTGGCCTCGACGCCGCGGGCCTCCGGCGGCGTGCGGCGGCTCTTCTCGTTGCCGGAGAACATTCGGCTCTCCCAATACAGCATCCCCTTCTACGAGCGGTTCGAGGCGGCCATGGCGGTCGACGGCGAGCCCACACCCATCGGATTCAAGAGGAACGGCTACCTCTTCATCGTGCCGCCCGGCGCGATCGACACGCTCCGCGCCAATTTCGAGGCCCAGGAGCGCGAGGGCGTGCGCGTCGCATGGCTCGAGCCCCGGGACATCAGGGACAAATTCCCCTCGATACGCGTCGACGACCTCGGCGCTGGCGTGCACTCGCCCGACGACGGCTGGCTCGATCCCCACTCGGTGTTGCAGGGCTTCCGCCGCAAGGCGCGCTCGCTGGGCGCAGAATTCATTGCCGACGAGGTCGTGGGCATCGACGCCGAGCGTAGCGCGGTCCGGGCGGTGCGCCTCAAATCGGGCCGCCGGATCGAGGCGTCGGCTGTGATCAATGCGGCCGGCGCCTGGGCCAAGGAGATCTGCGCCATGGTCGGCTGGTCCGTGCCGATCGAGCCGATGCGGCGCTACGAGCATTACTTCGAGGCCGAGGACGCGATCGAGCCGCTCCCCTACATCAAGGATGTAAATCGCCTCGCATTCCGGCCGGAGGGCAGGGGTTACTCGGGTGGCGTCCCCGATCTCGCGGAGCCGCGCGGGTTCAACTTCGAGGTCGACCACGGCTATTTCGAGCGCGTGGTGTGGCCTGCTCTGGCCTACCGCTTCCGGGCCTTCGAACGCACCAAGCTGCGCAACACCATGTCCGGCCTCTACGACCAGAACGAGTTCGACGCCAATATGATCATCGGCCCCTGGCCCGGCCGGCTCGAGAATTTCTACCTGCTCGCGGGCTTCTCGGGCCACGGCCTCATGCATGCCCCCGGCTGCGGCCGCGCCATCGCCGAGCTGATCCTCGACGGCGGCTACCACAGGATCGATCTTACCCGTTTCGGTTGGGAGCGGGTCGAGAAAAACCAACCTTACCGCGAGCGCGGGATCATCTGAGACGAGGCGATCTCAGTGGTCGACTAATTTCAGCTCTTCCTTGCGCTTGGCGACGAAGGCGTCGAGCGCTTCGGATATCGCTGGGTCGAGCGGCGGCTGCTCGTAGATCTCGAGCGCCTTCCGCCAGATCTGCGTCGCCGTTTGGGTCGCCGTGAGGCCGCCCGCCTCCTCCCACGTCTCGTAGTTCTGCCAGTTCGAGACGAGCGGCTTATAGAACGCCGTCTCGTAGCGCGCGAGCGTGTGGGGCGAGCCGAAGAAATGACCGCCGGTAGGCACGTCGGCGATCGCCTCGAGGCCGGCCGCGATCTCCTCGGCGTTTACATCCATCGGCTTGATGGTCTCGGCGATCATCTGCAGCATCTCGACGTCGATCACGATCTTCTCGAAGGAGGCGGTGAGCCCGCCCTCCATCCAACCGGCGCCGTGATAGACGAGATTTGCGTGCCCCATCACCGAGGCCCAGATCGACATTTCGGACTCATAGGCTGCCTGCGCATCGACCGCATTGGCAGCGCAGGAATTGCTGGCGCGGTAGGGCAGCTTGTAGAGCCGCGCCAGTTGGCCCGCCGCGAGCGTCGCCCGAGCGTTTTCCGGCGTGCCAAAGGCGGGCGCGCCGGAGCGCATGTCGACGTTCGAGGTGAAGGCGCCGTAGACGACGGGCGAGCCCGGCCGCACGAGCTGCGTGAGCGCGATGCCCGCGAGCGCCTCCGCGTTCTGCTGGGTGAGCGCCGCCGCCATCGTCACGGGCGTCATGGCGCCCATCAGGGTGAAGGGCGTGACACACACCGCCTGCCCAAACTCCGCCATGGTCATGAGCCCATCCGACATCGCGGCATCGAAGCGGCGCGGCGAGTTGACGGAGATGATGGTGATGACGCCTGGATCGCCCACCATCTCCTCGCGGGTCTTGCCGCGGGCGATTGCCATGATATCGATGCCGTCGAGCGCCCGGTTCCGGCCGATCGACGTGCAGTGATAGACGCGGTCCGAATACGTGACGTTGGCTCGGTAGCAATCGAGGTGCCGCGTGCGCGCCGCAAGCTCGATCGGCGCCGTCGGCTGGTTGCCGATCAGGTGGATGATGTCGAAGCTCTGCGCGAGCTTGATAAGCTTGATGTAGTCCTCGAGGTTGCCGGAGCGGCGGCCTTGGACGCAGTCATGGATGTTCGGCGGTCCTGCGACAAGGCCGAAGGAGATGAAGTTCTCGCCGAGGTGGATGCGCCGCTCGGGATTGCGCGGCGTCAGCACGAAGCTCGAGGGTGCCGATTTGATCGCGCCCAGCACCAGCTCGCGCGGGAGCTTGGTGAGACCCGTGGTGTCATCGACGCTGGCGCCCGCTTGGCGCAACCGCTGGCGCGCCGCGGCACCCATGAATTCGATGCCGGTCTCCTCCAGCAGCTTCAGCGACGCCTCGTGGATCGCCGTCACCTGGTCCTGGCTCAGCACCTCGATCGGCTTGAAGCTGTTGCGCAGCGGCGGCGAGCCACGGAGCGATGCCCCCAGGTGTTTGATCTCCCGGGTCCGCCGGGGCCGCCGCGCGGAGCGTGGCGCGTCCATGTTCCTCCCTCTACGCGCGGGATCGCCGGAGCTTAGCCCGCGAGCTTCCTCCTCAGAAGCTCATTGACCAGTGCCGGGTTGGCCTTGCCCTGGGTCGCCTTCATCACCTGGCCCACGAAGAAGCCGAAGAGCTTGTCTTTGCCGGAGCGATACTCCGCGACCTTGTCGGCCTGCGCCTTCATTACTGCATCAATCGCGCCCTCGATCGCGCCGGTATCGGTCACCTGCCTGAGGCCGCGCTCCTCGACGATCGCGGCCGGGTTCTTGCCGGTCTCTACCATCGCCGCGAACACGTCCTTGGCGAGGCGGCCGGAGATGGTCTTGTCGTACTGGAGCTTGAGCAGCTCCGCGAGCATCGGCGGTGTCACCGGAAATTCGTCGATCGCCTTGCCCGAGGCGTTCAGCGCCGCGAAGTAGTCGCCCATGACGAGGTTCGCGGCATCCACGGCGAGCTGCTTCTTGGGAAGGCCGGTACCGACAGCTTCGAGCTCGGAAAGAACACACTCGTAGAAGGCCGCCGACTCCTTCTCCGCCACCAGCACGCTCGCGTTATAGGCAGAGAGCCCGAGCTCGCGCTCGAAGCGCGCCTTCTTGGCGTCCGGCAGCTCCGGGAGGCCCTTGCGGAGCTCGTCAATCCGCTTGGGGTCGAGCACCAGAGGCAGCAGGTCGGGATCCGGGAAATAGCGGTAGTCGTGCGCGTGCTCCTTGGAGCGCATGGAGCGGGTGACGCCGCGGTTGGCGTCGAAGAGCCGCGTCTCCTGCTGGATGCTGCCGCCGTCCTCGAGGACCTCGATCTGCCGGCGCGCCTCGTGCTCGATCGCCTGCATGACGTACCGGATCGAGTTCACGTTCTTGATCTCGCAGCGCGTGTTGAGAGCCGCGCCAGGCTTGCGCACGGAGACATTGCAGTCGCACCTCAGCGATCCTTCCTCCATGTTGCCGTCACACGTGCCGAGGTAGCGCAGGATCGAGCGCAGCTTCTTGAGATAGGCGCCGGCCTCCTCGGCTGAGCGCATATCGGGCTCGCTCACGATCTCCATAAGGGCGATACCGGCGCGGTTCAAATCGACGTAGGTGTGCTCGGGATGCTGGTCGTGCAGGCTCTTGCCGGCGTCCTGCTCGAGATGGAGGCGCGTGATGCCGACCTCGCGCATCGAGCCGTCCGCGAGATCGAGCACGACCTTGCCCTTGCCCACCAGCGGTCGCGTGTACTGCGAGATCTGATAGCCCGCAGGCAGGTCCGCGTAGAAGTAATTTTTCCGATCGAACACCGAGACCAGATTGATCTGTGCGTCGAGCCCGAGGCCCGTGCGCACCGCTTGCTCGACGCAGTGCCGGTTGATCACCGGCAGCATGCCAGGAAACGCCGCATCGACGGTGGAGACCTGCGTGTTGGGCTCGGCGCCGAACTCGGTTGCGGCGCCCGAGAAGAGCTTCGCCTTCGAGATCACCTGCGCATGCACCTCGAGGCCGACCACGACCTCCCACTGACCCGTGCGCCCCTCGATCAGGCTCATGCGTGGCCTCCCGCGATGAAGGCGGGCTTGTGCGTGAAGCCGGCGGAGCGCTCGATCACGTCGCCCACGCGGAGCACCATGCCCTCGTCGAAGGCGCGTCCGATCACCTGCAGCCCCAGCGGCAGACCGTCCGCCGACAAGCCCGCCGGCACCGAGAGACCGGGCAGTCCCGCGAGGTTCACGGGCACCGTGAACACGTCGTTCAAGTACATGGCGATGGGATCGTCGCTCTTCTCGCCGATCGCGAAGGCGGCATTCGGTGCCGTCGGCGCCAGGATCACGTCGCAGCTCTTGAAGGCCTCGGCAAAATCGCGCGCGATCAGCGCACGCAGCTTCTGCGCCTTCAGGTAATAGGCGTCGTAGTAGCCGGCTGAAAGCACATAGGTGCCGATCAGGATGCGCCGCCGAACCTCGGCCCCGAAACCGGCGGCCCGGGTTGCCTCGTACATCTCGTCGAGGCTCTCGCCGGGAACGCGCAAGCCGAACCGCACGCCGTCGTAGCGCGCGAGGTTGGAGGACGCCTCGGCGGGCGCGATGATGTAGTAGGCGGGGAGCGCGTACTTGGTCATCTTCAGGCTGACGTCGACGGTCGTGGCGCCCGCCGCCTTTAGCCACGCGATGCCCTGCTGCCAGAGATGCTCGATCTCGGCGGCCATGCCGTCGATGCGGTATTCGCGGGGAATACCGACCCTGAGGCCGCGGATGTCGCCGGTGAGCGCGGCCTCGAAATCCGGCACCTCGATCGGCGCCGAGGTGGAGTCCTTGGGGTCGTGCCCCGCCATCGCGCTCAGCATGATGGCGGCATCGCGCACGCTGCGCGTCAGCGGTCCCGCCTGGTCGAGCGACGAGGCGAAAGCGACGATGCCCCAGCGCGAGCAGCGGCCGTAGGTCGGCTTCAAGCCCACGACGCCGGAGAAGCTCGCGGGCTGCCGGATCGAGCCGCCGGTGTCGGTGCCGGTGGCACCCATCGCCGTGCGCGCCGCCACCGCCGCCGCCGATCCGCCCGAGGATCCGCCCGGCACCAGCGGTCGGTTATCGCCGCGGCGCCGCCACGGGTTCTCTACCGGCCCGAAGGCACTGGTGATATTGGAGGAGCCCATGGCGAACTCGTCCATGTTCGCCTTGCCGAGCATAGTGGCGCCGGCCCTCCAGAGGTTCGCCGTCACCGTCGATTCATAAGGCGGCTTGAAGCCCTCGAGGATGCGCGAGCCTGCCGTGGTCTGAATCCCGTCGGTGCAGAACAGATCCTTGATCGCGATCGGGATCCCCTCCATCGCGCGCGCCTCGCCGCGCGCGATCCGCGCATCGCTCTCCCGTGCCATCTCGAGCGCCCGCTCCGGCGTCTCCACGAGAAAGGCGTTGAGCGGCCGCGCTTGCTTGACCGCGGCGATGTGCGCCTCGGCGAGTTCCCGCGCGGAAAACTTCTTCTTGCGAAGGGCAGCCCGTGCGTCCGCGATCGTGAGATCGGTCAGCGCCGTCATCACTCCACCACTTTCGGCACGAGAAAGAATCCATGCGCCTGCTGCGGCGCGTTGGAGAGAATCTTGTCTGGCGCTCCACCGTCGGTGACTTCGTCCTCGCGCATGGGCAGCGTCATCTCCGCGACGCTCGCCATCGGCTCGACGCCATCGGTCTTGACCTCGTCGAGCTGCTCGATCCAGGTCAGGATATTCGAGAGCTCGCCCGCGAGCCGATCGAGCTCGCTTTCGGGCACCTTGATCCGCGCCAGCGTGGCGATGCGCGCCACGGTGGCCTTGTCCAAAGCCATGATGTAAATGTCTCCGCTGCGCCGAAAATCCGCGCGCCGCCCTACCTAGCATCCGATATGGCGATCTGCAACCCCGCTGACCTCCCGCAAGTCCTTGAGAAAGGCCACCGCGTGCTCGGCCTCGACGTCGGCACCAAGACCATCGGGCTCGCGCTCTCGGACACGCTGCTGATGGTCGCGACGCCCCTGCGCACCATCCGCCGCACGCGCTTCAAGGCCGATGCTACCGAGGTACTGCGCGAGGTCGACGCGCACGGCGTCGGCGCCCTCGCGGTCGGCCTGCCGATCTCGCTGGACGGCCGCGAGAGCCCGCGCTCGCAGTCGGTCCGCCAGTTCGCCCGCAACCTGTTGGAGCTCCGCGACCTGCCCATAGTGTTCTGGGACGAGCGTCTCTCTACTGCCGCCGTCGAGCGCACCATGATCGAGGCCGACCTCACGCGGCGCCGGCGCAGCGAGATCATCGACCGCACCGCCGCCGCCTACATCCTGCAGGGCTTGCTGGACCGGTTGGCGCACGCGGGCCGACCCAATTCCGGAGATTGACGATACTGCTGCAGGCACCGTGGGAGGCGAAGTATGCGCACCGATGCACAAGCGGCTGAGTCGCCGCTTCGTATGGCGGTTCCCCTCCGAGTTGCGCTATTCTCGATCGTGCCCGCAGGGGCTTTCATGACGAACCCCGATACTCCCGCGCCACGGCGCAAGAACAGTCTTTGGCCCAGCCGCTTGTGGATTGCGGCGGGCATCATCGTGTTCATCGGCTTCGTTCTGCGGCCGCTCGGCTCGTTCTTCGGCCGCGAGCTTCGCTACACCGGCATCATCGTGATCGCGATTGGCGCGGTTGTCGCGGTGATCGCCTGGCTCGACGAGCGCTGGAACCGCCCCCACACCGGCAGATAGCCCGACCGCGACTCGCCGCGCGCCTTGCGAGCGGCGGAGCACCTCCCTATAGTTCCGGCTTTAATGACTGGCGCCATCGACTCCCGCGCGTTTCCGCACCGGCATCTTCTGGGAATCGAGGGGCTTTCGCCGGACGACATCACCCTCCTCCTCGACAAATCCGAAGGCTACGTCGAGCAGAGCCGGCAGGCCGACAAGAAGTGCTCGCTGCTCCGCGGCCGCACCATCATCAACGTCTTCTTCGAGAACTCGACCCGCACCCGCACCTCCTGCGAGGTCGCGGGCAAGCGACTGGGCGGCGACGTCATCAACATGGCCGTGGCGGCGAGCTCGATCAAGAAAGGCGAGACGCTGATCGACACCGCGATGACCCTCAACGCCATGCATCCGGACGTGCTGGTGGTGCGACACCACGAGTCGGGCGCGGTGCATCTCCTGGCGCAGAAGGTCAATTGCGCGGTCATCAACGCCGGCGACGGCAGCCACGAGCATCCTACCCAGGCGCTGCTCGACGCCCTCACTATTCGCCGGCACAAAGGCGGTCTTCAGGGCCTGGTGGTGGCAATTTGCGGCGACATCCTGC
>DATFRA010000051.1:0-3322 GCA_035263705.1 Allostellaceae bacterium
GCTCCCGGGCGCGCGCCGCTGAAGGCTGCGGGCAATGGGGATAGGCCGTCAAGACCGGATCGCCATCGTGCTGCCGAATGCCCAAACCGCTACGACCCCCTCAAGCGCCGACCGGGGCTCTGGAAGTTGCTATCGCTGCGAGGGGGTTTGCTGCGAGTCAATCGGCAACTTGGCTCATAAAACAACGGTGAGCTGCGACGCTGAGATCATGAGATCGGAAGCTTAGCTAGACCTCAGTGGGCACATAGACCGCGAGCGTGGCAGCGGGATCGTTCTTGTCCCAGAACCGCACGGCGCGGTGGTAGCCATCAAGCAGCATGAATCCTCGCAGACCAAACGGCTTAACCTCCAGCCTGTTAACGCGGCCCAGCACTGTTATGATTTGAACGAGGCAGAATTCCACCGGCGGGAAAACCCGGCTGGGCGGCATCACCAAACGCGGCAACCGTTATTTGCGCCAGCTGCTCATCAACGGGGCAAGCGCCAATCTGCTGCGATCGAAGGCGACCAAAGCCGATCCGTGGGTGATCGGGTTGTGTCGGCGGCGGCCGCCGCTGGTCGTAGCCGTGGCGCTGGCGAACAAGACGGCGCGCATCGCCTGGGCGGTGATGCTGCGGGAGAAGGAATACCAGCCCAGGGCTATGGCCGCTTAGTCGCCCACAGCACTGGGGCTGGAGCTTGCGAGAGAGTAATGACGCGTGATGGCACAGTCGGTCGATCCGACGCAACCGAGAGAAGCCTGCCGTTTCATTGGGACATCGATCCCGCTCGAGTGATGAGGCCTCGGATCGCGGACTCCATCAGGGCCAGCAGTCCCTCCGGACTGCGTGAACAGGCCGGACACATGACTGCAAGCGACTTCTGTGCGGCACGCTACATTTTCTCTTGCCAGGCGGGGGCCATCCACACATGAAACGCCGCGAGTTCATCACGCTGCTCGGCGGCGCGGCTGTAGCGTGGCCGCTTGCGGCGCGGGCGCAGCAGAGCGAGCGCATGTTCTCATGGCTGCGCCACAACCGCCGCCTGATGGCCTACTACGACGCGCTGGCGATGGTCGCTGTCCGCCTCGCCAAGCTCGCAATGATCTCCCTGATGCTCAAGCGACTGACCTCCGCCTAGCCATGATCTCTAATGCAAACTTCCGATTCAGGCCTAATTCCCGCGGACACCGTGACGATGGTTGCCGCGCGCCGCAGGTCGAGCCAGAGTCCCCGCGGCGTGCGGCCGATCCGTACCACCGCCTCGTCGCATGAGGGGCAGCGTAGGATGGCGCCCAGCTCGATGGCGTACAGGCGCAGCTCTCCCATCGGCATCATCCTGGCGCAGCCCGCGCAGGTGATCCGTGCGGCCGTCGCCTCGAACGCGAAGACCTCGCGCAGCAGACCGCCCGCGGCGTTGCCGTCGAGCATGGAGCACATCTCCTCGCGACTCATCTCACCCTCCTCCTGTCGCTCCGAAGCGCTCGGTCTTGACGCGCCCGGGCTCGTGCCCGAGCCCAACCAGCGCCTCGGCCACCGCCTCCACCATCGTCGTCGGGCCGCAGACGAATACCTTGGGCGCCGCCGCGGGCGGGAATCCGACCTCGGCCAGCATCGACGCGTCGATCCGCCGGGCGTGACCGCGCCAGCCTGGTGGCGGCCGCTCGCGCGTAAGCGTGTGAACGATCCCGGGCCCGCCGGGCGCCGACCCGAGCCGCTCCAGCTCCTTGCGGTAGATGATGTCCGCGAAGGAGCGCGAGGAGAGCAGGAGGCGCGCCGGCACGGCGCGGGCCGCCTCGCCGCTCGCCGCGCGGTGGCGCAGCATGGCCATCAACGGCGCGACGCCCGAGCCGCCCGCGACGAGCAGCAGCGGCCCGCCCGTGGTGACGGACCAAGCGAAGTAGCCCCCGATCGGCCCGCGCAGCTCGAACCGGTCGCCCGGCCGGGCCTCGTCGACGAGCCAGGGCGACACCTCCCCGCGCTCGAGCCGCTCGACCGTGAGCGCGAGCCGCAGCGCCTCGGGCGGGGAGGCGATCGAGTAGCTCCGCTGGGCCTGGTAGCCGTCATCCGCGGTGAGCCGGATATCGACGTGCTGCCCCGCGCGATGGCCGGGCCAGTCCGGCACGTCGAGAACTAGCGTGGTCGCCCGGCGCGTCTCGGCCACCCTCTCGACCACCTCTGCCTGCCGCCAGGCGAGACGCCGAGCGCCGGCGCGCGCGGGCGGCGGCGCCGTCTCAATCGCCGTCATAGCGCTGCTCACGCCAGGGGTCTCCGTAGATGTGGTAGCCGAGGGACTCCCAGAAGCCCGGCTCGTCGTGCTCCATGAACCGCAGCCTGCGGACCCACTTCGCCGATTTCCAGAAGTAGAGGTGCGGGACCAGGAGACGCGCCGGGCCGCCGTGCTCTGGCGCCAGCGGCTCGCCGTCGAACCGGGTCGCCACCAGGCCCTTGCCACCGAGCAGGTCCTCGAGCGGCAGGTTGGTCGTGTACCCGCCGTCGCAGTGCGCCATGAGGTAGGGCGCCGGCGGCTCCTCGAGGCCCGCCGCCGCGAGCAGGTCGTCGATCGTGACTCCCTCCCAGACGGTTCCGAGCTTGCTCCACTTGGTCACGCAGTGGATGTCGACCGTGAGTTCAGTCCGCGGCAGCGCCTGGAACTCCTCCCAGGTCCACTTGCCGACGGGCGACCCACCGTCCTGCAAGGTCAGGGTCCACCTGTCGAGCGGCGTATGTGGTGTCGGCCCGGCGCTCAGAACCGGGAAGTCCTCGGTCACGTACTGGCCGGGCGGGACCCGTCGCTCATCCGCTTTGGCCCGCCCGCGCCCGGTGAAGCCTCTGGTCGTGGTCATGGGCGGCTTCCTCGGCGTTGTTCCGGCTTGTGCGACGACACACGGTTCATCGGAGGCTAAGGCGTTGGCCTGATGAACGACGCCGCTGGGGCCAGCTCATGCTCCTTACGCTATCGTCAGACCATTTACGGGCGATCCACGTGTTCGCAATCTGGATGTACCCCGGCGGGCCTCTGCTCAGAATGCGACCCCCGAAGACCGTTTCGTAAAATCGAGCCGATCGTTCGATGTCGGCGACGGTGAGAAAGTATGCGACGGTAAACCCATCCTGCGGCGGCATCTGATAGGTTTTCTGGTCGACTTGTACTTGGCTCATGGACGACGCCAATTCGGCGATCATAAGAAATCTCGAGGAAGAGAACGATCCCAGTCGCGACGACACACTTCGTTCGCGCCCTCCCAGGCGCTCAAACTTCCCTGAAGCAGAAAGGCGTTGCCCGTGGATGACAGCCGCATCTGCGTCTCGACCCGGATTTGCCATTCGTTTCGCGACACGGT
>DATFRA010000052.1:0-12248 GCA_035263705.1 Allostellaceae bacterium
TATCCCGCGCGCGAGGTGCAGGGAAACATCTGGGTCTATGCGGGCGACGATCCCTCCACCGCGCCGGAAATACCGGAGGTGCCCGACCTCGGCGCGGACGCGACGCCGGAGATGTTCGAGAGCGTGCGCTTCCCCTGCCCGATCGATCACGCCGTGGTGGGCTTGATGGATCCCGCGCATGGACCCTTCGTGCATCGGGCCTGGTGGTGGCGGTCGCGGAATTCGATCCACGAGAAAGCGAAGGCATTCGGCGCGGCACCCTTCGGCTTCACCATGCTGCGCCACGCGCCAAGCTCGAACTCGAATGCGTACAAGATCCTGGGCGGCAAGCCCGAGACCGAGATCACCTTCCGCCTGCCGAGCGTGCGCGTTGAGCACATCCGCGTCGGCAAGCACAGCGTCGCCAACCTGACGGCGGTGACGCCGGTCGGTCCGACGGAGAGCGAGATCAACCACGCGATCTACTGGTCGATGCCCTGGCTCACGCCGCTCAAGCCGCTGCTCCGCCCCTTCGTGCGCGCCTTCCTCCGCCAGGACCGCGACATCATGGTGATGCAGCAGGAGGGCCTAAAATACGATCCGCCCCTCATGCTGATCGACGACGCCGACCGACAGGCGAAGTGGTACTACCGCCTCAAGAACGAATACCGCCGCGCCCGAGCCGAGGACCGTGCCTTCGAGAACCCCGTCAAGGACCGCGTGCTCCGCTGGCGGAGCTGAGGTGCGAGGGTGCGATCCGGCTGCAGAGGACGGGCCGACCATCCTCGATTCGCCAGGCACCGCCTTAATGGTCGTCACGAGTTCGTGAACAACGTCCTCACAGAGCGACCACCTTAGGTACCTTGAAAGACCCTGGCAGGCCGGGGAAGACTTCCGTAAAAGAAGCGCGGAGTGAGCCGCGCGCGTGCGCTGTTTAGCAAATGAAAACCACGGGGAGAGAACGCACATGACGGTCGCAGGTTTCGTAAAGGGCCAGGTGGGCGCGGGCGCGGGCTTGCTCGATCGCGAGCGGATCATCGCGCAGGCGGGCTTCAATCGGTGGCTGGTGCCGCCGGCGGCGCTCGCGATCCACCTCTGCATCGGCATGGCCTACGGCTTCAGCGTGTTCTGGCTGCCGCTGTCGCGCGCGGTCGGCGTCAGCAAATACGTCGCCTGCCCCGAGCCGTCCCTGGTCTCGTCGTTGTTCATGACGAGTTGCGACTGGCGCATCGTCGACATGACGCCGATGTACACGCTCTTCTTCATTTTCCTCGGCTCATCGGCGGCGGTCTGGGGCGGCTGGCTCGAGCGCGTGGGCCCGCGCAAGGCCGGCGTGGTCGCCGCCTGCTGCTGGTGTGGCGGTCTCATCATTTCGGCGGTCGGCGTGACCGTGCATCAGCTCTGGATGCTGTGGATCGGCTCCGGCGTGATCGGGGGTATCGGGCTCGGCCTCGGCTACATCTCGCCGGTCTCGACGCTCGTGAAATGGTTCCCCGACCGGCGCGGCATGGCGACGGGCATGGCGATCATGGGCTTCGGCGGCGGCGCCATGATCGGCTCGCCCCTCGCGGACATTCTGATGAACCAGTTCCGCTCCGCGACCTCCGTCGGTGTCTGGCAGACCTTCGTGACCATGGGCGTTATCTATTTCGTCTTCATGATGGGTGGCGCCTTCGGCTACCGGCTGCCGCCCGCGCATTGGCGGCCCGAGGGCTGGATGCCGCCCGCGCCCGGCGCCAAGGCGATGATCACGTACGGCCATGTCCATCTGCGCGACGCGCACAAGACCGCGCAGTTCTGGCTGATCTGGGGCGTGCTTTTCCTCAACGTGAGCGCGGGCATCGGCGTCATCGGCATGGCCTCGCCGATGCTGCAGGAGATCTTCGCGGGCTCGCTGATCGGGCATCCCGACATCACCTTCACGGATCTCGCCGATGAGCAGAGGCGCATGGTCGCGACCATCGCGGCGGCTTTCACCGGGTTGCTGTCGCTCTTCAACATCGGCGGCCGGATCTTCTGGGCCTCGATGTCGGACTTCATGGGCCGCAAGGCGACCTATTACACGTTCTTCCTGCTGGGGATCGCGCTCTATGCGAGCGCGCCGACGCTCGCGCATACCGGCAACAAGGCGCTCTTCGTACTGGCCTTCGGGATCATCCTCTCAATGTATGGCGGCGGCTTCGCGACGGTGCCGGCTTATCTCGCGGACGTCTTCGGCACGCAGTTCGTGGGCGCCATCCACGGCCGGTTGCTGACGGCCTGGTCCGCGGCGGGGATCATGGGCCCCTTCGTGGTGAATGGCATCCGTGAGCTCGAGCTGCAGGCGGGCGTGCCGCGGGATACCGTCTACGACGTCACCATGTATGTGCTCTCGGCCATGCTGGTCGGCGGCTTCGTCTGCAACTACCTGATCAAGCCGCTCGCCGACAAATGGTTCATGAAGGACGCGGATGTGGCGGCGTTGCAGGCGAAGACTCGGGCCGCCGAGGCGACCACGGGCTCGATGGGGATTGGGGCGTGGCGGCTCGACACCGCCTCGGTGCTAGCCTGGCTCGCGGTCGGCGTCCCGATCGCCTGGGGTGTCTGGATTACCCTCACGAACGCCCTGGCGCTGTTCCGCTGAGGGCGCCGAAGGGCGTGCATTCGAGAACGCCGACAAGGACCGCTTGCTGCGGTCGCGGTGCTCAATGGAGGGGCAGCCATGACGATCGACGAGTATGTCGAGTGGGCGCGGAGCGCCGGGCCTGACAAGACGACTCCGGATGCGACCGCCGAGCACCTCGCCTTTCTCGCGCTCGGCCTGGTCGGCGACGCCGGCGAGGTGGCGGACCTTCTGAGGAAGCGGCTCCGCGACGGCACGCTCGACCGCGATCATCTCGCCTACGAGCTGGGCGATGTTCTCTACCACTGGGCGCGGCTTTGCGCGGTCACGGGCCTCGCGCCCTCCGAGCTCCTCGACCGCAGCCGCCGCAACATCGAGGCGCGCCTCGCCAAGCGCGCCAAATAGATCCCCGCACCCCCGGTCATCTCAGGGCGGCCATCTTGCGCCACGGATGAAAACGCTCCATCGTCCGCACAACAACGGCTCGATGAGCCGTCCCGGAGGAACTATAGGAGGCTAACATGATGGGTTTAACGCGCCGCCGCGTGTGCGGCGTTCTCACGGTCGCATTCCTGGCGGCGGGGCTCGCGTCCGCGCCAGCCTCGGCCGAGAAGGTGCTCCGCATCGCCAATCAAGGCGAGCCCGAGACCCTCGATCCGCAGAAGACCTCGACCGTTGTCGAGTCCAACGTGCTGCGCAACCTCTTCGAGGGGTTGGTGGTGATGGACCCCAAGGGCAATGTTGCGCCGGGCGTGGCCGAGAAATGGTCGGCAAGCGAGGACGGTGTCACCTACACCTTCAATTTGCGAACCGATGCCAAGTGGTCGAACGGCGATCCCGTCACGGCCCAAGATTTCGTGTTCTCCTTCCGGCGCATCCAGGATCCCAAGACCAAGTCGCAATACGCCGAGGTGCTCTACCCCATCAAGAACGCCGAGGAGGTGAACACCGGCAAGGCCGAGCTCTCGGCACTCGGCGTCGAGGCGACCGACGCCAAGACGCTGAAGATCACGCTCAAGGCACCGACCCCCTATTTCCTGCAGCTGCTCACACACCAGACCGGGCTGCCGGTCAACGAGAAGGTGGTGGCGTCGCTCGGCGACGATTGGGTCAAGCCCGGCAAGATGGTTTCCAACGGCGCCTATACGCTGAACGACGTGAAGCCGTCGGCCTACATCAAGCTGGTCAAGAACCCGACTTACTGGGGGGCGAGCAAGGTCACGATCGATACGATCATGTTCGATCCGATGGAGGATCGCGCCGCCGTGCTGAAGCGCTACCGCGCCGGCGAGTTCGACATCGTCTACGGCGATCTCCCGAACGACCAGCTGGCCTGGCTCAAGGAGAACATGCCGAAGGAGCTGCACATCGCGCCCTACGCCGGCGTCTACTACTACACCTTCAATACCACCAAGCCGCCACTCAACGACCCGCGCCTGCGGCAGGCCCTCGCCATGGCGGTGAACCGCGAGGTGCTGGTGGATAAGATCACGCTGGCGGGCGAGCTGCCAGGTTACGGGTTCGTGCCCGACGGCATCTCCCATTACACCGCGCAGCGGGTCGCCTGGGCGAAGCTCACCCAGGACCAGAAGGACGCCGAGGCGCTGAAGCTCATGAAGGAGGCGGGCTACGGACCCGAGAAGCCGCTCAAGCTGCAGCTCGCCTACAACACCTCCGAGAACCACAAGAAGATCGCGGTCGCCATCGCGGCGATGTGGAAGAAGCTCGGCGTCGACGTCGATCTCGTCAATACCGAGCTCAAGGTGCATTACGCGAACCTGCGCCAGGGCGACTTCCAGGTCGGCCGTGCCGGCTGGATCGCCGACTACAACGACGCGCAGAACTTCCTCTTCCTGTCGCAAACCTCGACCAAGCAGCAGAACTACGCGAAGTTCTCGAACCCCGAGTACGACAAGCTGATGGACCAGGCCGCAATCACCGGCGACACCGACAAACGCGCTGGGCTTTTGCAGCAGGCCGAGACCATCCTCATCAAGGAGCTGCCGGTGCTGCCGATCTATTTCTACGTCTCCAAGAACCTGGTCAGCACCAAGGTGAAAGGCTGGGAGGACAACCCCTTCAACGTCGTCTACGTGAGGAACTTGTCGCTCTCGGATTAGGACTGCAGCGCGTGTGCGTCCTTCGACTCGCGCTGCTTCGCACCGCGGCTCAGGATGAGGAAAATCTTTCGTGGCATTGAGAAGATCGCCTCATCCTGAGCGAGGCCCGAAGGGCCTGAGTCGAAGGACGCACCGACGCTTGTCCGAGTAGCCACACTCGCATCCGGATCCATGCTCGCCTACTCCCTCCGGCGGCTGGGCGGCGCGATACCGACGCTGTTCGTGGTTATGACGGTGTCGTTCTTCATGATGCGCCTGGCGCCGGGCGGGCCATTCGACCGCGAGCGCATGCTGGCCCCGGCCGTCGAGGCCAATATCAAGAAGGCCTACAACCTCGACCAGCCCCTGGTCGTGCAGTACGGCATCTATCTCTCCAAGGCGCTCCAGGGCGATCTCGGCCCCTCCTTCAAGTACCAGGACTACTCGGTGGTCGAGCTCATCGAGAGCGGTTTCCCGGTCTCCTTCGAGATCGGCATCACCGCCATCATCCTGGCGGTGATCGTGGGCGGCGGGCTCGGCATCTTCGCGGCGCTCCGGCAGAACAGCGGCCTCGACCACACGGTGATGGCGACCGCCATGATCGGCATCACCGTGCCAAATTTCGTGATGGCGCCGCTCATGACGCTGATCCTCGGCGTCTACTTGCGGCTCCTGCCGGTCGGCGGCTACGGCGGCGGCAGCTTGCGCAACCTGATCCTGCCGACCGTGGCGCTCGCCTTGCCGCCCGTCGCCTATATCGCGCGCTTGACGCGCGCCAGCATGATCGAAGTGCTGCGCTCGAACTATATCCGCACGGCGCGCGCCAAAGGCCTGCCGGGCCGCATCGTGGTCGGCCGCCACGGGCTCCGCGCGGCGTTCTTGCCGGTGGTCTCCTATCTCGGACCCGCGATCGCCGGCATTATCACGGGCTCGGTGGTGATCGAGTCCATCTTCGGCATCCCCGGCATCGGCCGGTATTTCGTTCAGGGTGCGCTCAATCGCGACTACACGCTGGTGATGGGTGTGGTGATCTTCTACGGCGCGCTCATCATCCTGCTCAATCTCTTGGTCGACCTCGCCTACGGCGTGCTCGATCCGAAGATCCGCTATGACTGAGCTCGTCCACGGCTCGCCGGCGCTCGAGGAAATCGCGGGCCGCTCGCTCTGGCAGGACGCGCTGGCGCGGCTCAAGCGCAACCGCGCGGCTCTGGCGAGCATCTTCGTGCTCGGCTTCATCGCGCTGCTGGCGATCCTCGCACCCTATCTCTCGCCGCATGCCTTCGACGAGGTCTATTGGGACGCGATCCGCGCGCCGCCCGATTTCGCGCATGCGCACTGGTTCGGCACCGACGCCAACGGCCGCGATCTCTTCGTGCGCACGCTCTATGGCGCACGGGTCTCGCTGGCCGTAGGCTTGGCCGCGACGTCCGTGAGCCTGGTGATCGGCGTCACCTATGGCGCGATCGCCGGTTACTTCGGTGGCCGGGTCGACAGCGCGATGATGCGCTTCGTCGACGTATTGTACTCGCTGCCGTTCCTGTTCTTCGTGATCCTGCTGATGGTGGTGTTCGGGCGGCACATCGTGCTGATCTTCGTCGCGGTGGGCGCCGTCGAGTGGCTCACCATGGCGCGCATCGTGCGCGGCCAGACGCTCTCGCTGAAGCGCCGCGAGTTCATTGAGGCGGCGCGCGCGGGCGGCGTCTCCACGGCGAAGATCATCCGCCGCCACATCATCCCGAACACCATTGGACCCGTGATCGCCTATTCGACCCTCACCATCCCGCAAGTGATCCTGACCGAGAGCTTCCTCTCCTTCCTCGGCCTTGGCGTGCAGGAGCCGTACACGAGCTGGGGCGTGCTGGTGAGCGAGGGCGCCGCGCAGATCGAGAGTGCGCCCTGGATGCTGATCTTCCCGGCGCTCTTTCTGGCCACGAGCCTGTTCTGCTTCAACTTCATCGGCGACGGCTTGCGCGACGCCTTCGATCCCCGGGATCGCTGAGGCGCCATGGCGCTCCTCACGGTGAGCCACCTCAACACCCGCTTCGACACGCCGGAGGGCGAGGTCAAGGCGGTGAACGACGTGAGCTTCACGATCGCAGAGGGCGAGACTATCGGCGTGGTCGGCGAATCCGGCTCGGGCAAGAGCCAGGTGTTTCTCACCATCATGGGATTGTTAGCCGCCAACGGCCGCGCCACCGGCAGCGCGCGGTTCCGCGGGGTCGAACTCTTGGGCCTCCGCACCGACGAGCTCAACCGCATCCGCGGCAGCCGCTTGGCGATGATCTTCCAGGACTCCATGACTTCGCTCAATCCGTACCTACGGATCAGCCGGCAGATGACGGAGGTGCTGGTGACGCACCGCGGCCTGAGCGAGACGGAGGCTCGCGCCCAGGGAATTGCGCTCCTGGAGCGCGTGCGCATTCCCGATGCGGCGCGGCGCTTCGACATGTATCCGCACGAGTTCTCCGGCGGCATGCGACAGCGCGTGATGATCGCCATGGCGCTGCTCTGCCAGCCCGACCTGCTGATCGCCGACGAGCCCACCACGGCGCTCGACGTCACCATCCAGGCGCAGATCCTCGAGCTCATGCGCGAGCTCAAGCGGAGCAGCAACACCGCGATCATCATGATCACCCACGCGCTCGGCGTGGTGGCGGGCCTCTGCGACCGCGTGCTCGTGATGTACGGCGGGCGCATCGTCGAGGAGGCGCCGGTACGGCAGATCTTCTACGAGCCGCAGCATCCCTACACCCACGGTCTCCTGCGCTCGACGCCACGCCTCGACGAGGCCGATGCCTCGGAGCTCCGGACCATTCCGGGCCAACCGCCGAACCTGCAGCGCCTGCCGCCGGGCTGCGCCTTCAACGAACGCTGCGCCTGGCGGTTCGAGCGCTGCCGCGTGGAGGAGCCGGCCTTCCGCGAGATTGGTCACGGCCAGCGCAAGGCCTGCCATCTGGAGCACCTGGAGGTCCCTTCGTGAGCGCCGCCGAGCCGCTCCTGGAGGTGCGCGACCTCAAGGTGCATTTCTCCGGCAAGACCCGCGGCGGGCTGATGGGGAAGCTCACATTGCTCCGGGCCGTGGACGGCATCAGCTTCCGCGTGCGACCGGGTGAGACCCTGGGCGTGGTCGGCGAATCCGGCAGCGGCAAGTCGACCCTCGGCCGCGCCGTCCTGCAGCTGATCCCGGTCACCGCGGGCGAGGTGGTCTGGCTCGGCCGCCCGATCCAGCACCTCGACGCCCGAGAGATGCGGCCGCTGCGCCGGGACATGCAGATCGTGTTCCAGGACCCGCTCGCTGCGCTCGATCCCCGCATGACCGTGGGCGAGATCATCGGCGAGCCGCTCGACACTTTTCTGCCGTCGATCCCGAAGGCCGAGGGCAAGGCACGGGTCCAGGAGATGATGGCGAAGGTGGGGCTGAGCCCGCACATGCTGAACCGCTATCCGCACGAGTTCTCGGGCGGACAGTGCCAACGCATCGGCATCGCGCGCTCGATGATCCTCAATCCCAAGCTCATCGTGTGCGACGAGCCGGTCTCCGCGCTCGACGTCTCGATCCAGGCGCAGATCGTCAATCTGCTGATGCGTCTGCAGAGAGAGCTCGGCATCTCGCTGATCCTGATCTCGCACGACCTCAGCGTCGTCCGCCACATCTGCCACCGCATCCTCGTGCTGTATCTCGGCCGCATGATGGAGATCGCGAGCCGCGACGAGCTCTACGCGAGCCCGCGTCATCCCTACACGCAAGCGCTGATCTCCGCTGTGCCGATCCCCGACCCCGACCTCGAGGCCAAGAAGCCGCGCATCGTGTTGGGCGGCGACCTCCCCTCGCCCTTCGACCCCCCGAGCGGCTGCCTCTTCCGCACCCGCTGCCCCAAGGCGACCGCACTCTGCGCCGAGGTCGTGCCGCCCGAGGACCGCCTCAGCGAGACCCACCGCGTCGCCTGCCATCACTGGCGGGAATAGCGCGGCTCACCGCTGTGCTGGCGTCGTGCGTCCTTCGACGCGCTTCGCTTGCTCAGGATGAGGGCTTTCTTTTCGCGCACTCTACACCCCCTCATCCTGAGCAAGCGAGCATAGCGAGCGCGTCGAAGGACGCATGATGCAGAAAACCGGCCCTCTTGACAGGCAACCATACGGTTGCCTATTCTCTCGCATGAGCATGGACGCGGTGTTCAAGGCGCTCGCCGATCCGACGCGACGCGAGCTGCTCGACGCCCTCCGTGCCCGGAACGGACAGACCTTGAGTGAGCTCTCGGAGCGCCCCGATATGACCCGGCAGGCCGTCACCAAGCACCTGGCTATCCTCGAAGACGGCGACCTCGTGGTTACCGAGAAACGCGGGCGCGAGAAGCTGCACTACCTCAACCCGGTCCCGATCCACGAGATCGCGGACCGCTGGATCGACAAGTTCGAGCGCGGGCGTCTCGGCGCCCTCGCGGATCTCAAACGAAAACTGGAAAGGGAAGGCCGATGAGCGACCGCTTCGTCTATGTCACCTACATCCGCACCACCCCCGAGACCCTCTGGGAACACCTCACCAAACCCGAATTCATACGGGTCTATTGGCACGACATCTCGGCGGAGTCGGACTGGAAGCCGGGCTCGTCGTGGAAGCTCATCTACCCGGATGGCCGCGTCACCGACACCGGCGAGATCATCGAGGCCCACCCGCCGCGTCGCCTCATCATCAAGTGGCGGAACGAGTTCCGGCCGGAGCTCAAGGCCGAGGGGTATTCGCGCGCGACCTTTCTCATCGAGCCCGCGCACGAGACGGTGAAGCTCACGGTTACCCACGAGATCGACCGCGCCGGCTCGAAATTCATCGAGGCGGTCTCCCAGGGTTGGCCCAGCGTCCTCTCGAGCCTCAAGAGCCTGCTCGAGACCGGCAAGCCGCTGCCGCGCCAGAAAGCGGCCTGATCGCTCGGCGCCAATCCCGTCGCCGATCGGCGAACCCGTGCCTATACTCGGGCGGGCACGGGTCAAAGCGGCCGGCTGGCGAAGGGAGGGAACATGGCGCGATCGATCGGTATTGGAATTTTAACAGCTGGGCTCTTGCTGGGGTCCGCGCAGGCCAGCACGCTCAAGATCGCCCTCAACGAGGACCCCGACCTGCTCGACCCCGCGAGCGGCGTCTCCTTCGCGGGCCGGGTGGTGTTCGCGAGCCTCTGCGACAAACTGGTCGACATTGACGCCAAGCTCAATTACCTGCCGCAGCTCGCGACCGAATGGTCGTGGTCGGCGGACAACCTCACCCTCACGATGAAGCTGAGGCCGGGCGTCCAATTCCAGGACGGCGAGCCCTTCAATGCGGATGCGGTCAAATACAACATCGAGCGGTATCAGGCGGCCGCCTGGTCCAAGCGCAAGACCGAGCTCAAGCAGGTGACGAGCGTCGAGCCGATCGACTCGCTCACGGTGGCCTTCCACCTCTCCGAGCCTAGCGCGCCGTTGGTCGGCGTGCTCTCCGACCGCGCGGGCATGATGGTATCGCCCAAGGCGGGCGCCGTCGGGGGTGACAAGTTCGGCGCCAACCCCGTGTGCGCCGGCCCCTACAAGTTCCGCTCACGCGTCCCGCAGGAGAAGATCACGGTCGAGAAATTCGATCGCTACTGGAATGCGGCGGCGATCCAGATCGACCAGATCGAGTTCGTGCCCGTGCCCGACAGCGCCGTGCGGCTCGCCAACCTCAAGGCAGGGGGCTTCGACATGATCGAGCGCGTGCCACCGACCGACGCGCCTACGATCGCCTCCGACTCCAACCTCAAGCTCGTCGAGAGCCCGGCGACGCTCTACTACCACCTTTCCATCAATCTGAAGGGTTCATCGGCCGCGAAGCCGCTCGCGGAGGACGTGCGGGTACGCCAGGCGCTCGACGCCGCGATCGACCGCGCCGTGCTGAACCAGGTGGTGTTCGCCGGGAAGTACGTACCCAACAACCAGCCGATCCTGCCGGGATCGACCTACTATGACACGGACATTCCGGTGCCCGGCCGCGACCTCGCGAAGGCGAAGCGGCTCCTCAAGGAGGCCGGCGTCGAGCATCCCGCGTTCACGCTGCTGATCGCGAACAGCCCGATCGACCAGCAGGTGGCGCAGGTGATCCAGTCGATGGTCAGCGAGGCCGGCTACGAGATGAAGATCGAGTCGGCCGAGGCGAACACACTCGTCGCGGCGGCCACCAAGGGCGACTACCAGGCGACACTGGTGTTCTGGAGCGGCCGGCCGGATCCCGACGGCAACATCAATATCTGGCTGCAGTGCGACGGCTCGCTCAATTGGAGCCACTACTGCAACCCGAAAGTGGACGAGGCGCTCGCCAACGCGCGTCACGTGACGGCGCCCGCTGAGCGGCTCAAATTCTACAAGGACGCCGCGAGCCTCTATCTCGCCGACGACGCCTATATCTTTCTTTTCCACATCAAGTGGATCTGGGGCACGACCGCGCGCCTCGAGGGCTTCTCGCCCAACGTCGACGGCCTCATCCGTCCGCAAGGGATGACGCTGAAGCCGTAGGCTTGCTCCCGAGTTGCGGCCGGCGGGGTCGCGCGCGTAATACTGAGCCGCACGACCCCGGTCCGGAGACCTTATGTCCGCCCACCCGCCGAGCGCCGCCGCGGCGCTGCTGCCCACTCTCAAATTCGATCGCGACGGTCTCGTCGCCGCGGTGGCGCAGCAGCACGACACCGGCGAGATCCTGATGCTCGCCTGGATGAATCAAGAGGCTGTCGAGCAGACGCTGGCAAGCGGCGAGGTCACGTACTATTCGCGCTCGCGGCGAAAACTCTGGCGCAAGGGCGAAACCTCGGGGCAGACGCAGCGGCTCGTCGAGCTGCGGGTCGATTGCGACGGCGATGCGCTCCTGCTGCTGGTGGACCAGACGGGTGCCGCCTGCCACACAGGGACGCGGAGCTGCTTCTTCCGCGCGGTGCGCGACGACAAGCTCGAGCGGATCGCCGAGCCCATCGTCGATCCCAAGACGCTCTACGGCGCGGACGCCTAGATGGCCCGGCGTTTCGTCATCGCGATGATGAAGCACGAGACCAACACCTTCTCGCCGATCCGCACGGACTGGCGGCGCTTCGAGGAATGGGGCGCCTACTTCGGCGCTGACGCCCGCCGCGCCTACGAGGGCACCGCGATGCCGTTCGGCGCCTATCTGAAGCTCGCGCGCGAGGTTCGCGCCGAGGTGGCGACGCCCGTCGCCGCCGAGGCGATGCCCAGCGGCACGGTCGAGAAGGCCGCCTACGAAATGATGGTGACGCCGATCCTCGAGGCGGTGCGGCGTGGCTGCGACGCGGCCTTCCTCGACCTGCACGGCGCCATGGTCGTCGAGACCACGCCCGACGGCGAGGGCACGCTCCTCGAGGAAATCCGCGCCATCGCGCCGGATCTCCCGATCGCCGTCACCTGCGACCTCCACGCCAATCTCACCGAAAAGATGGTGCGTCATTGCACGGCGCTCATCGGCTACAAGACCTATCCGCATGTCGACATGCACATCGTCGGCGAGCAGGTCGGCCGTATCCTGCTGCGCGCGATGAAGGGCGAGATCCGCCCGGTCATGG
>DATFRA010000053.1:0-4542 GCA_035263705.1 Allostellaceae bacterium
ACGTTGTCGAAGTAGAGCGCTGCGGTCACCGAGGCGCGCAGCGAGAACTTGTGGTGGATCTCGGGCGCCGAGAATCCGGGCGTGCCCTTCTCGATGAGGAAGCCGCGGATGCCCTCAGGCGTCATCGCCCAGACGACGCCGAGGTCGGCGATCGCGCCGTTGGTGATCCACATCTTCGCTCCATTGATCACCCAGTCGCCGCCGCGCCGCCTGCCGTGCGTCTTCATGTTCGCGGGGTCCGAGCCGCCGTGCGGCTCGGTGAGCCCGAAGCAGCCGATCACCTCGCCGCGCGCCATGCGCGGCAGGTAGCGTTGCTTCTGCTCCTCTGAGCCGAAGGCGTAGATCGGATACATGCACAGCGACGATTGCACCGAGACGAAGCTGCGGATTCCCGAGTCACCGCGCTCGAGCTCCTGGCAGATGAGCCCATAGCAGATGGCGTTGAGCCCGGCGCAGTCATAGCCGTCGATCGAGGAGCCGAGCAGGCCCTGCGCCGCGAGGCGCGGGATCAGCTCGCGCGGAAAGCGATGCTCCTCGAAGCAGCGCTGGATGACCGGCAGCACTTCCTCGTCCACGAGCCGTGCGACCGAGTCCTGCACCAGCCGCTCCTCTTCGGTGAGCGCTGCGCGCACCCCGTAGAGATCGAGCGGATCGAGGCTGGCGCCCCGGGCGGCGGGCTTGACGGATTCGGCGGCTTTGGCCACGGAGGGCACTCCTCGATGCGGGCGCGGGCGCGTATCGTATAGCGGCGAGGGGGTTCGCATGAAGATTCCTGAGATTCTGGTCATCGAGACCATCCACAAGCCGGGCAGTCTCGCCAAAGTGCTGCAGGTGATCGCGGATGCCGGGCTCACGATCTAGCATCTGAGCGCCCTCAAGCGCGATCAGGGCAGAACGCTGTGGGAAATCACCGTCGAGATGGACGAGGAGTGCGACCGTTCGCTGTACGAGCGCATCGGGCAGCTGCCGATCGCGCGCTTCGTGGGCAAGTCCGACCGGGTGTTCAACCGCCACCGCGGCGGCAAGATCCGCACGGTTGCGAGCCAGCCCATCAACTCCATGCAGACGCTGCGCGACGTCTACACTCCGGGCGTGGCGCGCGTGTGCCTCGCGATCCGTGACGACCCCGAGGCGGCACGCGAGTTCACCGCCCGCGATCACACCGTCGCCATCGTCACCAACGGCACTGCGGTGCTCGGGCTCGGCGACATCGGCCCGCTCGCGGGGCTGCCGGTCATGGAGGGGAAGGCGGCCCTGTTCGCCGACCTGGTCGGCATCAACGGCGTGCCGATCCTCATGACCGAGACCGACCCGGCGCGCGTGGTCGAGATCATCGCCGGCATCGAGACCTCCTTCGGGGCGATTCAGCTCGAGGACTTCTCGGCGCCCGCATGCTTCGAGATCGAGCAGCAGCTCAGGAAGCGCCTGAGGAAGCCGGTACTGCACGACGACCAGCACGGCACCGCCGTGGTAACGCTCGCCGCGATGATCAACGGCACGCGCAATGCCCGGCGCGACCTGCGCAGCAGCGTCGTCGGCCAGATCGGCCTCGGAGCGGCGGGCAACGGTATCGCGCGGCTGCTGTTCGCTTACGGGGTGCGCGACATCATCGGCACGGACCTGAGCCGCGACGCCGTCGTACGCTTCGAGGCGCTCGGCGGACGCGGCGCCACCCTCGAGTCGCTCATGCAGCGCGCCGACATCGTGGTCGCGACCACCGGCGTCAAGGGCCTCATCCGGCCCGAGTGGGTGCGCGAGGGTCAGGTGATCTTCGCTCTCTCCAACCCCGAGCCCGAGATCGAGCCGGTGCTGGCGCGCGAGCGCGGCGCGGCCTTCGCGGCCGATGGCAAGGGCATCAACAACCTGCTCGCCTATCCCGGGCTCTTCAAGGGGGCGCTCGAGGCGCGCGCTCCATGCTTCACCGACCGGATGCTGATGGCGGGTGCGGAGGCCATCGCGGCTTTTGCGGGCGAGGAGCTGGTGCCCGATCCGCTCGACAAGGAGTTGCACGAGACTGTAACCGCGGCGGTGGTCGCCGCGGCGGCGCAGCGGGACTAGTAGGGCAGACCGAAACGCCGGTAAGCCGCGGCGAGGAGCCAGAGAGGCCCGATCAGCAGGAACTGCACGTCCTTGAAGAAGGACGGGCGCTTGCCCTCGACCGCGTGGCCGTAGAACTGCCCGATCCACGCGACGACGAAGATCACGAGCGAGCTCAGCCACAGCGGCCAGGGGAGCTGTGAGAGCGATTCGGTCAGTGCGAGCAGCACGAGGAAGGCGAGCAGCGCTCCCGCGGCGAGCGCCGGGGAGAGCGCGAAGTAATAGACAACCGCGGCGGCGGCGGCGAGGGTCGCCCAGTTGAGCCAGGGCGAGGCGGCGGCGAAAGCCGCCGGCACCGGGAGCGACCACAGAAAGCCCATCACCGAGAGGACGATCGGCGGCACGCACACCCAGTGCAGGAGCTTGTTGGTAGGGTTCTGGTGGCTCGCGCCGTACTCGCCGAGCCATTCCGCCACGGTGCGCATGCCGGGCGACGCTACGCTGTCAGGTTCATTGGCGCAAATCGCCTGCGGCGACTTCCGCAGGCCAAGGGGCAGAGTATGCGCGCCAGCGGGCAAAGGACGTGGCCTTTGCCCGCTAGCTTAAGGGCGGTTGAGCCTCAGGCGGCGGCCATCAGGCCGCGGAGCTTCCCGAGGGCGCTCGCCTCGATCTGACGGATGCGCTCGGCGGACACGCCGTACTTGTCCGCCAGCTCGTGCAGCGTCGCCTTGTTCTCGTCGGACATCCAGCGTCGCTCGACGATGTCGCGGCTGCGGGCATCGAGGCGGCCCAGCGCGCTCTTCAGCCGCATCGAGCTGTCGTCGGCGCTCTCGGCATCCTCCACCGAAATGGCCGGATCCGAATCCGGCGCCGGCAGGTAGGCGGCGGGACTGTAGCTCTCCTCGTCGTCGGCCTCCGGCGTCGGGTCGAACGAGAGGTCGCGCGCGGCGAGGCGCTTCTCCATCTCGGTGACCTCGCTCTCGGCCACGCCAAGATCGCGCGCCACCGCTCTGGTCTCCTCGGCCGACAGCCAGGTCAGGTTCTTCTTGAGGCGCCTCAAATTGAAGAACAGCTTGCGCTGGGCCTTGGTGGTGGCGATCTTCACCAGCCGCCAGTTGCGCAGCACGTACTCGTGGATCTCGGCGCGAATCCAGTGAACCGCGAAGGACACCAGCCGCACGTTGAGCGACGGGTCGAAGCGCTTGACGGCCTTCATGAGGCCGACATTGCCTTCCTGGATCAGGTCCCCGACCGGAAGTCCGTAGCCGCTGTAACCGCGGGCGATGTGCACGACGAAACGCAGGTGCGACAGCACCAGCTGCCGGGCGGCCTGAAGGTCGCCCTGCGCGCGGAAACGCTCGGCGAGTGCGCGCTCTTCGTCGCGCGAGAGGACCGGAATGTGGCTGACGCGCTCGAGGTAGGCATCGAGGCTACCGAGCGGGCCGGCGAGGGCCTGGTCGCCCATACGGGCAACCAATGCTGTGCTGGTCATCAGATCTCCCGTGGATTGGTTGGGCATTCTAGCAGTCGCCTACTTTGAGTGCTAAAGAAGGGCGGAAGTTCCCCCTGGGGGATGCCCGCCGGGCCTTTCTGGTCAATAGCTTGGACGCGGCTGCCGGTCGCTGGAAATCCCCCATCCGGGGGGCCTCGGGGTTCCTCGTCCGACCCCCCTTGCATTAGAGTCTCCGCCGGCTCGATGCCCGATAAGAACCTCAGGGAGCCCTCATGATCAGTCTGTTCGCGCTCTGGCTGCCGATCCTCGTCGCCGCCGTGATCGTCTTCGTGGCGAGCTCGATCGTCCATATGGCCCCGCTCTGGCACCGGAACGACTTCCCGAGGATGCCAAGGGAAGATGAAGTGCTTAAGGCGCTGCGGCCTTTCGCCATCCCGCCGGGGGACTACTTCGTGCCCCGGCCCGGCGGGCGCGAGGAGATGAGATCCCCCGAGTTCCAGGAGAAGGTCAAAAACGGGCCCGTCGCGGTCATGACCGTCATGCCGAACGGCATGTTCAATATGACCAGCAACCTGGTTCAGTGGTTCGTCTTCCTCCTCGTCGCCGGCGTCTTCACCGCCTACGTCACGAGCCGCGCGCTCGGAGTGGGCGCGCCCTATCTCAAGGTGTTCCAGATCGCCGGCGCCACCGCCTTCATCGGCTACTCGCTCGCGCTTTGCCAGCTGTCGATCTGGTACCGACGCTCCTGGACCCTCACTGTGAAAGCCGCCTTCGACGGCCTGATCTACGCTTCCCTCACCGCCGGCACTTTCGGCTGGCTCTGGCCACGCTAGGCGGGTAGCGCGTCACAGCTGCGCGCCTTATGTCCGCGCCGGAGGATGCGCGGCAGGGCACGCGTGCGCACGCTCGAAAAGTTAAGAGTGCGTCACGCTCGCATGACATAAGACATGGTTTGATAGACTCAAACGAGCTCAAATCCCAGGGAGCCCTCGGTCGATGAATCCGCGCACTGGTAGTTGGATCCTGGCACTCGCATGCCTGCTCGCCGCCGG
>DATFRA010000054.1:0-14635 GCA_035263705.1 Allostellaceae bacterium
ACCACCGACGCGGTCTTCTCGCTGAGCGAGGTGCGCTGGGGGATCACGCCAGCGCCGATCATGGGCGTGCTGACGCGGAAGCTGGGGCCGCGCGCGCTCGGCCGCTTCGCGCTGAGCGGCGAGCGGTTCGACGCGGCGACCGCCCATCGGATCGGGCTCGTGCACCAGGTCTGCGCCCCGGGTCGGCTCGACGACGCGGCGGCGCCCACGATCGAGGCGCTGCTCACGGCGGCGCCAGAGGCAACCGCCAGGACCAAGGCGCTCATCGAGGAGTGCCTCCTTCACGACGGCGAGCCGCGCTTCGCCGACGCGCTCGCCCAGGAGGGCGCCGCGCGCCGGCTGATGCCAGAAGCTGCCGAAGGCCTCGCAAGCTTTGCCGAGAAGCGCCTGCCGGCCTGGTATCCCGCGAAGCCCGCGCGTAAGCCGTAGCGATCGCTCGTCTAGCGGCAGCCTGGCGCACCCGGCACCTCCACCGGCATCATGCGGGCCTCGATGGTGCTGACGCGCTCCTCGATGTAGCGCGAGGGTCGCTCGACCGAAAGCGTGCGTGGATTCGGCAGGATCGCCGCCAGCAGCGCCGCCTCGCGCCGAGTGAGCGCTGAGGCCGGTTTGTGGAAATGTGTCTCCGCGGCCTGCTCGGCGCCATAGACACCGTCACCCCACTCGATCACGTTGAGATAGACCTCGAGGATGCGGGATTTCGGCCAGCCGAGCTCCAGAAGCTCGGTGATGTAGGCCTCGATCCCCTTGCGCAGGAACCCGCCGCCTGGCCAGAGCAAGATGTTCTTTGCGGTCTGCTGAGAGATCGTGCTGGCGCCGCGGAGCTTGCCGCCGGCGCGGAATCGCTCGAGCGCCGCGCCGATCTCCTCGAAATCGAAGCCGTGGTGGAGGCAGAAGCGGGCGTCCTCCGAGCCCACCACCGCGCGTATGAGCGAGGGCGAGATCTGCGCCAACGGGACCCAGCGCTGCCGGATCGGCGCGCCCGTAGCCGCGCGGATGAGCATCAGCGGCGTCGCCGGCGGCGGCAGCAGCCGATAGACCGCGACCACTACCACCGGCACCGCGACCACGATCAGCGCCGCGATCTTGGCGGCGCTCCAGATCCAAGCGCCAGCGCCGCGCCGCGAGGATTTCGCGAGCGCTGCCCGCGATCGGCTCCATTCGCTCATATCGAAATGCGGAGGCAAGGGCGGACGATGATGGCGGCTTTCATGGCTGCTCGCTTGCGGCGCTCACCGACCTCGATGTTTCCGTCGAGTCGGTCGTGAGTTTCGGGGCGTACCGTGCTTTACTGTGGCGGCGTCTTTTAGCATCCTAGGACACGACCTCGGCAATCCGCCGAAAGGTCGTCCGGGGGCGCCACAAAAGGAGACAGAGACCATGGCCAAAGCGACCAAGAGGAAGGCTAAAAAGAAATCCGCGCGCGGCAAAGCCGCGGCGAAGGGGGCCCGGCGGAAGGTTGCAGCGCGCAAATCGGCCGCGAAAGCCAAAAAGGCAAAGAAGGCAACGCCGCGCAAGGCTGCGAAGCCCGCCAAGAAGGCCGCTCCGCGCAAGGCGGCGGCACCGAAGCCGATGCCAGTCGCCCCTGCCCCGGAGCCAATGGCGCCGGCGCCCGAGCCGACGCCCGAGCCGAGCCCGTTCTCCGATCCCTGGCGTCCGGTCGGCCAATAGAGCAAGAGCCGAGTTTGTTCGCCCGGTCTTGGCGTGCTTTGGCGGGACAGGGAGATTGACGCAGCGCCATAGCTGCTTGGGCGGCGCGGAGATGTTGTCATCGCTGCGATTCCGGATAGGAATTGCGGCATGATCGCTCGCCGCGCCGCTTCTGTTGCAAGGCAACCCGGATGCTGGACCTGGAGGCCGTCGGTCAGCCGACCCGTTCAGCCCTAACCCCTTCATGGGCGTTGCGATTTCGCGCTCGATGGGGTTATCTTGGCGCGCCTTTCCCGGCCCGGGGACCCTCGATCGCCCGGCTCGGCTCGAGGCAGGTCATAGCGGGAGCCGTCCTTCACACGGTCGAGCCTCACGAATTCATCGATCCAAAGGCGGCGGACGCCGCTCACTCATGTATGGGACACTCAGGTGGACTTCGCCGGCCGCGCAGGACGGCCCCGGTGATGTCGGCGGATAATCCACCATTATAAGGTCTAGGGAGTCGCCTTGAAGCCGACCGACGTCACCCAACCCGACTATTTCCACAAGGTCGTGGATTGCCAGTGGGCGTGCCCCTCACACACGCCCGTGCCCGAATACATCCGATTGATCGCGGCCGGCCGGTATACCGACGCCTACATGGTCAATTGGGTCTCGAACGTGTTTCCGGGGATCCTTGGGCGCACCTGCGACCGGCCGTGTGAGCCCGCATGCCGGCGCGGCCGAGTCGAGAAGGAGCCGGTGGCAATCTGCCGACTGAAGCGCGTGGCCGCCGACAACAAAGACGACGTCCGCGGACGGCTCCCGATCGCGCCCGTCAAGAAGAACGGCAAGCGCGTCGCACTGGTGGGCGCCGGCCCCGCTTCACTTACCGTCGCGCGGGACCTCGCGCCCCTTGGCTATCACCTCGTGATCTTCGATGGCGATCGCAAGGCCGGCGGCATGATCCGCAGCCAGATTCCGCGCTTCCGCCTGCCGGAGACCGTGATCGACGAAGAGGTCGGCTATATCACGGGCATCGGCGGCATCGAACTCCGGCTCGGCGAGCGCATCGACAGCCTCAAGGGGCTGATGGGCGATGGCTACGACGCGATTTTCGTCGGGAGCGGCGCGCCGCGCGGCCGCGACCTCGATATTCCCGGGCGCGCGGAAGCCAAGGCCAACATCCACATCGGCATTGACTGGCTCTCAAACGTCTCGTTCGGCCATATCGACAAGATCGGCAAGCGCGTGATCGTGCTCGGCGGCGGCAACACCGCGATGGACTGCTGCCGCACCTCGCGCCGGCTCGGCGCCGACGACGTCAAGGTGATCGTGCGCAGCGGCTTCGAGGAGATGAAGGCGTCACCCTGGGAGAAGGAGGATGCCATGCACGAGGGTATCCCGATCCTGAACTTCCTCGTGCCGAAGGAATTCACCCGCAAGGCGGGTCGTCTAACCGGCGTCACTTTCGAGAAGGTGGTGGCGAAATACGACGATAAGGGCCGGCGGAGCCTGGCGCCCTCGGGCGAGCCTGACCAGCATTTCGAGTGCGACGACGTGCTGGTGGCGATCGGCCAGGAGAATGCCTTTCCCTGGATCGAGCGCGACGCGGGCCTGGCGTTCGACCGCTGGGGCATGCCCAAGGTCGACACTGTCACGATGCAGTCGAGCATCCCGACGGTGTTCTTCGGCGGCGATGCGGCCTTCGGACCGAAGAACATCATCTGGGCCGTGGCGCACGGCCAGCAGGCCGCGATCTCCATTGACAAGCTGCTCAACGGCGAGGACGTGACCCAGCGGCCGCCGCCGATGGTGACGCTCGCGAGCCAGAAGATGGGCATCCACGAGTGGAGCTATAACAACGAGATCTCGAACGACCGCCGCTACAAGGTGCCGCTGCGCGCGCTCGACGTGGCGCTTAAGGACGTGAAGGTCGAGGTGGAGCTCGGCTTCGACCAAGGGCAGGGGTATCTCGAGACCGAGCGCTGCCTCAATTGCGACGTGCAGACGGTGTTCACCCACAATCTCTGCATCGAGTGCGATGCCTGCGCGGACATCTGCCCCGTCGACTGCATCACCTTCACGGAGAACGGCACCGAGGAAGACCTGCGCGGGCGGCTCAACGCGCCCGCCAGGAACCTAACCCAGGACCTCTACATCTCCGATGCCTTGAAGACCGGCCGCATCATGGCGAAGGACGAGGACGTCTGCCTGCACTGCGGCCTTTGCGCGGAGCGCTGTCCCACGGGCGCCTGGGACATGCGGAAATTCCTTCTCGATATGGCACAAGCGGGACCGGCATGTCGCAGCCAATAGCCAGCGTCAACGACTTCGTCGTCAAGTTCGCCAACGTCAACGGCTCGGGCTCCGCCAGCGCCAACACCCTCTTCGCCAAGACCATCCTGCGCATGGGCGTGCCGGTCGCCTCGCGCAACATCTTCCCCTCGAACATCCAGGGGCTGCCGACCTGGTACGAGGTGCGGGTCTCCGAGGCGGGCCACATCGGCCGCCGCGGCGGCGTCGACCTCATGGTCGCGATGAACCCGGAGACTTGGGACGAGGACCTCAAGGAGATCGAGAGCGGCGGCTATCTCTTCTACGATTCCACCAAGCCGCTGCCGAAGTCCAAGTTCCGCGATGATGTCACCGTGATTGGCATGCCGCTCACCGAGATCTGCAACAGCGAGTACACGGATGCGCGGCAGCGCCAGCTCTTCAAGAACATCATCTACGTGGGCGCGCTCTCGGCGCTCCTCGAGCTCGACGTCTCCGCGATCGAGACGCTGATCGGCCAGCAGTTCCGCGGCAAGGAGAAACTGATCGAGCCCAACGTGCATGCGCTCCATCTGGGTCGCGACTACGCGCTCAAGAACCTGACGTGCCCGCTGCCGATCACGGTCCGACGCGCGGACGCAGTCGGGGATCGCATCTTCATCGACGGCAACAGCGCTGCGGCCTTGGGAGCGGTCTATGGCGGCGCCACCGTGGCGGCCTGGTACCCGATCACGCCGTCGTCCTCGATGGCCGAGGCTTTCATGCGCCATTGCGCACGCTTCCGCATCGATCCCGAAACCAAGAAGGCGCGCCACGCGATCATCCAGGCGGAGGACGAGCTCGCCTCGATCGGCATCGTGATCGGCGCGGCCTGGAATGGCGCGCGCGCCTTCACCTGCACCTCGGGACCCGGCATCTCGCTGATGCAGGAGTTCATCGGCCTCGCCTACTTCGCGGAGATTCCCGCGGTGATCTTCGACGTGCAGCGCGGCGGTCCCTCGACCGGTATGCCCACACGCACACAGCAGTCCGATATCCTGCTCTGCGCCTACGCCTCGCACGGCGACACCAAGCACGTGCTGCTGTTCCCCGAGGATCCGCACGAGTGCTTCGAGTTCGGCGCGCTGGCCTTCGACCTCGCCGACCGGCTGCAGACGCCGATCTTCGTGATGCAGGACCTCGACATCGGCATGAATGACTGGCTCTGCGAGCCGCTCGCTTGGGACGACAGCCGGCGGATGGACCGGGGGAAGATCATGACCGGCGAGATGCTCGAGGCCGGCAAGGAATTCGGGCGCTACCTCGACGTCGACGGCGACGGCATTCCGTATCGCACATTGCCGGGCACGCATCCGCGGCGCGGCGCGTTCCTGACGCGCGGCACTACCAAGAACCGGTATGCGAAATACAGCGAGGAGGGACCGGTCTATGTCGACAACATGGACCGCCTCATCAGGAAGTTCGAGACCGCGAAGAAGCTGGTGCCGGCGCCGATCCGGCGCTCCGCCAAGCAGCCGACGCGGTTCGGCGCGCTCTATTTCGGCTCGACCACGCCCGCGATGAAGGAGGCGCTCGAGGCGCTGGAGGAGCGCGGCATCCATCTCGACACCATGCGCGTGCGCGGCTTCCCCTTCGCGGACGATGTGCTGCGCTTCGTTGCCGAGCACGACAAGGTATTTCTGGTCGAGCAGAATCGCGACGCGCAGCTCCGCACTCTCCTCATCAACGAAGGCTCGGTCGATCCCGCACGGGTGATCCCGGTGCTGCACTACGACGGCACGCCGATCACCGCGCGCTTCATCACGGCAGGGATCGCCGAGAAGCTCTCGGCCTATACGGTGACCCCGCTCAGGAAGGCGGCCACTCCATGACCTATCTTGCGAAGCCCAAGCTGCACCATCCGCAGCTCCCGACCAACAAGCTCGGATATACGAGGCGCGACTACGAGGGTGCGGTCTCCACGCTCTGCGCGGGCTGCGGTCATGATTCCATCAGCGCCGCCATCATCCAGGCCTGCTTCGAGCTGGCGCTGCAGCCGCATCGGATCGCGAAGCTCTCAGGCATCGGCTGCTCGTCGAAGACGCCGACCTACTTCCTCGGCGCCTCGCACGGTTTCAACAGCGTGCACGGCCGCATGCCCTCGGTACTCACGGGCGCCAATCTCGCCAACCGAGACCTCGTCTATCTCGGCGTCTCCGGCGACGGTGATTCAGCCTCGATCGGCCTCGGGCAGTTCGCGCACTCGATCCGGCGCGGTGTCAACATGCTCTATATCGTCGAGAACAACGGAGTCTACGGCCTCACCAAGGGCCAATTCTCCGCCACCGCCGACCGCGGCTCGAAGAGCAAGCGCGGCGCCCTCAATACCGACGCCTCGATCGACATGATCGGGCTGGCGATGCAGATGGGCGCCACTTTCGTCGCGCGCAGCTTCTCGGGCGACAAGACGCAGCTGGTGCCGCTGATCAAGGCGGCGATCACGCACAACGGCGCCGCGTTCATCGATTGCATCAGCCCCTGCGTCGCCTTCAACAACCATCCGGGCTCGACCAAGAGCTTCGATTACGTGCGCGCGCACAACGACGCCGTCAATCGGCTGGATTTCATCACGGGCCGCGACGAGATCACGGTGGACTACGCGCCCGGCACGCTCGAGACCGTGACGCAGCACGACGGCTCGGTGCTGCGCCTGCGCAAGCTGCACGCCGAGTACGATCCGCATGACCGGATTTCCGCCATGAGCTATCTGCTCGAGCGTGACGCTGCGGGCGAAGTGGTTACCGGCCTGCTCTACGTCGAGCCGACGCCCAAGGACCTGCACGACCACCTCAACACCGTCGAGACGGCGCTCAACGCCCTCGACGACGCGGCGCTGGTGCCGGGCGCCGCCGCGCTTGAGAAGTTCAACGCCTCGCTTCGGTAGCCCGACCCGCCTACGCCATCCACCAGCGCTCGATGCACTTCCAGCCGTCGAGGTCGTAGTTCGATCCGATCGACGGGCCACGCGCGATCTTCTTTGAGCGGGCGTCGACGTAGTTGGCGTACATCGGGATGATGACGCCGCCGTCGTCGCGGATGAGCTCCTGCATCTCGTGGTACATCGCCTTGCGCTTCGCCCCGTCGAGCTCGACGCGCGCCTGGAGCAGGAGCTGATTGAAGCGCTCGTTCTGCCAGTGCGTGTCGTTCCAGTCGGCGCCCTTCGCATAGACTTGGCTGAACATCCAGTCCTCGGTCGGCCGGCCCGCCCAGTAGCACATCACGAACGGCTTCTTGAGCCAGACGTTCGTCCAGTAGCCGTCATTGGGTTCGCGGACGATATTGATGTCGATGCCGGCCTTGGCCGCATGCTCCTTGAAGAGCACGGCGGTGTCGACGGCGCCGTTGAAGGCGGCGTCGGCGGCCGACAGATCGACCTTGAGCGAGGTCTGTCCCGCCTCCTTGAGATAGAACTTGGCCTTGTCCGGATCGTATTGCCGGACCGGGATGTCGGCCGCGAAATACCGGTTCGCCGGGGTGATCGGGCTGTCATTGCCGGGTCGGCCGTGGCCGAACAAGACGGTGCGCACCAGCGCCTCGCGATCGATCGCGTGCTTGAGCGCCAGCCTGATATTCATGTCCGTGAACGGCGCGGTGTCCGTGAACATCGGCATGGTGAAGTGCTGAGTGCCCGTGACTTCCTCGATCACGACGTCGGGGTTTCGCTCCAGGAACTTGAGCGCCTTGAGGTCGACGCGGTTGATGGCGTCGACCTCGCCCGCGACGATCGCATTCATGCGCGCCGCGGGATCGATCAGCGCGAGCATCTCGACTTCGTCAAAATGGGCGCGCCCGGCCTTCCAGTAGCCGGGATTGCGCTTGAGCGTCATGCGCACACCAACCTGATAGGCGTCGAACTTGTAGCCACCCGTGCCATTGTTGGCGTCCCAGTTGACCTTCCCGTCGCGCGCGGCGCCGATCACCAAGTGATAATCGCTGCAGAGCACCGGGAAGTCCGCACTGCCTTCTTTGAGCGTGACCACGACGGTGTCCTTGCCATCGGCCTTGATGTCGGCGATCGGGGCAACCAGCCCCTTGGCCGCTGATTTGGACTCCGCGCCGCGATGATGGTTGAACGACGCCACGACGTCGTCCGCGTCGAGTGTCTTTCCGTCGTGGAACGCGACGCCCTTGCGCAGCTTGAAGGTCCAGGTCTTCGCGTCCTCCGAGGGCTCGATCGTCTCGGCCAGCTCGGGCACGACCTGACCGCCCGGGCCGATCTCGACGAGGTTGTTATAGACCGCACCCCAGAGGCCGATGTTGACGATGGCCGAGGTGCCCCAGGACGCGGGATCGTAGGCGTCGTTGGTGTTTGCGTGCGACAAGCCGAGGCGCAACCGGCCGCCGGCTCTGGGCGCGGTTTGCGCCTGGGTGTCGAGCCCGGGCCATAGTGTCAGGGCCGTTGCGGCGCCTCCTACGAGCACCTGGCGGCGATCGAGACCGCGCTTCGGAGATTTTCTGGACATCGCTTACTCCCTTTCCTGATTGGATTCAGTAGATGGCGATACGCTCCCCGCCGGCGTCGGGTGCCGGGGGCCATTCGCGCTGAAGCCGCTCGATGAGCCGGTCGCGCGCCGACCGAAATTCCGGTTCGTGAAAGAGATTGCGATGCTCGCCGGGGTCGGCGCGGCGATCGAACAACTCGCCCCAAATTGGGCGCCGAGGATAGAGGGTGATCCGCCAGTCCGGGGTGATGAGCGTCTGGTTGTACTGTTCCGCGGCGACACGCGGGTGATATTCGGCCCAAACCGCGTCTCGGCCGACACCGGTCTCGCCTCGCAGGAGCGATCCAAACGACATGCCATCGCCTGCGGCACCCGCGACGCCAAGCAATTCCAGCATCGTCGCTCTTATGTCGACATGGCTGGTCAGCGTATCGATTGTGATCGGGTCGATTCCTGGCCCGGCGATCAGCATCGGGACGTTGAGCAGCTGGCGATAGGGTGGTGGTCCCTTTCGCAGTAAGCCGTGGTCGCCGAGGAACTCGCCGTGATCTGACGTGAAAACGACAAAGGTGTCATCGGCGCACCCGCTTGAGCGCAGCGCGCCGAGAACTCGGCCGATGCAGTCGTCGATCATCGCGACCGAGCCGTAGGTATGCGCGATGGCGAGGCGAAGCGTGGCGTCGCTGATGCGGTCCACCGTGGTCATGAACCCTTGCTCCCGTGAAGCTCCCGGCGACAGCAAGAAGTCGAGATAGCTCTTGTGGCCCTCCTCGGCACCTTGATCCACCACCCCACTGCCGGCGATGTAGTCCGGCATCTGGAGCAGCTCGCCCGGTACCATCTTGGGCGCGGGAACCTCGGCCGGATCGAACATGTCGCACCACGGTCGGGGCGGCGTGAATGGATGGTGCGGGTCAGGGAAGGAGACGAACAGGAAGAAGCTCTCACGGCGCTGGTCGGCGAGGAAGGCGCAGGCGCGGTCGGCGATCCAACGGTTGTAGTGAAGGTGCTCCGGCACCGCGCATTTCCAGACCTCGTCGAGATCAGCGGGCGGCTGCGCGACAGCACGCTCGCGCCGATAGAACTCGACCGCATCGGGGTCGGTCGCCTCGAGCCAGCGCGCATAGTGTCCCGCGACGGTCACCGCTGCGCTTTCGCCGATGACGAATTCGGCGGTCTGGAAGCCATAGTAGGGACCACGCCAGCCGGTGCTTTCAGGCAGACCCCAAAAGGCGTTCGATTCCGGCATGCGGAACGCGGCCGGCGCCAGGATTGGCTGGAAATGGAACTTGCCGATGCCATGAGTCCGAAATCCCGCTCGCGCAAGCGCATGCGGCAGCAGCCCGATGTCGTCACGGAGCGCGATCCCGTTGTGGACCAATCCGTGGTTTCGCGCGTAGAGACCCGAGAACAGGCTCGCGCGACTCGGCGAGCAAATCTGGTTTGGGGTCATGTGCGCGCTCAGTCGAGCGCCGCTTGCCGCCACCGCGTCGAGCACCGGAGTGCGCGCTAAGGGATTACCGAAACAGCCAAGTGCATCGGCGCGCAACTGATCCGCCATGAACAGCACAAGGTTCGGCACGCCGTCAGTTTAGGTGGATCGGCCGGACCAAATTGTCCATAATTGGAAACGATTTGGTCACTTTCGGCAATGCTGTTCTCGGCCCGAACCACGGATCAACCGCTCGTTATCGACCTGCTGGTGGTCGACGGCTTCTCGCTGATGTCCTTGGCGGCAACCATGGAGCCCCTGCGCGCCGCCAATCGCGTGTCCGGCCGCCCTCTCTACGACTGGCGGTTGGTCTCGCCCGATGGGAAATCCGCATTGAGCTCGAGCGGCGTTCCGCTCCCGGTTTCCGGTGCGCTCGATCCCAAGCGATCGCGCGACGCGCTCATCGTCGTCGCCGCCTTCGAGGCGCAGAGACGCGGCGCCGGACTGGCGGCGCGGCTGCGCGCGGTCGCCCGCGCCGGCGTGCCGCTTGGAGGGATCGAGTCTGGAGCTTGGCTCCTCGCGAAAGCCGGCCTGCTCGACGGCTACCGGGCGACGGCGCATTGGGAGGAGGTGGACGAGTTCGCCGCGGCTTTCCGCGCGGTCGACGTGGTCGCGGATCGCTTCGTGATCGATCGCGACCGATTCACCGCAGGAGGCGCAACGCCCGCCCTCGATATGATGCTGCACTTGATTCGCGTGCAGCACGGCATGACCATCGCGCTCAATGTCGCGAGCATCTTCATCTATGATCAGGAGCACCTGCCGGCGGATCGCCAACCGATCGTCCAGGTCGGCCGGCTCGGTTTCGTCGAGCCGAGGCTTACCGCCGCGATCCGGCTCATGGAGGGATCGATCGAAGAGCCGCTCACGATCGCGCGCATCGCGGCCGAGATCGGGTTGAGCGCGCGATCCATGCAGACGCTCTTCACCCGCCATCTGGGCGCCGCGCCGCGCACTTACTACCTCGACCTTCGGCTCGACGCGGCGCGCCGTTTGCTGCAGCAGACCCGGCGAAGCCTGGTGGAGATCGCGGTCGCCTGCGGCTTCGCGTCGGCCTCGGCGTTCAGCCGCGCGTTCCGCCGCCGCTATGGCAGGAGCCCACGGGAGCTGCGCCGCGAGGGCGTCACGACCGGCGCGTTGCGGCGGGTCGAGAGTTCGGGCCAGGCGCCATAGTTCCGGAGGACGAGAGGATGCGTGGTGTCACTGAGCTGCCTTTCGCCGTCCGCGAGATCGAGAACCTCTGGATTCCCCTGAGTGATGGCGTCCGGCTCGCGGCACGCGTGTGGCTGCCGCAAACAGCCGGCAGCCGGCCGGTGCCGGCGGTGCTCGAGTACATTCCCTATCGCAAGCGTGACATGACTGCGCTCCGTGATGGCGCGACCCACGGCTACCTAGCGGGCCACGGTTACGCGTGCATCCGGCTCGACGTACGCGGCGTCGGCGATTCCGAGGGTGTCTACGGCGATCAGTTCACGTCGCAGTACGTCGACGACGCCGTCGAGGCGATCGCCTGGCTCGCGCGGCAGCCCTGGTGCAGCGGCGAGGTCGCTATGTTCGGCCTCTCCTGGGGCGCGGCAATCGCGATGCAGACGGCGGAGCGCCGTCCGCCCGCACTCAAGACCATCGTCTGCGCCGCCGGCATCGACGACCGCTATGCGCTCCGCTATCCCGGCGGCTGCCTCTCGACGGCGACTCTGCGCTCGATCGTGGCGCAAATGAGCTATGCGACGCGGCCGCCCGACCCCGCGATCGTCGGCGAGCGGTGGCGCGACATGTGGCTCGCTCGTCTCTCGGCGGCGCGGCCGATGACCGAAGCGTGGCTCGGGCATCCCTGCCGCGATGAGGCGTGGCGCTCGGCATCGATCGACTACTCCGAGATCGCCTGTCCGGTGCTGATGTCGGCGGGCTGGGCAGACCCGGCCTTCGCCAGCACGATGCTTCGGATGATTGGGGGGCTCAGCGGGCCGCGGCTCGGTATCTTCGGTCCGTGGGCGCACCGGTATCCTCATCTCGGCATCCCCGGTCCGGCGATCGGCTACCTCCAGGAGACGCTGCGCTGGCTCGATCATTGGCTGAAAGGGCGGCAGACCGGGATCATGCACGAGCCGATGCTCATGGCCTGGATGCCCAGCGGATTCACGGTCTCACCGACGCCGGACGATCGCCCGGGCCGGTGGATCAGCGAGCCGCAGTGGCCGGCGCCGACGATGGAGCCGCAGACCTGGTGGCTCGGGCTGAACGGTCTCACCCCATCGCCGCAGGAGCCGCATCGGGTCGACCTGCCGTCCGCCCTCGTTGTCGGAAGCGGTGCCGGCGAGTTCATGCCGATCTTCAGCAGCGAGCGCGGTCCGGAGTTGCCGGGAGATCAGAGCCGAGAGGATCGGACGTCGCTCGTCTTCGACACTGCTCCACTCGACCGCGTCATCGAGATCATCGGGATACCCACGGTGCTGCTCGATTTCGAGGCGAACGAGCCCGGAGGACAAATCGTGGTGCGGCTCTGCGAGGTGACACCCGACGGCCGATCGCGACGGCTGAGCTGGGGCGCGCGCAACCTGGCGCTCGGCGACGATTTCTCCGCGCCGCGCAGGCCTCGAGTCAACGGCCAGACCATCGAGGTTCCACTCTTCGGCCTCGCAGACAGCATCGCGCCCGGGAACCGCCTGCGCCTCGCGGTCTCGACCTCATACTGGCCGATGCTTTGGCCGGCGGCGAAGTCCAGTCGGGTCACTCTCAACGCCTCGCGCTGCCGGGTCCTGCTGCCGGCGCGCGTGCCGCGGAGTGGCGATGGCGTCGCGATTGGGGCGCCGGAGGCGGCGTCGAGTTTCACCTGGACCACCGAGCGGCCCGGGGGATACCGACGGGAGGAGATGACCGATCCGGCGACCGGCGAGCACGTCCTGACCATCACCGAGGATATGGGAACCGGACGGATCGAGGAGATCGGCCTCAGCATGAGCGAGAGCACGATCCGCACCTTCCGCATTCATCCGGAGAACCCCTCGAGCGCCGCGCTCGAGACCCAGATGACGTGCCGCTTCGCGCGCGGCGATTGGTCGGCTGAGACCAGCGTGCGGGGTCGCATCACCGCAAGTCCCGCGGGGATTCAGGCGAAGCATGCGCTGAAAGCGAGGGAGGGGAAGCGCACGATCTACGACCGTGAATGGCGCGAAAGCGTCTAGCCGGGTCAATCCTGGGCTCGCCGATAGCCACCCCTCGAGGATGCGCTATACTTGATTCGTGGGGCCGGCGCCTTGTAACGGGAGTAGGGCTCATGCGCAGCGCATTACTGAGCTTTCTAAGCGCGGTCCTGTGGCTCGGCGGCGCTTGCGGCGCCAGGGCCGAAAACGTCGACCTGCAGCTGGTCCTCACTTCGGACGTCTCGCGCAGCATCGACAACGAGGAGTTCAAGCTCGAGCGCGAGGGCTATGCCGCGGCGCTCGAGAACCCGCAGGTGTTGAGCGCGATCCGATCGGGGCCGACCGGCGCCATCGCTGTGAGCTTCGTCGAGTGGTCGAGCGTCGGCGAGCAGAAGGTCGTGGTCGACTGGTCCGTGATCCGCGACGGCGAGGGTGCCGCGGTCGTGGCGGCCCAGATCCGGACCGCGCCGCGCTCCTTCGTCGGGCACACGTCGATCAGCGACGGGCTCGATTTCGCCGTCAAGCGCTTCGACGTCTCCGCCATGTCGAGTCCGCGGCGCGTCATCGATGTCGCGGGCGACGGGACCAACAATTCCGGCCGTCCCATCAGCGATGCGCGCGACGACGCGGTGGCGAAGGGAATCGTCGTCAACGGGCTCGCGATCATCAATCTCAACCCGAACTTCGGCTTCATTGCGCACACCCAGCCGCCAGGCGGCCTACCGACCTACTACAAGGAGAACGTGATCGGCGGCCCCGGGTCCTTCGTCCTGCAGATCGACGATTTCGGGTCCTTCGCCGACGCCATGGTGCAGAAGCTGGTAACGGAGATTTCTGGAGTGGAGCCCAAGAAGGACGGGAAGCTCGCATCGAAATAGGTGTCGGGGCTAAGCCACCAACCCCGCGACCCATTTTTCGTCAAGGTTCGCGCCACGCGCCGCCGCGCGGAGCGCGTCCCAGGTCTCGGCCTCCAGCGGTACGCCCTCCTTGAGGCGCCTGGCGCGGTAGCGGAGCTCGGGCTCGCCGGGCGTCAGCACCTCGCCATCGCCATGATCGGAGCGCGAGCTCTTGAAGAAGTCGACGTAGCGGCGAAGCTCCTCGGCGAAACCATCGGCGGAGTCGAACGCCGCCGGCGACATGTAGATCGAGAGCATGCCGTTGGTGATCCGGTCGCGCGAAGCCGGTCCCGCGCAACCGCCGCCAGTGAGGGCGCCCGCGAGGATCTCGCACATGAAGGCGAGGCCCGAGCCCTTGTGCTCGCCCATGGCGCGGATCGAGCCTTTGCCCTTTCCGGGCGTGCGCTGGCCGGGCCCGGTGATGGGGCCATAGAGCGTCTGCGGGTCGGTCGAGAGCCTCCCGTCGGGCTCGATGAGCGCGCCCGGCGGCAGCGGCTTGCCGCCGTTGGAGGCGACGAGCACCTTGCCTTCGGCCACCAGCGAGGTCGCGAAGTCGAGGATGATCGGTAGCGCGCCCCTCCGCGGCACGCCGACGCAGAAGGGCGCCGTCGACATCCGCCGGTCGACGCCGCCAAAGGGCGCCACCAGCAGGCTCCCGGCCACGTTGACGAAATGCACGGAGACGAATCCTGCCTCGGCCGCGATCTCGGCCCAGCCGCC
>DATFRA010000055.1:0-23396 GCA_035263705.1 Allostellaceae bacterium
GTCAGATAGGCGTAGGCGCGCTGCTTGCCGCGGCCGATGCGGCCGCGGAGCTGATAGAGCTGCGCCAGGCCGAACATATCGGAGCGATGCACCACCAGCGTGTTGGCGGTGGGAATGTCGAGTCCGGATTCGATGATGTTGGTGGAGAGCAGCACGTCGAAGCCGCCGTTGTCGAAGGCGCCCATCACCCTCTCGAGCTCGCTCGCGGCCATCTGGCCGTGAGCGACGCCGATCTTGATCTCCGGCACCAGCCGCTTGAGGTCGGTGCGAAGCTCCTCGAGATCCCCGATGCGCGGGGCGACGTAGAAGCACTGCCCGCCACGATGATGCTCGCGCAGCAGTGCCTCGCGAATCACCAGGGGATCGTAGGGCATCACGAAGCTGCGCACCGCCAAGCGATCGACCGGCGGGGTCGCGATGATGCTCATCTCCTTGACGCCCGCGAGGGCCATCTGAAGCGTGCGCGGAATCGGGGTCGCCGTCAGCGTGAGCACGTGGACATTGGCTCGGAGCTGCTTCAGCCGCTCCTTCTGCGCCACTCCGAAGTGCTGCTCCTCGTCGACGACCAGCAAGCCTAAATTCTTGAAGGCGATCGATTTCGCCAGCAGCGCGTGGGTCCCGATCACGATGTCGACGCGGCCCTCGGCGATCTCCTTCTTGATCGCCGCGGCGTCGCGCGCGGGGACCAGCCGCGACAGCTGCGCGATGCGCACCGGCAGCCCCGCGAAGCGCTGGGTGAAGGTGCGGAAGTGCTGGCGCGCCAGCAGCGTGGTCGGCACCACGACGGCCACCTGCGTCCCCAGCATCGCCGCGATGAAGGCGGCACGGAGCGCCACCTCGGTCTTGCCGAAGCCGACGTCCCCGCAGATCAGGCGATCCATCGGCTTGCCGGAAGCGAGATCCGAGAGCGTGTCGGCGATCGCCTTCAGCTGATCGTCTGTCTCGGGATAGGGAAACCGCGCCTCAAACTCCTCGTAGACTCCCTCGGGCGCCGGCATCGGCTCGCCCTGTCGCAGCTGGCGCTCGGCGGCGATGGCGATGAGCTCGCCCGCGATCTGCTTGATGCGCTCCTTGACCCGCGCCTTGCGCGACTGCCAGGCGACGCCGCCGAGCTTGTCGAGCACGATATCGGTACCCTCGGAGCCGTAACGTGAGAGCACCTCGAGGTTCTCCACGGGCACGAACAGCTTGTCGTCGCCGGCATAGAGGATGCGCAGGCAGTCGTGCGGCGCGCCGGCGACGTCGAGGGTGACCAACCCGTCGTAGCGGCCGACACCGTGGTCGACATGCACGACCAGGTCGCCCGCGATCAGGGTCGAGATCTCCGTGATCAGCTGATCGAGGTTCTGGCGGCGCCGCGCGGGGCGCGCGAGGCGGTCGCCGAGTATGTCCTGCTCGGTGACCAGCTCGAAACCGTCGGTCACATAACCGTTCTCGATGCCGAGTACGAGCAGGCCGGTACCGCCGGCTGGCAGCGCCAGCAACTCCTCCCACCGCTCGATGTGCGTAACCGCGCCGAGGCCATGCTCGCCGAGCAGGCTCTTCAGCCGCTCGGCGGAGCCGGTGCTATAGGCGGCGATCGCTGTGCGACGGCCGGCCCGCTTCTCCGCCTCGAGCGCGAGGCGCACGGCCTCGAAGACATTGAGGTTAGGATTTGCGCGCGCCTCGGAAAAATCACGACCGCGCCGGCCGCCGGCGTCGTAGGCGACCCGCGCCTCGGGTGGTGCGGCAAAGGGAGAGAGCTGTGCCACGTGCCGCTCGCCGAGGCGGCGGCCCCATTCCGCATCGTCGAGGAAGAGCTGCTCCGGCGGCACCGGCCGGTAGATGGGGGCTGAGCCGTGCGTCTCCTTGCTGCGAAGCAGCGACTGGCGTGCGGCATAGAAGTCCGCGATGCCCGCGAGGCGGTCGGCGCGGATCTCCTCGACCTCGTGGTCGAGGCTCACGGCGGCATCGGGGACATAGTCGAAGATTGTCTCGAGGGTCTCGTAGTAGAACGGCAGCCAGTGCTCCATACCGGCGTAACGATGACCGGCGCTGATGGCGCCATAGAGCGGATCGTCGTCGGCGATGGCGCCGAATTGCTCGCGATAGCGGCCGCGGAAGCGCTGGATCACCTGCGGGTCGAGCAGCACCTCGCTCACGGGCTTGAGGCTGAGCTGCGGCAGGGTGCCCGACGAGCGCTGCGAGAGCGCGTCGAACCGGCGCATGCTCTCGAGCGCGTCGCCGAAGAAGTCGAGCCGCACGGGCTCGGTCGAACCCGTCGGAAACACATCGAGAATGCCGCCACGCACCGCATACTCGCCGGCCTCGCGCACGGTCTCGCTGCGCTGGTAGCCGTTCTGCTGCAGGTAGGAGATGAGGCGGTCGCGCGGGATGCGGCCGCCGACGCCCAGCACCAGCGCGCGCCCCTCGAAGAGCTTGCGTGGCGGCACGCGCTGAACCAGCGCATTGACGGTCGTGAGGACAATACGCGGGCGGTCAGCCTTTGTGTCTGCGAGCCGAGTCAGCGCATCGATCCGCCGGCTCGTGATCTCGGCATTGGGTGAGACGCGGTCATAGGGCAGGCAGTCCCACGCCGGCAGCGTCAAGACCTCCAAATCTCTCTGGAAAAACGCGAGCGCCGCCGCCGTGCGCGCCATGCGGCCGTCGTCGCGGCAGACATGGAGCAGCGACGCGACGCTGCCGCGCGCGACCAACCCGCCCAGCACGAAGGCATCGTGGCCCTCGGGCACGCCGCAGAGCGCGAGCCGCCCGGCGGGCCGCTGCGCGCCGGCAAAGAAAGCGGCGAGGTCGGTCATGCCGGCCTGGGGGAGTACCTGAAAGCGAGCAATAGGCGCAGCACGTCACTCTCGCGCTCCGCCGGCGGCTGGGCGCGGCCCGCGATCCAGGCCAGCAGATCCGTATCGTCCGCGGCGAGCAGTGCCTCGTAGCGGTCGATCTGCTCGCGCGTGAAGGCCGGCAGGTGCCGCTCGGCGAAGGAGCCCAGCAGCAAGTCCGCCTCCTTGGTGCCGCGATGCCAGCTCCGGAACAGGAGCCGCTTGCGGCGGATGTCCAATGCTTCGGTCACGGATGCCGCCATTATACCGGCTCCCCGCGGAAAGCCAGGGCCGAAGCCGGCATGGCCGGCATGATATAGAAGGGACAAAGAAACTCGCACAGAGATCGAGCCCATCCCGGTGCGCCCGCAGATTCTCTTTCCGCTCTTTGCCCAGGTGACCTCGCTCCCCGGCATCGGGCCGCGCTTCGGCAAGCTCCTGGAAGGACTCTGCGGCCCGCATGTTGCGGACCTGCTGTGGCATCGGCCGTCGGCGCTGATCGACCGGAGTTTCCACCCCAAGGTGAAGGACGCGCCGGCGGGCAAGATCGCGACGATCACGGTCACCGTCGATGCGCATGTGCGGCCCTATAACCCGCGCCAGCCCTATCGCGTGCGTTGCCGGGACGAGACCGGCTTCCTCCACCTCGTCTTCTTTCGCGTAAAGGGCGATTACCTTCAACGCCTGCTGCCGGCGGGCGCCAAGCGCGTGGTGAGCGGCAAGGTCGAGTATTTCAACGACGAGGTCCAGATCACCCATCCCGATCACATCCTCGACGCGGCGGAGGCGGAGAAGCTGCCGGCGATCGAGCCGGTCTATCCCCTCACCGCAGGTCTGCCTTTGCGCACGGTCCAAAAGGCGGTTGCGGTCGCGGTGAGCCGCGCGCCGACACTGCCGGAATGGACCGAGCCGACGGTGCTCACCCAAAGAAAATGGCCGAGCTGGCGCGAGGCGTTGACCGCCGTGCACGCGCCCGCGAGCGAGGTGGATCTCCTGCCGGAGGCGCCTGCCCGTGAGCGCCTGGCCTACGACGAGCTGATGGCGAGCCAGCTCGCGATTGCCCTGCTGCGTCGGCACACGAAGCGCCTGCCGGGCCGAGAGCTCAGGGCCCCGGGGGCGCTCCGGAACAAGGCGATCGCCGCCCTTCCCTACAAGCTCACGGCCGCGCAGCGCCAGGCCTTGGCAGAGATCGCGGGCGACATGGCCTCCGACCACCGGATGCTGCGGCTCCTGCAGGGCGATGTCGGCAGCGGCAAGACCGTGGTGGCGCTCATCGCGATGCTGGATACCGCGGAGGCGGGAGCCCAGGCGGCGCTGATGGCGCCGACGGAGATCCTGGCGCGCCAGCACCACGCGACACTCTCGGCGCTCGCAGCGCCGGCGGGCGTCTCGGTCGCATTGCTGACGGGGCGCGAGAAGGGCAAACCGCGGGAGGCGCTGCTCGAGGGGCTGAGCTCGGGCGAGACCAAGATCGTGGTGGGCACGCACGCGCTCTTCCAGGAGGGTGTGGAGTTCCACAATCTCGCCCTCGCTGTGATCGACGAGCAGCATCGGTTCGGGGTCGAGCAGCGCGCGGCGCTTTCCGCCAAGGGCAAGGGCGTCGACATCCTGGCGATGACGGCGACGCCCATCCCGCGCACCCTGATGCTCGCGGCATACGGCGACATGGAGCACTCCCGTCTCACCGAGAAGCCCGCGGGGCGCCAGCCCATCACGACCCGCACGGTGCCGCTCGCGCGGCTCGAGGAGGTGATCGCCGGCGTCGATCGCGTGCTCGCCGGCGGCGCCAAGGTCTACTGGATCTGCCCGCTGGTCGAGGAATCCGAGGAGCTCGACCTCGCAGCCGTCGACGAGCGCCAGGCTTATCTCAAGGAGCGCTTCGGCAGCCGTGTCGGGCTCGTGCACGGCCGCATGAAGGGACCGCAGAAGGACGCCGCCATGGAGGCCTTCGCCCAAGGCGATATCGACCTTCTGGTCGCGACCACCGTGGTCGAGGTGGGCGTCGATGTGTCGGCAGCGACCGTCATGGTGATCGAGCACGCCGAGCGCTTCGGCCTGGCTCAGCTGCACCAGCTGCGCGGCCGGATCGGCCGCGGCGACCAGGCCTCGGCCTGCCTCCTGCTCTACGGTCAGCCGCTCGGCGAAACCGCGAAGCAGCGGCTCGCGATTCTGCGCGAGACCGATGACGGCTTCCGTATCGCCGAGGAGGATCTGAAGCTCCGCGGCGCCGGCGAGGTGCTGGGCACGCGCCAGAGCGGCCTGCCGGAATTCCGCCTCGCCGATCTCGTGGCCCACGCGCAGCTCCTGGAGATGGCGCGGGACGATGCCCGTCTGGTCCTGCATCGAGACCCCGAGCTCACGAGCTCGCGCGGCCGGGCCCTGCGCACCCTTCTGTACCTTTTCGAGCGCGATGCGGCGGCGCGTTACTTGCGATCAGGCTGACCACTCGCTACGACCGCGAGCTTGCGCCGGTCGGGCGGGGTCACGATGCCGCCGGAGACCACGAGCTTGATGCCCTCTTCCACCGTCATCGCGAGGGGGCGGACGTCCTTGCGGGGAACGTAGATGAGGTAGCCCGAGGTCGGGTTGGGCGTAGTCGGGACGTAGACGCCGATGCTGTCGGGTGGGTTCAGCTCCTTGAGTTGGCCCTCGGGTGCCACGGTGACGAAGGCCACGGTCCACATGTCGCGCCGCGGCCATTCCACCAGCACGACCTCGCGGAACATGGTCGACTGCTTCGAGAGCACCGTCTCGAAGATCTGCTTTGTGGCGCTATAGAGGCCGCGGACCACCGGCATGCGCTCGAGGATGCGCTCGCTGATCCGCACGAGGACGCGACCGAGATATCCCGCCGTCAGCGCGCCGATCAGCGTGAGACCGACCACCAGCACCACCAGGCCGACGCCCGGCACGTAGAACGGCAGATATGTGGCGGGATTGTACTCGGCGGGGAGCACCGCGCTCACGGCGCTGTCGACCCCGCGCACGAAGGACCAGGCGAGATAGAGCGTGAGCGCGATCGGGCCGGTGACGAGAATCCCCGCGATGAAATAGGTGCGAAAGTGCTCGCGCAACCGGAACGGAGCGGCCATGGCGCTATATCACCAGGAATTCTTGCAGCGCGGCGAGCGTCTCGCGCGGCGCCTCTTCCGGCAGGAAATGGCCGCACGGCAAGGCCCGACCGCTTACGTCGCTTGCCTTCTCGCGCCAGAGGGCCAGCGCATCGAACATTTTGCCCACCACGCCCTCGGCGCCCCAGAGCACCATCAGAGGGCACGCCACGCGTTTCTGGGCGTCGGCACGGTCGTGCTCGAGGTCTATGCTGGCGGCGGCGCGATAGTCCTCGCAGGTGGCCGTGATCCCCGCGGGGTCGCGGAAGCAGCGGCGGTATTCAGCCATCGCCGCCTCGGTGAAAACGCCGGGCTTGCGGCTCCAATGACCAAGGAGGCGCCCGAGCCAATACTCGGGATCGGCACCGATCATGCGCTCCGGCAGGTCGCGGGGTTGAATCAGAAAAAACCAGTGGAAATAGGCTGTGGCGAAGGCCTTGTCGGTGCGCGCATACATGCTGGCGGTGGGGCCGATGTCGAGCACCGCGGCCCGCTCGACGGCGTCCGGATGGTCGAGGCAGAGGCGATGCAGCACCCGGCCACCGCGGTCGTGGCCAACCGCCTGGAATCGTGGCAGACTCAATGCGTGCATAACGTCAATTTGATCCTGCGCCATGGTACGTTTCGAGTAGTTGAGGTGCTTGTCATCAGGCGCGGGCTTCCCGGAATCGCCATACCCGCGCAAGTCAGGCATCACCACGGTGAAGATCTTCGCGAGGTCGGGCGCGATCTTGTGCCACATGACATGGGTTTGAGGATAGCCGTGCAGCAGCAGAAGCGGCCGTCCCCGCCCCCCGACGGTGACATGAATTTCAATACCGCTCGCCGTCTTGACTTTCGAGGATGCGAAACCCTCAAGCATTGGATGTGGAGAACCTCTCTTGGACGACAGGGTAACCTTGACGAGACCGGCGGCGGATCGACGCCGCACGCACTCTAGTGAGGAACGGCGCGCCTCGCCAGCACCGACGGTGCACCCGCGGTTGCTCGGCCTGACCACGGCCGTGCCGCCCCACGTCATGGGGCAGCGCGACGTTGCCGAGCGCGCTCGCGCGCACTTCAGTGAGCTGGTTGGCGAGCGCGCCGAGCGGTTGATGCCGGTCTATGGCAATGCCGGCGTCGAGAACCGCCACGCCTGTGTTCCCATCGATTGGCATTACCACCCTCACGGTTGGCGCGAACGCAGCGCGATCTATCTCGAGAGTGCGGTCGCGTTGCTCGAGCGTGCCGCCGTCGATTGCCTCAGGGCTGTGGGTCTCCAAGCCCGCGACGTCGACGCGGTCGTGGTGGTCTCGACCTCCGGTATCGCCACGCCGAGCCTCGATGCCCAGCTGGTCAATCGCCTGGGCCTGCGCTCCGACGTCAAGCGCCTGCCGATTTTCGGGCTCGGCTGCGCCGGCGGTGTTCTCGGCCTGTCGCGCGCCGCCGATCTCGCCCGCCTCGATCCCGACGCGACGGTGCTGTTTCTCGTGGTCGAGCTCTGCTCCTTGGCCTTCCGAGGCACCGACAAGACCGCGGCGAATTTCGTCTCCACAGCGCTCTTCGCGGACGGAGCCGCGGCAGCGCTGATCTCCACGCGCGGCGATGGCATCAAGCTCGGTCCGTCCGGCGAGCACACGTGGTACGACACGCTCGACATCATGGGCTGGGACATCAGGGACGATGGATTGCAAGTGCGACTGTCCCGCGACATCCCGACGTTCGTGCGCGAGCGCATGCGCGACGTGACGACGCAGTTCCTCGATCGCCATGGCCTCGAGATCGCGGACATCGATCGCTTCGTCTGCCATCCGGGCGGAGCCAAGGTGCTGACGGCGCTCGAGGAGGTCTTCGGCATTGGAGACGGCGCACTCGTGGAAGCGCGCGGGATACTCCGGGACTACGGCAACATGTCCGCGGCGACGGTGCTGTTCATACTCGACCGCATGCTAAAAGGCGGCGCCTCCGGCCGCATGCTGATGAGCGCGATGGGTCCCGGCTTCACCGCTGCCTTCCAGATCATCGAGGCGGCGTGAACCCGATCGCCGCCGGCGTGGTGGCGCTGGTGGCGCTCGTGCGGCTCGTCGAGCTCTGGTACGCTCGGCGCAACACCCGCGCGCTTCTCGATGCCGGCGGCGTCGAGGTCGGCGGTAGCCACTATCCCTTGATCGTCGCGCTGCACGCGGCGTGGCTCGTCGCGATCCTCCTGACGGTGCCGCCGGGGGCCGCCGTTTCCGTGCCGCTCCTGATTCTCTTCGGGTTCCTGCAGGGTCTTCGCGCCTGGGTGCTCCTGAGCCTCGGCCGCTATTGGACCACGCGGGTCATCACCCTGCCGGGCGCCCCCCTCGTCCGCCGGGGCCCCTACCGGTTCCTCCGCCATCCGAACTACCTGGTGGTCGCCGCCGAAATAGCCGTGCTGCCGCTCGCATTCGGGGCCTGGGGCGTGGCGATCGCCTTCTCGGCACTCAACGGGGCCCTGCTTGTTTGGCGGATCTCGGTGGAAGACCGAGCGCTTGCGCCCCGGCGTGAGGCCTCGCAGATCATCGCCTAGGCAGACTCGCGGAGGGCCCGCCGCCACCACGATCCCAATCCGACCCGCGCCGTTGACCGCGTGCGTCCGCGCGCCCTATTGTCCGCGCCGTCTCGAGGCCGATCCCCTCGCGCCTCCGCGAGCCCGTAGCTCAGGTGGTAGAGCAACTGACTTTTAATCAGTAGGTCCCGGGTTCGAGTCCCGGCGGGCTCACCAATAATGCCCGATACCCGTGAACAGCACGGCCAGGGCCATCAGCGAAAGCTAGGCTGATTTCACGGCAACCGCTCGCGCCGTTTGTGGGAGCAGCCCGCCGCTCGACCGCGCCACGGACCTCGACCCATCAGCTGAAACCGATCAGCGAACGCTCGGAGGATTCGCGTTCGCGGCATGCAACATTGGCCGGAGACGAGGTCGGAATCGCGCGCCTAATTGACCCTCAAAAGATCGCAGAAGTCTCGCGGTTCCCCGCATTCATCTATCGAGCGGGGATCACTGCTCGCGGAAGGCAGGCCCATGCGATGAACGACGACTTGGCAAGCTATCCGGCTCTGGCTCTCAGGGGCGAGAAGGTCTCGATCGCCTCGCCATCGATGACCGCGCACTACCCGAGCTGGCACGCGGTCGACCCCGCGCTCGAGACGGTCAGAACCAAGATAGCGACCATCGGGACGGAGATAGCGCGAGGTGCCGATCCGATCACGCGGCCCACGCTCTTCTTCTGTGTGGCCCTGCTGTTGTGGGGCGCGCCCGCCCTCGTGCTGCTGCGGTACAGCCCCAACCAGCTGCTCCATGTCCTCTTTGGGATATGGTTGAACGCCACCACCGACGATCTCCTGATCCTCCTCGCCGCGGTTGCTTTCTTTGTCGGAACCGGATTGCTCGTGGGGTCGGCAACACAGCGGCTCGCGCGCGGGCTTGGCCGCTATCGCATAGCGCTCCGCGTGGCGATCGCACCGGCGATCCTGCTATCTCTGCTGTTGACGGGGTTCGCGGGCTTCCTGTTTTTCCTGGGCGTCCTGCTCCGGTGCTGCCCATCGCTGCTGTGAGGGTGCGTGCCGCCGCGGGAGCTCCGATCGTTCGGGCCTCTGCGCGGCATTCGGCTCACTGCGCGGTGTAGCCGCCGTCGATCACTAGGCTCGATCCCGTCATGAAGCCGCTATCGTCGGAGGCGAGGAAGAGGATCCCCTTCGCGATGTCGCCGGCGACGCCGAGCCGGCCGATCGGGTGGCTGTCGAGGAAGCGCTTGCGGATCGCCTCGAGGTCGTTGGTGCCGAGATTGCGCGCCCGCGCGGCCATGGCCTGCATGCCCATGTCGGTCTCGATCAGGCCGGGGTGCACGGCATTCACCCGAATGCGGTAGCCCTTGCGGCTGAATTCGAGGGCGCTCGCCTTGGTGAAGATCACCACGCCGCCCTTGGTCATGCCGTAGAGCGGGTCCATCTGCGAGCCGACCAGGCCCGCGATCGACGACAGGTTGATGATCGCGCTGCCCTGGGCGCTCTTCTCGCCGCGCGCGCGGAGCGCCGGGATCGCCGTCTTGGTGCCGAGGAAGACGCCCGTGAGGTTGACGCCGCAGAGGCGATGCCATTCGGCGAGCGAGACGTCCTCGATCCCCTTGCCCAGAATGATGCCGGCGTTGTTGACGAGGATGTCGAGGCCGCCGAAGCGATCGACGGTAGCGCCGATCGCGCGCGCCCAGTCCTCCTCGCGCGCCACGTCCAGGTGCACGTAGATCGCCTCGCCGCCGGCGGCCTCGAGGTCGCGCACGGTCTCGCGTCCACGCTCGTCGGTGACGTCGCCGATCGCGACCTTGGCGCCGGCATGCACCATCAGGCGTGCGGTCTCGGCCCCAATACCGCGCGCGGCGCCGGAGATGAAGGCGATCTTGCCGTCCAGGCGGTTCATGGCGTGTCCTCCGCGGGTTCCCACCTCGCGGAAGAGTAGCAGAATGGCTCAGGAGGCGAAGGTGAGATAGGCTGCGGAGAGCACGCCGAGGAGGCAGGCCAGAACCAGGAGGGCGTCGATCCACCGGCGCCGCGGCGCCGAGGATTTGACGGCCGGCGGTGCCGCGGCCGATCTGGCTGCTGCCAAGTCGGCCACCAGCGCGCTCGCGGTGAATGTGGTGTCATCGGTCGACGCATCAAGCGCCGCCGCCTCGCTGATATGCTGTGCCCAACTCCGCGTCTTCGTCGTCGCCGATGTCGCGAATTGGGTGGTGCGGAGCATTCCCTCGATCATCCCCTCGAGGTCCGCGGCGAGTGCCTGCTTGGCCGCCGCCTTCTCATCGCGGGCGCCCTCAGCGGCGCAGGCCTCGGCCGGCGACGATCCGGGGTCCGCGTCGAGCGAAGGGTGCACCAATCGTGGCGCCTCCCGGTCACGCCCACCGGATCGACCCGCGGGACGAGGGGCGATCGGGGACGATCTAACGGCCGGAGGCTCAGGCAGCAGTCTTGCTCGTCGTTCGGGAGCCAGCATTGGATAGACGCGTTCGTGGTTGCCCGGGCAGCACTCAACCGCAACCGATGGAACGGCTGCGGGTATTCCGCCATTCGCGATAGATATGGCGAGGAGCCCTTTCCATCTGGTGAATCCGATCGACCCTTGGCGAAATTTCTGATGAAATTCAATAGGATTTTAGACGATCCTCCGGCATCGCCGCCGCCCGAATGAGGGCCTTCGCGAGCTTTCTACAATGATCGCACTGCCGCTCTATGACGATAACCCCAGGGCCGGGCTGCCGCTGGTCACCACGGGGCTCATCGTCGCGTGTTCGGTCGTGTTTCTTTGGCAGCTTGGTCTCGACGAGAACGCCTCCGAAGACACGAGCCTCGCCTATGGCATGGTGCCGGCCTTGCTCTTTGGCTACGCCAAGCTGCCATCGGCGCTCCACGCCGTGCCGCCGGCGGCAACGCTAATTACCAGCATGTTCCTGCACGGCGGCGTTCTGCATTTGCTAGGCAACATGCTGTACCTCTGGATCTTCGGAAAAGGCGTCGAGATGGCGCTGGGCGCGCCACGCTTCCTGCTCTTCTACCTGCTGTGCGGTGTTGCCGCGGCATTGACGCAAGCGCTCACCGACCCGACCTCGGAGGTGCCGATGATCGGTGCCAGCGGAGCGATCGCCGGCACGCTCGGCGCCTACCTCGTGCTGCATCCGCGGGCCAATGTGGTGGTTTTTGTCTGGATCCTCGTTTTCATTCGGCTCATCACGCTGCCGGCCGTCATCCTGCTGGGGATTTGGTTCGCGCTGCAGTTGCTGAGCGCGCTATCCATGGATCCCGGCGAGCCTGGCGTCGCGTTTTGGGCCCATGTCGGCGGCTTTCTAAGCGGCATGGCCTTGGTGCTGGTGATGCGGCGAGAGGGCGTCGTCCTGATGCAGCCGCGGCGATCTTCGCCCTTTGCCGTGGCACCGCCGCGGTCGGGCGGTCGCCGCATCGGCGCGGGCTCCGTGCCGTCGGCCGGAGGCCAAGAGCCAAGAGACCGTTGGCGCTGAGCCGTACGGGCGAATTTCGGTAGCGCGCGCACGTGCTCACGACGTGCTCACCCTGTCGTGATGGATTTGACGCATTCGTCATTTGCTGTCCCCGAGATCGAAGCGCCATGTTCAGCCTCACCGCGACGACGAAGGTGCAGCGATGATCACGATCTCTTCGTGGCGGGTGTTGGCCGTGTTGGTTGGATTGCTCGGCGCGCTCGCTGCTTGCACCGGTAATGGCGCTCGTCAGGACACCGGCGGAGCGTCATACGACAACGCTCAGTCCCGTCCCGCGCGCGACGCGGGTGGCGGCGGCGGCGGATACTGAGGCTGGCGTCACGACCCCCTGTCGGGCGGCGATGACGAGGCATCAGGTTGTCTTGCAGGGCGGGTGCGACTGATGTTGGTCGCCGGATCCGATTTGATTTGTCTGAGCCGACATCGGTCGAGTAGACGGAATCCGGTGTTGCGATCGTCCGCGGGCGGGCTCGCGACCCGTCATTATTTTGCGGCAGGCCCCGAGTCCGTTAAAGGGAAGTCACCCCGCCCCGTGCGACGGCGCCGGCCACATTCGCAGCGGATTGCCCCCTAAAGCCATGCACGGCAGTGGTTTCGCCCGCGGTCAGCTGCGGCGTTAAGGATTTAGTTACCTTAACCTTCGTAGGGTGCGTCCTAACCCCACGGAGGGGAGTCGCAGGGCAGCGCGCATGGTCTCCACAACTCAAGGCGCCACGGAAAAGTCGAGCATGCGATCCGACCGCGCGGCCGGCCTGTGGCTCACCGTCGCGAGTGCCGCTGCCGCGATGCTCACCGCCCTTGTCCTTTGGATGGAGATGCCCGCTTGGCTGGTGCTCGGCTGGTTGACGTTGGTGGCACTCGCGCACGGAGCCCGTGCGGCTTCGTGGCGGGCCTATCCGAGGGCACCGCGCCCTGTGGGGTCCAGGTTTTGGCTCGATCGCTTCACCCTGAGCGCCCTCGCCATCGGGATGTCCTGGGGTGCCCTGGCGATCGCGATTGTCGCGGGAGCAAGCGCCAGCCAGGTTCTCATCTACGCCGTTGCGGTCGTGATCATGTCGGGTGCGGCCGTTGCGGAGTCCGGTTATCCGCCCGATGTCGACGCAGTGATCTGGCCGGTCTCGGCGCCGCTGGCGCTGGTCTCGTGGTGGGTGGGCGATCTCGCGCATTTGGCCATCGGATCGCTGTTGATGGTTTTCGCCGCGGCCGCGCGTGTCACGGCTTGGCACCTCAATCGCGCGCACTCGCAAGCGGTCGGCCTTCAGCGGGAGCGGGAGCGGCTTGCGTCGGAACTCGCGGCCAGCGGCAGCCGTCTCGCCGCCACCCAAGCGGAGCTTGATCGAGCAAACCGGCGCATTGAAACCGCGAGCAGCGACTTGGCGCGCGCGCATGCCGAGGCGGAGGCCGCCAGCCGTGCAAAATCCGAATTCCTCGCCAACATGAGCCATGAGCTGCGTACCCCCTTGAACGCCATCATCGGATTTGCAGAGGTCATCGAGCGCGAGACATTTGGTCCGACGGGTGCCCGCTATCGCGAGTACGCCGGCGACATCAACGGCAGCGGCCGGCATCTCCTGCAGGTGATCAACGACATCCTTGACCTCGCCAAGGTGGAGGCCGGACAGATGCAGCTGCACGAGGCACGTCTCGACCCCGCGCTGGTCATGCAGGGTTGCGTCCGGCTGATCAAGCCGCGCGCCGCCAAGACGAACGTGCGGATCTACACGGCCTTCGATCCGAATTTACCGATCCTCCTAGCCGACGAGGCGCGACTGCGGCAGATCGCCCTCAACCTGCTGTCGAACGCGGTCAAGTTCACCAAGGCCGGCGGTCGCGTCTCGATCTCGACGGGCCTCGATAGCGCCGGCGGCATCACCATCGCGGTCACCGATACCGGTATCGGAATGACCGCCGACGATATCCAGATCGCGCTCGAGCCGTTCCGGCAGGTGACATCATCCCTCTCGCGCTCCAACGAGGGCACAGGGCTCGGTCTGCCCTTGACCAAGACGCTGGTGGAGCTGCATGGCGGCCGGCTCGACATCGCGAGCGTTCCCGGCCGTGGCACGACCGTGATGGTGACCTTTCCGCCCTCGCGTTCGCTTGCCCAGACCACGGATGCCGCTGTCGAGGCAGCCAAATAACTCCACAGGTCCAAGGGTTGGCAAATCGACGGGCCTGGGTTAGCTTCCCCGGAGTGTAGGGAATTCCGGGTGGTGCGGTCATGAAACTCGAGATCGTCGGCGCGGCGGTCGTGGCGGTGATCCTGGCGAGCGCCTCGGGCGCGGTCGCGTTTCAGTTCGTGAACCCCGATACCAATTCGAACGGCACCCTCAATCTGACCGATCCCGACCAGCACACGCAGACCCTGTCCGACCGCTATCGATCGGGCGGTCCGGGCACGAATGCTGGCACGCTCAAGTTCGGCAATACCACCCTGCAGTTCGGGATGACGGGCGGCAGCAACAGCAATTACGGCCCGTCGCCCGCCATTCAGGAAAAGTTCCTGCAGAGCCCCGCCTCCCGCACCGTCCCCTCGCAGGGCTGGTAGCGGCCGCCGGACCCGCACTGCTGCGGTCCAATTCCACCCGCATCGATCCGATTGCCGGCGCCCTCGGCGCCGAGGTTGATGGCGTCGATCTGACCCAGCCGCAGAACCCGGAAGTGGTCGCGACGCTTCGGCGCGCGCTGCTCGATCATCTCGTGCTGTTCTTTCGGGATCAGAATCTGACGCCGGGCGAGCTTCTCGCTGCCGCGCGACAGTTTGGAGCGCCCATCGAGTATCCCTTCGTCAAGGGCATCGATGGCTATCCCGAGGTGATCGAGGTCGCGAAGCTCGAGCACGAGCGGGTGAATTTCGGTGGCGTTTGGCATTCCGACACGACCTACCTGGAGACGCCGCCCATGGGCACGCTCCTGCTGGCGCGGGAGCTGCCGCCGGCAGGTGGCGATACGCTGTTTGCCAACATGTACCTTGCTTGCGAGACGCTCTCTGATGGCATGCGCGCGATGCTTAGGGGTCTGATGGCGATCAGCAGCTCGGCCAAGGCCGATGCCTCGCGAACACGCGAGGACCGCGTGCGTGCTGCCCCGAAGGGCGGGGATCGCCGCACGCTGGAGGCGGAGCACCCCGTGCTGCGCACGCACCCCGAGACCGGCCGCGAGGCCCTCTACGTCAATGTCGCGCACACCGTGCGGTTCGGCGGCATGACCGAGGCCGAGAGCGCGCCGCTGTTGCACTACTTGTTCCGGCACCAGATCAAGCCTGAGTTCACGTGCCAGTTCCGCTGGCAGCCGGGCTCACTGGCGTTCTGGGACAATCGCGCGGCGCAGCACAACCCCATCAACGACTATCACGGCTATCGCCGGATCATGCACCGCGTTACCCTCGCGGGCGACCGGCCTCGGTGACGTCAAACGATGCGGCTCGTTCTCCCTCTCGCACTCGTACTCGGGCTCGCGGCCTGCGCCGAACGTGCGCCGCCTGTGCGCAATGCCGTCACGGAGGGCACGGCCCACGACCAGGACGTCCTCGAGTGCCGCGACCAGGCCGATCGCAATCAGCCCGTCCTGCAAGCCGCGCGCGGCGCCTTGATCGGCGCGCCCGTGGGAGCGGGCATCGGCGCCATCGTGGGCGGGTTGTTTTTCGCGAACCCCTGGCCAGCAATCTGGACGGGGGCGCTCGCAGGCGGTGTCGGTGGTGCGGCGCTGGGCGCGGCCGGGGGCGCAGAGCTCGAGCGCACCGTCGACGATTGCCTCAATTCCCGCACGGCGCCCTCGAAGACGCCGGGTTGAGCGGCGAATTTACTGAGCGGCGATACCTGGCGCCCTCGGCCGTGAACGCGCGAGCTTCGCCCCCGGCCAGACGTCGGCACGCACGCGCGCGTATTGCACGGGATAGGACGCGCGCGCACCCAGCGACTCGGCAGCGTGCCAAACCCAGCGGGGATTGTCGAGGAACGCCCGGGCCATCGCCACCATGTCGGCCTCGCCGGATGCCACGATCCGCTCCGCTTGGTGTGGATCGGCGATCACGCCCACGGCGCGGGTCGCTATCCCCGCTTCCCGCCGGATGCGGTGCGCGAGCGGCACCTGATATCCGGGCCCGATCGGCACGACGGCCTTCGGCGACACGCCGCCGCTGGAGGCGCAGACGTAGTCGGCACCGAGCGCCTTGACTTCCCGCGCGAAGACGACGGCGTCCTCGATCTTGAAGCCGTCGTCGAGCCAATCCGTGGCGGAGATGCGCACGCCCAGCGGCTTCTCCGCGGGCCAAGCGGCGCGCATCGCCTCGATCACCTCGAGCGGGAAGCGCATGCGGTTCTCCGCGCTGCCGCCATAGCGGTCCGTGCGGCGATTGGAGAGCGGCGACAGGAACGTGTGCAGGAGATACCCGTGCGCGCAATGAGCCTCGACGAGGTCGAGGCCCAGGCGGTGCGCGCGTCGCGTTGCCTCGACGAAAGCGGTCTTGATCCGCGCGAGGTCGGCGTTGGTCGCCTCAAGCGGTGTCCGCCAGCCGGCATCGAGCGGGATCGCCGATGGCGCCACTGTCGGCCAGCTGTCCTGCTCGGGCTTCAGTGAGCCCCCGCCCTCCCACGGCCGCTGCGCGGAGGCCTTGCGGCCGGCATGGGCGAGCTGGATGCCGATCGGCGTGTTGCCGATGTGCCGGCATGCCGCCAGCACATGGGCGAGTGCGAACTCGTTGCTGTCCGAATAGAGTCCGAGACAGCCATGGGAGATACGCCCGGGACGCTCCACCGCCGTCGCCTCGATCATCAGGAGCCCCGCGCCGGAGATCGCGAGGCTGCCGAGATGCATGCGGTGCCAGTCGGTGGCGCTGCCGTCATCGGCGCTGTACTGGCACATCGGCGAGACGACGATGCGATTCGGCAGGGTGAGGCCGCGCAGGGCAATCGGTGTGAAGAGTTGGCTCGACATGCTGGCTCGCTGAGAGGCTTTCAGAAGGTGCGTTGCCGCACGCGCGCCACTCTATGGGCGCGCCTCGGGCAGAGGCAATCGCGGGCGCATCGCAAGACCTATGCGTCATCTGCAATGATGGAGAGGGGGTTCTGGGGCCCCGCCTGCGGCTTTGGAGGGAAGACTCGCAGGCGGGGGGAAGACCCAGGAGGTCTCCGCCCGCCAAGGGGGTTCAGCGGACGGGGCGGCAGAGCCGCCTGATGCATTAGTGCTCATCCGGAACTGGGGTACAAATTAAATGATTTTAATCCGTAGCGGCTCGGAAGTCGTTGTGGCACAGCGGTTTTTGCGTGATCCGGAACCTCGGTATAATGCACCCGCAAAAACCAAGGGAGAGAGAGCCGAGATGACCGAGCGGGTGACGACCGTCGAGCCGAGACATGTCAAGGCCATGCTGCGTGATCGCGACGAGCTGGCGCTGCTCGACGTCCGCGAGGAAGGCGTCTTCGCTCGAAACCATCTGCTGTTCGCGACGCCGCTCCCCCTCAGCCGCCTGGAGCTCGGCCTCGCAGCGTTGGTGCCGCGACGCTCGACGCGCATCGTGCTGATCGACGATGCCGATGGCCTTGGCGAGCGGGCGGCATCGCTGATGACGCGCTTGGGCTATGGCAATCTCGCCATCCTCGCGGGCGGCGTCGCGGGGTGGCGCGATGCGGGCTACGAGCTGTTCTCGGGCGTGCACGTGCCGAGCAAGGCCTTCGGCGAGGTGGTGGAGCATCAGGCCGGCACGCCCAATCTTTCCGCCGAGGAGCTTAAGGCGAAGCTCGACGCCGGCGAGAAGCTGGTGATCCTGGACAGCCGGCCCATGGACGAGTACCGCGTCATGAACATCCCCGGCGGCCTCGACTGCCCCGGCGCGGAGCTGGTCCGCTTCGTGCACGACGTCGCGTCCTCGCCCGACACCCTGGTTATCGTGAACTGCGCGGGACGCACGCGCAGCATCATCGGCGCGCAGTCCCTGATCAACGCCGGCGTTCCGCACAAGGTGATGGCGCTGCGCGACGGCACCATGGGCTGGCACCTCGCGGGCCTGGAGCTCGAGCACGGTGCGTCGCGGCGGCCCTCGGCGCCGACACCCGAGGGTCTCGCGAAGGCGCATGAGGCTGCGGCGCGGGTGGCGGCGCGCGCCGGCGTGCGCAGTATCGACATGACGGAGCTCGCGCGGTTTCGGGCGGAGGCGGAGCAACGCAGCCTCTACGTCCTCGACGTCCGGAGCCCCGAGGAATACGCAGCGGGCCATCTCGCGGGCTCGCGCTCAGCGCCGGGCGGACAGCTCGTGCAGGCGACTGATTCGTATGTCGGGACGCTCAACGCCCGCCTGGTGCTGATCGACGACGACGCCATCCGCTCGCTGATGACAGCGTCGTGGCTGCTACAGCTCGGCTGGAGCGATGTCTATGCGATGCCGAATGCGCTCGCGGGCGCCGCTCTTGAGACTGGTCCGGAGCCGCGCCAGGTACTATCGGCGCACGGAGCCCAGCCCGGAACGATTGCCGCGAGACAGCTCAAATCGCTGCTCGATGGCGGTGGTGCGCTGGTGATCGATCTCGGCACCAGCCTGCAATATCGCGACGGGCACATTCCCGGCGCCCACTGGGCGATCCGCTCTCGCTTGGCAAGCGTTCTCCCCACCCTGCCGGCCCACGACCAGATCGTCGTGACCTCGTCCGATGGACGGCTCGCAGCGCTCGGGGCCCTGGATCTCTCGACCCTGACGAAGACCACCGTACGCGCCCTCGAGGGCGGCACTACGGCATGGCGCGCCGCCGGCCTGCCGCTGGGATCCGGCACCGAGCACATGACGTGCGCGCCCGAGGATGTCTGGTACCGGCCCTACGATCGTGCACACGATCGCGAGGCCGCGATGCGCGAGTACCTGAGCTGGGAGGTCGATCTGGTGCGCCAGGTCGAGCGGGACGGTGACGCGCGGTTCAAGGTCCTTACGTGAAACGCCGGATCGCCAGCACGGCGTTCTGGCCGCCGAAGGCGAAGGAATTCGACATCGCGACCTCGATCCCTTGCAGGCGCGCCTCGTTCGGTACGTAGTCCAGGTCGCACTGCGGATCGGCCTCGGTGAAGTTCGCCGTCGGCGGGATGAAGCCCTCCCGGAGTGCGATCACGGTCGCGGCGAGCTCGAGCGCGCCCGCGGCACCGAGCGCGTGTCCGTGCATGGATTTGGTCGACGACACCGCGAGCCGTTTGGCATGGCCGCCCATCACCGCGTGAATGGCCTTGGTCTCGGTCACGTCGTTGGCGGCGGTGCCGGTGCCGTGCGCGTTGATGTAGTCCACATCCTCCGGCGCGAGCCTCGCGTCGGCGAGGCAGCCGCGCATCGCCGCGGCGGCGCCATCGGCCGACGGCAGAACGATGTCGCCGGCGTCGGAGCTCATGCCGAAACCCACGATCTCCGCGAGGATCTGCGCGCCGCGCGCTTTCGCGCGGTCGAGGGTCTCGATCACCGCGACGGCGGCGCCCTCGCCCAGCACCATGCCCTTGCGGTCGCGGCAGAAGGGCCGGCAGGTATCCGGCGCCATCACGCGGAGCGCATCCCAGCCTTTCATGGTGCCGAAGGTGATGGTCGCCTCGGTGCCGCCGGTGATGGCGACGTCAACCGAACCCGAGCGCACCATGTGGAAGGCGATGCCGATCGCGTGGTTGGCTGAGGCGCAGGCGCTCGCAACCGTGAAGGACGGTCCGGTGATGCCGTGCTCCATGGTGATGTGGCTCGCCGCGGCGGAGATCATCAGCTTCGGAATGGTGAAGGGGTGCAAGCGCTTGGCTCGCTCCGCGTAGACCCGGTAATAGTTCTCGTCGAGCGTCGTCTGGCCCCCCACGCCGGCGCCGATCACTACGGCCGTACGCGAGCCCAGCCCCTGGCGAAAACTGACCTTGCTCCCCGCCACGGCCTCCCGCGTCGCGATCAGCGCAAACTGCGCGCAGCGGTCGAGCAAGGCAAGCTTGCCGTTCTCGAAATAGGCGTTGCCGTCGAAGCCGCGCACCTCGGCGCCGATCTTGGTGATCAGCCCCTCGGTCGGGATGATCGTGATGGGCCCGATGGCGGAGCGTCCCGCGCGCAACGCTTCCAAATGCGCGCGCAGGTCGTGCCCAAGCGCGGACACGGCGCCGAGCCCGGTGATGACGACCCGGTTCATGGCGTGGATTTCAATGGAGGCGGAGCCGCGATCCGCTAGGCGGTCTTGCGGACATCGCGCGCGGCGATCAGCTTGGCGATGCCGTCGATCACGTCGCCCACGTTCTGGAAGGAGACCCCGGCGGAGCCCGGGTCGTTGGCATTGTAGGGCACCTCGATATCGAACTTGTCCTCGAGGGCGAAGATGATCTCGACCAAGTCGAGCGACTGGACGTTCAACTCGGCGAGCGACGTGCTCCGCGTCACGGTTGCGCGCTCGACCTTCGCCTGGTGGGCGATGATGTCGAGGACATCGCCCTCGATGGCCGCCGGATCGCCCTTTCCGAGCTTCTCTGTCTGATCGAGAGACATCAAATTCCCTCCAACCCGCCTACCCCGACACGTCGTTAAATCTATCACGCCACCGGCATGCCAATCACGCGAGGATCTGCGCCCCCGCAAAATAGGCGGTTTCCCGCGCACAAATCAATTCAGCCAGTGGTTAATGCCAGTCCGCGGGCGATTCGCTCGTGATAGATGCGATCTCCGCCACGAGCTTGCGCTCGATCGCCTCGGCGAAGCCGTCGAAGCTCTCGATCTGCAGCACGAAAGACCCGGGGCCGCCGGCAACCCGGGTCCGGTAGTAGTGACCGATGCCGCCGACCGGCTGGATATGCCCGATGAAGCCGGGCAGCGGATGCTCGTTGACGATCGCGAGGCCGTTTATCACGACCTTGGCCCTGACGGCATCGTCGCGCGCGTACTCCACGGGACGGCCGCTGTTGCTGTCGCCGTCCCCGGAGATGTCAATGATGCGGCGCTCGCTCTCGACGCCGCTCTCGTTGAAATGTCGCATGGCGAAGTCGATGGCGGAGCCGATCGCCGTCGCGTCAGCGAAGGAGCGCGGCGCGGTGCGCAGGGTGTTGGCGAACACCGTCGCCATCTCGCCGTCCCGGATCACGGTCCAATCGGCGACGACCCGCTGCTTCTGAGGACCTGACCACTCGATGAAGCTGACCGCGATGGCGCGGTGCGGTCCCGCGCGGATCGCATTGAGGACCGCCTCGCTGGTGATTGCTGACGCGTAGCCCTCGCGCTGCAGCTCGAATTCCTGGTTGTCGACACTGATGGAGACATCGGCGGCCAGGATCAGCTGGAGATCGACCGTCTCCGCGACTGCGATGGGAGCGCCCAGACATGCGGCGGCAACCAAGCCGATCAGCCAGCTCCGCATCGAAAACCCCCGCTGCGGTTCGAGCGGCCGCGCTTCGCGTTTCCCGCCCGCGCACAGATTGACATGCTTCGAGGCCGCCGCCTATGGTCGCCTTGCGATGGTTCCCCGCTGGACGGCGTCCAGGGGATCAAAAGGGAACGCGGTGCGGATCCGGGAGGACCCAACGCCGCGGCTGCCCCCGCAACTGTAGGCGGCGAGCCGGCTGCCATCTCGACCACTGGAAAAACCGGGAAGGTCGGCAACCGGCGGCGACCCGCGAGCCAGGAGACCTGCCATCGCAAGCGGGATCGCGCGCCTGCGCTACCCGCTTCGCGTCAACGAGATGCGAGGGGCATCGATCATGCGAAGTCTCCTATCTTTCATCCTGAGCGACGGCGCCGCGAATCTGCGGCGACGGATCGCCGGTCTCTATGCGCTCCTGGTCGCCGGAAATCTGCTGGCATGGGCTTGGGCGCTCCTGGTGTTGCGAGACTACCCGGTCCTCCTGGGCACCGCGGCGCTCGCCTATACGTTCGGCTTGCGCCACGCGGTCGACGCCGATCACATCGCGGCGATCGACAATGTCACGCGGACATTGATGCAGTCTGGCAAGCGGCCGGTCGCAGCAGGCTTCTTCTTCTCGATCGGCCATTCCGGCGGAATTTTTGCGATGACCGTCGCCATCACGATCGCGGCGAAAGCGGTGGAAACGAGGTTCACTGTGCTCAAGTCCGTCGGCGAGATTCTCGGCACCTGCGTGTCGGCATTCTTCCTGTTCGCGATCGCCGTTGTGAATGCGACGATCTTCGTCTCGGTCTACCAGACCTTCCGCTCGGTGCGATCGGGAAAGCCCTTTATCGAGGAGGACCTGAATGTCCTCTTGAGTGGCCGCGGCCTCCTGGCACGGCTCTTTCGACCGATGTTCCGATTGGTGAGCCGAAGCTGGCACCTGCTGCCGATCGGCCTGCTCTTCGGCCTTGGCTTCGATACCGTGACCGAGGTCGGCCTGTTCGGGATCTCCGCAACCCAAGCGGCGGACGGCAAAGCGCTTTCCGTCGTGCTGGTCTTTCCGGTGCTGTTCGGCGCCGCCATGGCGCTGGTGGACACCACGGACAGCGTCCTCATGGTGGGCGCCTACGGCTGGGCTTTCACCAAGCCGATCCGGAAACTCTTCTACAACATGACGATCACGCTGGTGTCGGCGGTCGTCGCCATAGGCATCGGCGGGATCGAGACGCTGGGGCTCGTCGCCGACCACTTCAGCCTGCAGGGGGCATTCTGGGATACCATTGGGGTCCTGAACGACAACTGGAACATGCTCGGCTATGCCATCATCGGCGTCTTCGTGGCGAGCTGGCTTGGCTCCCTCGCCATCTATCGCCTCAAGGGTTACGACCAGATCGAGGTCAGCGCCCCCTGAATTGTGCCTTGCGCTTCTCCATGAAGGCTCGGCGGCCCTCGATGTAGTCCTCGCTGGCGAAGCATTCCGCGACCAGCCGCTCCGTGAGCGCGACATCACGCTCCGCCGGATCCTTGAGCAGCTCGGTCACCGTTCGCTTGACCTGGGTGACCGTGAGCGGCGCGTTCTCGGCGATCGCCTTCGCGTAGTCGTCCACGAAGGCCTCGAGCTCGCCCTCTGCCACCACCTGGTTGACTAGACCCATGATCAGCGCTTGCTGCGCCGTGAATTGCTTCGCGGTGAAGAAAAGCTCTTTGGCGCTGGCGGGACCGACGAGGTCCATGAGCTTTCGGATGCCCTTGTGGCCGTAGCCGAGGCCGAGCCGGGCCGCTGGAATGCCGAAGCGCGAATCGTCGGAGCAGATGCGGAGGTCGCAACCGGTCGCGAGACTGACGCCGCCGCCGATGCAATAGCCGCGGATCATCGCGATGGTGGGCTTGGTCAAAGCCGCCAGCTTTGTGTGGAAGCGGTCGGTCGTGGCGTTGTAGTGCTTCACCGCCTCCTCGCTCGCCCGCTCGCTCTCGAACTTGGAGATATCGGCGCCCGAGACGAAGGCCTTGCCGCCGGCACCCGATATCACGATCACGCGGATCGCGGGGTCGCCGGCGAAGTCGTCGATGATGGTCTCCGCACCCTCCCACATCTCCAGGGAGACCGCGTTGTGGCGCGCGGGATTGTTGAACACCATC
>DATFRA010000056.1:0-16040 GCA_035263705.1 Allostellaceae bacterium
GACGCGCGCCACCGCCGCGGATGAGCCGGCGCGCCTCGCTGTTGGAACTGGCGAGACCCGCTCGCACGAAGAGCTCGAAGGCGGGGAGACCGCGCTCGAGCTCGGCCCTCGGCACGCTCACGGTCGGGAGCGCGCTGCCGACCGTGCCTTCCGCGAAGACGCGGCGCGCGGTCTCCTGCGCCGCCTCCGCCGCGGCCCTGCCGTGGCAGAGGGCGGTCGCCTCAGTGGCCAGCACCTGCTTGGCGTGATTGATCTCGCTGCCTGCGAGGCGCTCCAGCCGCGCGATCTCGTCGAGCGGCAGGTCCGTGAAAAGCTTGAGGAAGCGGCCGACGTCCGCGTCCTCGGTGTTGCGCCAGAATTGCCAGTAGTCGTAGGCGCCGAGCCGGTCGTCGGTCAGCCAGACCGCGCCCTGCGCGGTCTTGCCCATCTTGGCTCCGGACGAAGCGGCGATGAGCGGCGTGGTGAGGCCGAAGAGCGCGCGGTTGTCGATCCGCCGGCCAAGCTCCACCCCGCTTACGATGTTGCCCCATTGATCCGAGCCGCCCATCTGCATGACGCAGTGATGCCGGCGGGCGAGCTCGAGGAAGTCGTAGGACTGCAGCACCATGTAATTGAACTCGAGGAACGACAGCGGCTGCTCGCGCTCGAGCCGGAGCTTCACGCTGTCGAAGGTCAGCATGCGGTTCACCGAGAAATGGCGGCCGTACTCGCGCAGGAACGGGATGTAGTGCAGCCGGTCGAGCCAGTCGGCGTTGTCCGGCATGATGGCGCCGGTGGCACCGTCACCGAAGGTCAGGACCCGGTCAAAGATCCGGCGGATGCCGGCCTTGTTGCGCTCGATCTCCGCCTCGGTCAGGAGCTTGCGCGTTTCGTCCTTGCCAGAGGGATCGCCGATCTTGGTGGTGCCGCCGCCCATGAGCACGATCGGCTTGTTGCCGGTCTGCTGCCAAAGCCGGAGCAGCATGATCTGTACGAGGCTGCCGACATGCAGGCTGTCCGCGGTACAGTCGAATCCGATGTAGGCAACGGCGGGGCCTTCGAGAAGGCGCGCATCGAGCGCCTCGCGATCGGTGATTTGATGCACGAAGCCGCGGGCCTCGGCGGCGGCCAGGAAAGGCGAGCGAGCGGTGGACATAGCGAAGCGAGTCGGTTGGGCGGCCTCGGGACGATGGGGCGCGTGCTGTAGCACACAAGCGCCAGGGCGACAATTCGAGGTCGGCCGATGCCCGACACTTCCGCAGCGCCATCGGCCTAATGAGCGGTACCTCGCTCGATGGGATCGACGTCGCCTTCCTCGACCTTGCCCGGGTCAGCCCGAAGCGACCCGCTGCCGTACGACGTCACAAAATCGGGAGACTTCCTCCTCGGTGTTGTAATAGTGAACGGAGGCACGCAGCAGTAGGTCGAGGCCGCGCGCCATCATGTCGTAGCGGGTTGAAAAGACCGACGAGGTCGTCACGTTGATCTTTGCCGCTGCGAGGGTTTTGCGGAGTTCCTGCGCAGGTAGCCCTTCCGTCGTGAAGGTGACGATGCCGCAGCGCTCGTGCCCGAGGTCGCGCACGGTGACGCCGGGGATCTCGCTGAGCGCGCGGCGCAAGGCCTCGGCAAGCGTCGTGACCCTGGCCCAGATGGGCTCCAGGCCGATCGCCGTCGCGTACTCGGCCGCGGCGCCGAGGCCGAGCCGGCCGGCGATGTAGCTCTCCCAATTCTCGAATCGGCGCGCGTCCTTGCGGATGTCGTAGCGCTCCATGCCAATCCAGGTTGCCGCGTGGAGATCGAGGAACGGCGGCTCCAGCCTCTCGATCAAAGACCGCCGCACCCAAAGGAAGCCGGTGCCGCGGGGACCGCGGAGGAATTTCCGCCCTGTTGCCGACAGCATGTCGCATTGGAGCTCCGCGACGTCAACGGGCATCTGGCCCACGGACTGGCAGGCGTCGAGCAGGTAGGGGATGCCGTGCCGGCGCGCGATGCGCCCGATCGACGCCGCAGGATTGACCAACCCGCCGTTGGTCGGCACGTGCGTCACCGCGATCAGCTTCACGCGCGCGTCGATCAGCCCTTCGAGCGCGTCGACCGAAAGCGCGCCCGCCTCGTCGTTCGGCACCACGACGATCTCGGCGCCGGTGCGCGCAGCGATCTGGAGGAAGGCGATCACGTTGCTGGCGTATTCGGCCCGCGCTGTGAGGATGCGGTCTCCCGGCCGGAGCTTCACCGAGTAGAACGCCATGTCCCAGGCGCGGGTGGCGTTCTCGATGAGCGCGATCTCGTCGGGCGCCCCGTTGATCAACCGCGCGAGGCTCTCGTAGACTTCCTCGAGCGCCACTCCCGCCCGGTCCGCCGCCTCGTAGCCGCCGATCTCCGCCTCGAGCTGGAGATGGTTGAGCACGGCGTCGAGCACCGGCTGGGGTTGCAAGGCTGCGCCCGCGTTGTTGAAATGGATGACGTTGCGGCAGCCGGGCGTCTCCGCGCGCACCCGCGCGACATCGATCATGACGGCCTCCTCACAAAATCGGCCGAGTTTATCCGAAGCGGGCGATCGAGTAGGGGTCGAGGTCGACGATGGACGGTCGACCCGAGACGAGATCGGCGATGAGGCGGCCGGTGGTCGCGGATTGCGTGAGCCCGACGTGACCGTGGCCGAAGGCATAGAGGACATTGGGATGCCGGAGCGAGGGGCCGATGACCGGGAGCCCGTCCGGCGTGGCGGGTCGGTGGCCCATCCATTCCGTGCCGCCGGCTGTCTGGAGACCGGGCAGGTAGCGCTTCGCGAGAATCATGAGTGCGCGGGAGCGCCGATAATCAGCGGGGGCCGTGAGGCCCGCGAACTCCGCGGCGCCGCCGATCCGCAAGCCGCAGCTGAGCGGCGTCGCCGTGAACTTGCGCTCGGCGAAGATCACCTCGCGCTCGAGCGCGATGCCGGGCGACGGCAGCGTCGTGTTGTAGCCGCGCTCGCTCTCTAGCAGGACACGATCTCCGAGGCCCCGCGAAAGCGATCCCGACCACGCGCCAGCCGCGACCACGGTCTTTGCCGCCGAAAGCGTGCGTCCATCCCGAAGCCTGACGGCCGGCTTCCCCGAGATGGTGATCGACAAGACCTCGCCCCGCTCGAACGCCGCGCCGTTCGCCATCAGCCAGCGGCGCAGCCCGTCGACGATCCGCTTCGGGTCGGTGACGTGGCCCCACTGCGGCGTGAAGACCGCGCACTCGACGATTGGCCCGAGGGCGGGCTCCATGCGGCGGGTCTCGTCGCCGGAGATTTCCGCGGTCTCGATCCCCAGCGAGCGCTTGAGCGCCCACTCGGCACGATCCCTCCGATACCCTGCCTCGCTCTCATAGACGCTGAGTGCGCCCTTCCGGTAGAGCTCGCCTGACAATCCCGTCTCCGCGAGCATGGGCACGAGGTCGTCGTAGACTCGAAGGTTGAGTACCGCGAGCGCCGCCGAGATGCGCGCGACCTCGCGGGGCGCCGCCGCGCGCGAGAACCGCCAGAGCCAGGGGATCAGCGTCGGTGCGTAGCTCGGCCTCAACGCCAGCGGCCCCAGGGGATCGAAGAGCCAGCCGGGCACGCGCCAGAACACGCCCGGCACTGCCGCTGGCACCACCTCGGTAATCCCGATGCCGCCGGCATTGCCGGAGGACGCCTTGTCGCCCTCGGGATCGCGATCGATCACGGTGACGCCGAGGCCTTCTTTTCGGAGATGGTAGGCACAGGCGAGCCCCACGACACCCGCGCCGATGACGAGAATGTCGCCCACCCAGTTCGCCTCCGCGCGTCCTAGTCTGGAGTTATCTCGCTCAAGTTTAGGCGCAAAAATCCCCTCGGCAGCCGTGTCAGAGGCCTGCCGGACGCCGAAGAACTTCAGGTTGTTGGCAGGAGACGGCGTTCGAGAGCGCCCTGCTTGATGGCGCGCTGCAGTTTCTCGAATGCGCGCACCTCGATCTGTCGCACGCGCTCGCGGGAGATGCCGAACTCCTGGGAGAGATCCTCGAGGGTGGTCGGATTGTCCTTGAGGCGGCGCTCCACCAGGATGCGCCGCTCGCGGTCGTTGAGGAGCTTCATCGCCTTGTTGAGGAGGTCACGACGGATACCGAGCTCCTGACGGTCGCCCAGCCGGGTCTCCTGATCGTCGCGCTCGTCGACCAGCCAGTCCTGCCACTCGCCCTCGCCGTCGCCGTCGGCGCGCACCGGCGCGTTCAGCGAATGGTCGGGGCCCATGAGCCGGCGGTTCATGCTGACGACGTCGGCCTCGGGCACGTCGAGTTCCTTCGCGATCTTGGTGACGTGCTCAGGCGTAAGGTCGCCCTCCTCGATCGCCTCGATCTGGCCCTTGAGCTTGCGCAGATTGAAGAAGAGCTTCTTCTGCGCGGCGGTGGTGCCCATCTTCACCAGGGACCAGGAGTGCAGGATGTATTCCTGGATCGCGGCGCGGATCCACCACATGGCGTAGGTGGCGAGCCGGAAGCCCCGGTCGGGATCGAACCGCTTCACCGCCTGCATCATGCCGACATTGCCCTCGGAGATGAGCTCGGAGAGTGGCAGCCCGTAGCCCCGGTAGCCCATGGCGATCTTGGCGACCAGCCGGAGATGGCTCGTCACCAACCTCTGGGCTGCGTCGGGGTCGCCATGCTCGCGCCAGCGCTTGGCGAGCATGTACTCCTCGCCTTGGTCCAGCAGCGGGAACTTGCGAATCTCCTGGAGGTATCGGGAAAGCCCCCCTTCCGAGGAGATGGTCGGGACAGTGGCAACAGCCGCCATGAGTCCACTCCTTAAGACGCTTGAGGGCGAAGCATCAGCGGCTTCGCCCGTCTCATCTGTGGATATCCTACCATTGTGGTCAGGTTTTGTCCAAATCTAAACTCGCTCCAGAATTACAATCAACTCATTAATATCATTTGGTAATCTGCTTTGGAATTGCAGCCATTCACCATTTGCGGGGTGCTTGAAGGCGAGACTCGCCGCGTGGAGTGCCTGGCGGGGGAATGACTCCAGGACGCGCCGGACGGATGCCGGCAGGGCGCGCCGTCGACCTCGGCTCCGACCGTAAACGGGATCTCCTATGAGAGGGTTCCCGTGGGCTGCCAGATGAACTCGGATCTGGTGAGTGCGGCCGGTGGCGAGCCGGCACTCCGTCAGCGCCGCCACATCCCTGAAGATCCGCAGCACGCGATAGCGCGTCGTCGCGGCGCGGCCCCCGCGGGTCACCACGGCCATGGTCTTGCGATTGGCAGGGTTGCGACCGATGGCACCGGAGATTTCGCCTTCGCGCGGCTGCGGCACGCCCCAGGTCACGCCAAGGTAGGCGCGCTCGATCCGGCGCGCCGCGAAGTCGGCAGCGAGCGCGGCATGGGCGCGCTCGGTCTTCGCCACCACCATGAGGCCGCTGGTGTCCTTGTCGAGCCGATGCACGATGCCCGGCCGCCGCACGCCGCCGATCCCGGCGAGGCTCTCGCCACAATGGGCGAGGAGCGCGTTCACCAGCGTGCGGTCGGGATTGCCGGGCGCGGGATGCACAACCAGACCCGCGGGCTTCTCCAGCACGATCAGGTCGGCGTCCTCGTAACGGATATCGAGCGGCATGGCCTGCGCCGCGGGCGCGTCGGCTACCGGTGCGGGCAAAGTCACCACGCAGCGCTGACCCGGTTTGACCCTCAGGGAGGGGTCCTTTATGGTCGCGCCGTCCACGGACACTTGGCCTGCCTCGACGAGATGCTTGAGGCGGGTGCGCGAGAGATCTCCGAAGCGCCGCGCCAGCAGTCGATCGAGGCGCTCTCCCCGCTCGGCGGCCTCGACGGTCGCGCTCAGCACGCGCTCGGCTGTGACAGGCCCGTCCGTGGCATCAGCGGTCATGGGGCCGCCAGAGTGGACCCGAACCATGCGCGCTCTCAAGGTCCTGGTCGTGGTGATGGGCGTCCTGCTGATCGCGGGCTTCGCGGTCGTGGTGGTCACCATCATGAGCCGGATGGGCCAGCGCGCGGCGGTGACGGCCCCGGGGGTCGCACACCTTGCGCCCTTCGGCGCAGCAAGCGTGACGCTCCCGGCGGACTCCCTGGTGATGGAGGTGCAGGGCGCGGGCGATCGCATCCTGCTCCGCCTCGACCTCAGGGACGGCAGCGAGATGCTGCTGGTGCTGGACGCCGCCACCGGCACCGAGCTCGGTCGGATCAAGCTCGACCACGAGAAGAGCCAGTGACACGAACCAAAGTACGCTTTAGCGCAGAGGACGCGGAGGTCTTGCTGAGGACGAAATGGTTTTGGGGCCGCTTCGCGGGCCAATCGTTTCCCTCTGCGTCCTCAGCGAGACCTCCGCGTCCTCTGCGCTAGGGCCCTTTTTCTTTCTCTCGAGGAGACGGATGAATTTCTGCAGCGATAATGTGACCGGCGTGGCGCCGGAGATCATGACGGCGCTCACGGCGGCGAATGCGGGAGCGGTAGCGTCCTATGGTGCGGACGCCATCACGGAGCGGCTCACACGCCGCTTCTCGGAGGTGTTCGAGCGGGAGGTGGCGGTCTTTCCAGTGGCGACCGGCACGGCCGCCAATGCCCTGGCCCTGGCCACGCTGACGCCGCCCTGGGGCGTGGTCTACGGCCATCGCGACGCCCATTTCCAGGTCGACGAGTGCGGCGCGCCCGAGTTCTACACCGGTGGCGCCAAGCTGCGGATGCTCGACGGAGACCACGGCAAGATCACGCCAGCCGATCTCGAGGCGGCGATCATGGGCCGCGGCGTCGTGCACCACGCGCAGCCAGCGACGGTGAGCCTCACCCAGTCGACCGAGGCGGGGACGGTTTACCAGGCTGCCGAGATCGAGGCGGTCGCCGAGGTCTGCCGCCGGTACGGGCTCGCGCTCCACATGGACGGCTCCCGCTTCGCCAACGCCGTCGCCGCGCTCAACCGGTCGCCCGCTGACCTCACTTGGCGCGCGGGCGTGGGCGCACTCTCCTTTGGCGCCACCAAGAACGGCGCCATGGCGGCCGAGGCGGTGGTGTTCTTCGACCCGAAGCAGGCCGAGGAATTCGCCTTCCGGCGCAAGCGCGGCGGCCACCTCTTCTCCAAGATGCGCTTCCTCTCGGCCCAGCTAGAGGCCTACTTCGCCGATGATCTCTGGCTCAGGAATGCCGTGCACGCCAATCGGATGGCCGCGCGTCTCGCCGATGGCCTGGGGAGCCTCCCGGGTGCCAAGCTCCGGCATCCCGTCGAGGCCAACGAGATCTTCGTGGAGCTGCCGGATCCCGTCATCGGCGGGCTCCTCGCCGACGGCTTCCAGTTTTACCGCTGGAACAGCGAGGAGAGCGTACTGATCCGCCTGGTGACTGCGTTCGATACCGCGCCGTCGACCGTCGACGCCTTCCTCGCCGCCGCGCGCAGCCATGCCGAGCGGCGCTGAGATGCCCGCCGGACTCTCGCCGAGGGGAAGGCTCGGCGATGCCGCGAGAAAAATTGGGAACCGCAGCGCCAAAAATTTATTTTCTCTTAATGCGCCGGCAGCGCGCGGCGGTCACGCGCATGCGGCGATGGGCGATAGCAAAGAAGTGCCCATTCCATGGGGGTTCCCGCACTCTCTGCTGAGATGCCGCCCGATTGCGCGAGCGCCCTCTGACCCTCGCGGAACCGTGCCGACGAGGGCGCGAAGCGATGCACGCACGTCACGCCCTCAAAAAAAGTCGCTCTAAGGCCAAAGAAGTACTTGCATCGCTCGAAATAGCGTTTATGTATCGAACCCGCGACGCTATTCGCACGTGCCTATGGCCCATCGTGGTTATGCAACGACGTAACGCGTCCTTTTTGGCAGTCCCGGTCGTCGTGGACCGGGTCCCGAGAGGGAGGTCGATATGGTTGCTATCCGACGCAGGGCCGCAGCGCCCTGGACCGAAGCCGCTTACAGGCTGAACAGGGTTGCCCGCGGCAGCGGTCGCCGCGCTTCCATCGAACCGAGTTGTCAGAGTTGAGCGACGGGCCCAGGGCTGCGGCGCCATGCGCCGTGCCTGGAACGCCCCGCCTCTCCAGCGCCCGACGCAGCAGCGTCGGGGCACCCGGAGGGCGCGTTGCGCTGCAAGCTCGCAAAGCCGCGGATTTCCTGGCGCTCGCGCAGACGCCAGCCGCGCGGCGGCGCTGAGCCAGAAAAGAAGCGCGACCGTCCTCGCTTCCAGGGCATAAGGAATTCCTCGCCATGAATGAGCGTATCGCACGTTTCCTCGCCGAGCGTCAGCCCGACACCCCCTGCCTCGTCATCGACCTCGACGTGGTAGCGGATGCCTACGAACTGCTGCGCCGGTACCTGCCGATCGCGAAGATCTTCTACGCGGTCAAGGCGAACCCGGCCGACGAGGTTCTGAGCATGCTGCGCGAACTCGGCTCCAGCTTCGACGTGGCGAGCCGCGGCGAGATCAATCTCGTGCTCGACAAGGGCATCGCGGCCGACCGAATCTCCTTCGGCAACACCATCAAGAAGGAGCAGGACATCGCCTATGCATTCCAGCGGGGCGTGAAGCTGTTCGCCTTCGACAGCGAGCAGGAGCTGGAGAAGCTCTCGCGTGTGGCGCCGGGCTCCAAGGTTTTCTGCCGCATCCTCGTGGAGTGCGACGGCGCCGAATGGCCGCTTTCGCGCAAGTTCGGCTGCGCGCCGGAAATGGCAGTCGACCTCCTGAAGCAGGCCAAGACCTATGGGCTCGATCCCTATGGGGTGTCGTTCCATGTGGGTTCGCAGCAGACCGACCTCAAGCAGTGGGACACAGCGATCGGCCGGGCCGCCAGCATGTTCTCGGCGTTGGCTCAGGCCGACATCAACCTGCGTATGGTCAACATCGGCGGCGGCTTCCCCGCGCACTACCGGGGCGATGTCCCCGAGATCCAGGCCTATGCCAACGTGGTCATGGCGGCGCTGACCACGCATTTTGGCAATGACCTGCCCGAGCTCGTGGTGGAGCCCGGTCGGTCGGTCGTCGGCGACGCCGGCGTGATCCAGAGCGAGGTGGTGCTGATCTCGCGCAAGAGCTACGACGAGGACAAGCGCTGGGTCTATCTCGACGTGGGCAAGTTCAACGGCCTCGCCGAGACCATGGACGAGAGCATCAAATACCGGATCCGCACACCCGGCGACGGCGGGGCAGTGGGGCCGACGGTGCTCGCGGGTCCCACCTGCGACAGCGCCGATATCCTCTACGAGAAGACCGAGTACCAGCTGCCACTCGACCTCAAGGTCGGCGACAAGGTCGAGATTCTCGCGACGGGCGCCTATACGTCGATGTACTCGTCGGTGGGCTTCAACGGATTCCAGCCCTTGAAGACCTACTGCATCAAGTCGGAGGGCCGGACCGTGGCCGGGGGAGCGCGACGATCTCGGAAAGCAGCTTCTCCCGGATCGCCGCGGCGAACTCCCGGTAGTCCGCCACCTGCATAAGGAAGGCGCCGGGACCGCCAACCACGTTCTCGTTGTAGAATCCATCAACCCAGGGCTCGTCATTCATCATGACGAGCCCGTTGATTGTGATGCCCTTGGCCAACAGAGCGTCCCGTGCCTCCGAGGAGGGGATGCCGATGTTGGCCATGCCGTCTCCGGAGACATCGATCACCCGCCGGGCCGCCTGGTCGGGGAGGCGCTCGAAGGCCGCGCCAGCCGCCATCAGTCCGTTGCCGATCGCGGTCAGGCCCCGGGAGCTCCGGCCCGTCTTGCGCACCTTGGCCGCGAAAGCGTTGGCGGACGCGGCGTCGCTCACGCGGGTCCAATCGACGGTCACGGTCTGGATCTCCGGGTCCGACCACTCCAGCACCAGTACGTCGATTGCATGGTTCTTGCCACCGGCCACCGCCGCGAGAAGTGCCGGGCTCTCGAAGGCGGTCGCGATCCCGTCGCGCTGCAGCTCGTACTCATGCTGATCGACGCTGAGCGAGACGTCGAGGGCGAGCACCAGCGCGGTATCGACCGTCTCGGCTTCGCCGGCGGAAACCCAACCCACCAACAGGGCGGCCGCGAGGAGGAGGGGTTTGCAGGCTTTCACCGGTTGGCACTCTCGGCAGAAATGCGGGCAAAACCAAGGCAACCCTTTGCCAGCGCAAGGTCGCTGACCCATTTTGATGCCTGGAAGAGCGATTCATCAATCTTGAGAGGAATGAAAGCCATGAAAGGAATCGCAGGTGTGGGGTTGATCGTATTCATGGGCCTCGTTGGCCCTGCCTTGGCCGCACCGCCGCAGAAGACGCCGCCGGCCTGCGCCGCCATCGCCTTCCGGTCGGTCGCGTCGGGCTTGACCGATGGCGACCAGGACGCCGGGCTCTACAAGTCCCGTTTCGGCCGTATTGTGCTCAAGGCCACCGTGAAGAGCGGCGAAGCGCAGGACTACCACGTCGAGGTCGATGGCAAGCAGCCGGCGGCCGCGGCGACGCCGCCCGCCGGGCTCGCCGCCTGCGCCCAGGCGAAGAAACTCCCGGCGCCGACAGCTGCGTCAAGCGCATGCATCGGTGACGGCTTCAAAGTGGTCGTCGATCACGCCGGCAAGGATCGCCTGGTGGCGCTCTACGCCCGCAAGGGCAAGGACTGGCACTTCTGCCGGGCGGGCAGCGCCTAGCCTAGGACAGGACCGGTTCGGACCTTAGGGCGTGGGGCGCGGGATCGCAGCCGCGGTGCGCGAGAGCGGCGTCGGCGTGACCGAGAGCGCCCGGGAATAGAGCATCGGGTCCTGCAGCAGCCGCTGGGCGATCTTCAGATCGACGGGGCGGTCGACCCGTTGGGTCGGGCAGGTCTTGCGCAGCTCGGTCCAGCCCTGCTCGTCGAGGGCCGCCCGCGGCCGCCCCGCGAGCCCGGTGCCTGTGGCGGTCCCGACTTGAATCGCCCGCGCGACGCTCTGGTCGTCGTCGCCGAGGTCGGCCGTGCACAGGGTGGGTACCACGCCGTGCTCGTGCAGGACGTATCCCTCGGGCGTCACCAGCTTCGCCCAAGTGACCGTGAGCTCGCCGTCGTTCTCGAGGTGGAGCACGGTCTGCACCGTGCCCTTGCCATAGGAGGAGGTGCCGATCACCACCGCACGGCCTGAATCCTGCAGCGCCGCTGCCACGATCTCGGAGGCCGACGCGGAGCCGCCGTTCACGAGCACGACGAGCGGAACGCCGTCGGTGCGGCGGCTGCCGCTCGCGGGATAGATCTTGCGGCTCTCCAGCAGGCGGCCCGTAGTCGAGACCACCGTGCCGCCTTCCATGAACAGGCTCGCGACCTTGACAGATTGGTCCAGGAGCCCGCCGGGGTTGTCGCGCAGGTCCAGCACCATGCCGGAGGGCTTACCGCCGAGCTGGCGGCGCGCCTTGTCGACGGCGTCGTCGAGCTGATCGTAGGTCTCTTGGTTGAAGCTCGAGATCCGGAAGATCGCGACCCTGCCGTCGTATTTGGTCGTCACAGTGGGCAGCACGATGTGCGCGCGGCTGACGGAGAGCATGAGCGGCTGCGGCACGCCGGCACGCTCAATCCCCACCACTACCCGGCTGCCCGAGGGGCCTCGGAGCCGCTGCACCACCTGGTCGCGCGTCAGGGTCGAAGTCGGCGTGCCGTCGATCGTGACAATGCGGTCATCGGCCTTGATGCCTGCATGCTCGGCCGGTCCGTCCGGCAGGACTGAGAGGATGCGGACCTCGGTCTCCGCAGAGTCGAGGGTGACGCCAATGCCGTCGAAGCCGTTGCGCTCGGCGCGCTGCTCGCGCGCGGCATCCGGCGTCGCATAGCGCGAGAACCGGTCGAGGGTGCCAACGGCACCGTCGAACACGATCTTGTCGAGTTGATCCTCGCGGGTCGAGGCGATCTTGGGGGAGGCGCGCCGCGCGGCCTCGAGCGCCGAGGCGGTGACGCCGCCCCAGCCGGAGGCATCGCCGGCCTCGGGCGCGTCGTAGCGTCCAATTGGTAGGCCGTTCTGGGTGAGGACAATCGCGGTGCCTTGGCGCTCGATCCCAATCGAGGAATCCAGGCTAGCGAGCTTGTTGAGGCCGGCGAGGCCCAGCCGTTCCGGGCTCGTCGGCTCGATGTAGTAATAGGAAATCTTATCGTAACCCTCGGTGAAGAGGTCGCGCGTGTTGATGTGGCTGGTCTGCTGATCCGGTCCTGACGAGGCACCGCACGCCGCCAAGGCCAGCAGTGCCGCTGCGCCGAACGCCAGGGCGAAACGCGAGCGGGGCATGCTCGCGGCATGGCCGTGAGCGCCTAACGCAGGCCAATCGGCGTCACCTTCATGCGGGTCAGCGGTGCCAGAGGAAAGGGAGCGATCAGGAGAAGCCATGGGAGAAAATGCACCGCTGTGGACGTTTGGTGGGTGATATCGGCCACGAGCATAGCAGGTAGCGAATGGGGGCCGACGAAAAGAATCGTGAAATAGGGGGCGCACCATCCGCGCGATAGGCGAGCGGAACGAAACGCCACGGCCGCCGGCCGGCCGAAGCCGGAGCGCGAAGGTGGCGGTACCGCTCGATCATAGAAGGCTCGGGTCTCGGGCCGGGCCGCGAGCTTGCGGCCCGGATGGTTAACGCCGCTCTCAAATAGCGGGTTACCGGCGCTTTGGATAGCCCGCCGAACGGGGGGCAGCTTTGCGCCGAAATGGCGTGTCGCGCGTGGGTGCCGTGCCGGCTTTTCGGGCGGCCCCGGCGTCTTCAGCGATCAGCGCGAACAACAGGCTTCCAGTAACGGCGCTCGCCTCAGCCAAATGCACCCGAAGGGGATCGCCAATGGTAAACGTGCGGCCCCAGCGCCGACCGACGAGCCGGTGACGGGCCTCGTCGTGGACATAGAAGTCGTCGCCAAGGCTGCGCATGGGGACAAGACCGTCGGCCCCGGTCTCGCTCAGCGTCACGAACAAGCCGGCGCGGGTGACCCCGTTGACCCGGCCCTCGAACTCTCCACCGACGCGATCGACCAGATAGAGGGCGGCATAGCGGGCGAGCGCATTCCGCTCGGCCGCGGCGGCCCGTCGCTCGGTGTCTGAAATATGGGCGCCCGTCTCGGCGAACTGATCGGGCTCGACCGGCGGCAGGCCGCCCTCGCCGAGGCGAAGGCCCGCGATCAGCGCCCGGTGCACGAGCACGTCCGAATAGCGACGGATCGGCGATGTGAAGTGGGCGTAGCGCCCGAGCGCCAGTCCGAAATGGCCCAAGTTCTGCGGCGAGTAGACGGCCTGTGCCTGGCTGCGCAGCACCAGCTGGTGAACCAGTGGCGCGTAGGGCGTGCCATCTGCGGCGCGCAGCACCGCGTTGAAATGGTGCGGCCGGATCACTTGACCCTTGGCGAGCGCGAGGCCGGGAATGCCGATCCCTTTCAGGAACTCCCGGAGTGCCGCCAGCTTCGCGGGATCGGGCGCGTCGTGCACGCGGTACATGCAGGGCTGGCGCAACTGCTCCAGCATCTCGGCGGCGGCGACATTGGCGAGGATCATCAGCTCCTCGATGAGCTTGTGGCTGTCGAGGCGGGCGCGGGGCTCGATGCGCAACACCTGTCCGTCCTCGCCAAGCACGACCCGGCGCTCGGGCAAGTCGAGATCGAGGGCGCCGCGCTTCTGACGGGCGCGATCGAGCAGCTGGAACACGCCATAGAGCGGCGCAATGACTGGCTTCACGAGCGGTCCCGTCACCTCATCGGGATGACCTTCGCGGGCGCGCTGCACCTGCTCGTAGGTGAGGCGGGCGGCGGAGCGCATGAGGCCGCGCACGAAACGGTGCTCCACCAACCGGCCCTCGGGATCGATGGTGAGGTGGACAGCCATGCAGGCGCGCTCGACCGCGGGCTTCAGCGAGCAGAGCTCGTTCGAGAGCGCCTCCGGCAGCATAGGCACCACGCGGTCCGGAAAATAGACGGAGTTGCCGCGCCGCTGCGCTGCCTTGTCGAGGGCGCTGCCGGGCCGCACGTACCAGCCGACATCCGCGATCGCCACCACCGCGTGCCAGAAGCCGGGACGCTTTGGGTCGGGCTCCGCGAATACCGCATCGTCGAAGTCGCGGGCGTCGGCGCCGTCGATCGTGACCAGCGGGATCTGTCGCAGGTCGGTTCGTCCGTCGAGTTCGACGGGCCGCGCCGCTTCGGCTTCCGTGATTGCGGCCTGCGGGAACTCGACGGGAATGCCGTGGTCGGTGATCGCGATCAGACTGACCGCTCGCGGATGCGTGCTGTCGCCGATGCGTTCGATGACGCGTGCCTCGGGCAACCCCAGGCGCCGGCCCGGTATCGCCTCGCAAAGCACGATCTCACCGTCCTGCGCACCCTTGGCGTGCGCCAGCGAGATCCGGAACTCGGTCTTGATCCGGCGATCCGTGGGCTCGAGCCGGCCGCCGTCGTGGATCCGGCGGTAGATGCCGAGCACGCGATCGGGTGCCGCCGCGAGCGTGCGGATGACGCGCGCCTCGTAAGTGCCGTCGTCCTGCGGTTTGAGTTCGGCGAGCGCCCGCTCGCCCACGCCGAGCGCCGCGGCGACGGACTCCTGTACCACCCGGATCTCTGGCGGCGGGGTCTCTTCCTTCCAGGCGACCGGCTTCGCCAGCACCTCGCCGTCGAGGTCGAGGCCGGTGACCTCGATGACGCCGACGCGGGGCACGCGGCCCGTCGCCTTGAACCGGCGTTTACCGGCGCGCTCCACGGGTCCGTCGCGCTCGATCTCGCGGATCAGCGCTTTGAGGGCGAGGCGGTCCTTCGGCTCGACTTTGAACGCGCGCACGAGGTCGCGCCGCGCGAGCGGCGTCGGACTCTTGGCGATGTAATCGAGAATTTCGGCGCGGGACGGGAGCTGGCGCGGTGGACGCTTGCCCTTGCGCTTCGGCACCGTGGGGTTAGCCGGCGGCGGCGCGCTTCGGGCGTCGCGGAGAGGGCTCGCTTGCCCCGTTGGTTTTGGTCTTCGTTTTCTGTTTCTTGGCAATCTTGGTTGGCTTTTCTGGTTTTGGTTGGGTTTCAGGTTTCGCGGCCGCCCTTTTGGCGATCTTTCGCTTTGCCTTGCGTGGTCCGATCTTCTCGGCCCGCTCGGCGAGCAGCCGCACGGCCTCGTCGAGCGTCAACGCCTCTGGCGCACTGTCGTTCGGCAGCGAGGCATTGAGCCCGTCATGGTTCACATAGGGCCCGTAGCGGCCCCTGTAGAGGGTGATGTCGGCGTTGTCCGCGGGATGTTTGCCGACTACTCGGATTGGCTCCGGTCCGCGCCGGCGGCCCTTTGTGGGCTCGGCCAGCAACGCCACCGCGCGATTGAGGCCGATCGTGATCACGTCGTCCTCCGGCGGCAGCGAGCGGTAGATCTTGCCGTGCTTGATATAGGGGCCGAAACGGCCGAGCGCCGCGACGATCGGCTCGCCGTCGGCCGGATGCTTACCGACCTCGCGGGGGAGCGAAAGCAGCTTGAGCGCGGACTCGAGCGCAACCTCGTTGGGGTTCATGCCCTTGGGCAACGAGGCGCGCTTCGGCTTGTCGCCATTCTCGCCGTTGACGCCGAGCTGCACGTAGTTGCCGTAGGGACCCTTGCGGACGCTCACGGGGAGGCCGGTCTCAGGATCGTTGCCGAGCTCGCGCGGTCCCACGAAGTCCGAGCCCGCCTCGCCGTTCCCGTTGGCATGCTCGAGGCTCAGGGGTCGCGTCATCTTACACTCGGGATAATTCGAGCAGCCGATGAAGCCGCCGTAGCGGCCGAGCTTGATGCCAAGCCGGCCATTGCCGCACGCAGGGCAGGCGCGGGGGTCGGAGCCGTCGGGCTTTGGCGGGAAAAAGTGGGGGCCGAGCGCCTCGTCGAGCGCCGCCACCACCTGCATGCCTCGCAGGTCCTTGGCACCGTCGATCGCGGTCGAGAAGTCGCGCCAGAAATCCTCCAGCACCTTCTTCCAGTCGGTGCGGCCGCCGGAGATGTCGTCGAGCTGATTTTCGAGGTCGGCGGTGAAGTCATATTGAATGTAGCGCTGGAAGAACTCGGCGAGGAAGGCGGTGACGACACGGCCGCGCTCCTCGGGCACGAACCGCCGCCGGTCCAGCCGAACGTATTTGCGGTCCTGCAACACCTGGATGATCGAGGCGTAGGTCGAGGGCCGGCCGATGCCGAGCTCCTC
>DATFRA010000057.1:0-3528 GCA_035263705.1 Allostellaceae bacterium
CTTCACCTATCACGACGTGCTCGCCGAGCCGCTCAAGGGCAACAAGAAGCTCGAGGCGCGTGGCGTGGTGCTCGGAGGCAAGTGGTGGCACCCGTAACGATCGATCGGATCGAGACGATCCCGCTCAAGATCCCCTTCGAGCCCGTTGGCAAGTCCACGGGCTGGCGCGGGCGCGCCTGGACCGGACTCGAGATCCTGCTGGTGCGGGTCGAGACGTCGGACGGCCTCGTGGGCTGGGGCGACGCGTTCGCCTATCACTGCCAGGGCGCGGTCAAGGCGGTGCTCGACCGCATGGTGGCACCGATGGCGCTCGGCCGCGATCCCCGCGACATCGCCGGCCTCAACCACCAGCTCCAGAAGGCGCTGCACCTCCACGGCCGCTACGGCATCACCATCTTTGCGATCGGCGGCCTCGACATCGCGCTCTGGGATCTGGCGGGAAAGCGCGCCGGCAGGCCGCTCGCGGAGCTCATGGGCGGTCCCGTGCGCACGGACATCGACGCCTACGCGAGCCTCTTCCACCTGCATGACGTCGAGGTCGTGGCTGAGCACACGCGCCAGGCCCTCGCCCAAGGCTATCGCTACATCAAGCTGCACGAGACCGATGAGCCCGAGGTCAAGTCCGCGCGCGAGACCGCGGGCACGGGCGTGCCGATCATGGTCGACACCAACTGCCCCTGGACGCCGATCGAGGCCCGCGCCAACGCGCTACGCCTCAAGCCCTACGACCTGCATTGGCTCGAGGAGCCGATCTTCCCGCCGGAGGATTTCCGCTCGCTGGCCGCACTCCGGCGTGAGACCGGCGTCCCCATCGCCGCTGGCGAGAATGCGTGCACTGCCTTCGAGTTCGAGAAGATGTTCGCCGCCGGTGCCGTCACCTACGCGCAGCCCAGCGTCACCAAGGTCGGCGGCATCACCGAGTTCCGCAAGGTGGCCGTGCTCGCAGAGGCTTGCGGCGTGGCATTGATGCCGCACTCGCCCTATTTCGGCCCGGGCTTCCTGGCGACGCTGCAGCTTGCCGCCGCTGCGGCAACGCCGAGCCTGGTCGAGCGTTTTTATCTGAAGCTCGAGTCGAGCCTCTACGGCGATGCCATCGACCCCGTGCGCGGCAAGTTCACGGTGCCCATGGGGCCCGGCTTGGGACGCGAGCCCGACGCGGAGGTGATCAAGGAGTACCGCGTTGCGGAGTGAACGTCAGGCCAGCGCCACCTTCACCGACGCCGCAGCGTCGTCGAGCGCGCGCGCCGAGGCCTTGATGATCTTCCCCATGGTAAGGAAGCCATGCATCTGCTCGGCGATGTGGCGATGCTGCGCGGAGACGCCAGCGCTGCGGAGCCGGTTTGTGTAGGCCTCGCCCTCGACGTGGAGCGGATCGAAGCCGACCGTGAGGACATAGGCGGGCGGCGACCCACGCAGGTCCTTCGCCCGCAGCGGCGAGGCGCGCCAGTCACCATAATCCGCGGCGCCTCTCAGATAGTGGTCGCGGAACCAGTTCATGGTGACCACATTGAGCGGGAAGCCCTCGAAACGCTCGCGCTGCGGGTCGTCGCTGGTGACGAAATCCGTCGCGGGATAGAGCAGCAACTGGTGCCGCAAGCGCGGCGCGCCACGGTCGCGGGCGATGAGAGCAACCACTGCCGCGAGGTTCCCGCCGGCGCTATCGCCGCCGACGGCAAGCCGGCTTGCATCGATGCCGAGGCCGTCCGCGTGGGCCGCGATCCATTCGGTGGCCGTTACCGCGTCGTCGACGGCGGCGGGGAATTTGTGCTCGGGTGCCAAGCGATAGTCCACGGAGAGTACGGCACAGCCGCTCGCATTTGCGATCGCCCGGCAGACGCCGTCGTGCGTGTCGAGATCGCCGATCACCCAGCCGCCGCCGTGGAAATAGATCAGCGCCGGCAGCACCGCGCGGGCCTCGGTGTCGAGCCCTCGGTAGAGTCGCAAGGCAATATCGCCGGCAGGTGAAGGCACCTTGTGATTGCTGACTTCCGCCACCCTCGGCGGCTCCGGCTGGAGGATGCGCCGTCCCGCACGGTAGAACTCGCGGGCCTCGGGCGGCGTCAGCGTCTCATAGGGCGGGCGGCCGGCCTCGCGGATGAGGTCGAGCACGCGCTGCGCATCGGGATCGAGCCGGGCCACTGGTATCAACGCGTCCAGTCGAGGATGGCCGCGGCGACGGCCTCGGGCTGGTCGAGCTCGACGAGATGGCCCGCACCTGGGATGACGCGGATCTCGCTCTCGCCTTTGATTCCCTCGGCGAAGCGGCGGGCGTAGCTCTGCGGCAGGATTTTGTCTTCAGTGCCCCAAAGCAGCAGCGTCGGCGCTTGGACAAGCGGCAGGCGCTTCTGGAGCCGCGTGTTGCCGAGCGGCCAGAAGGCCCGCGCCGCGGCCTCGCTCGCGCGTGCCTGCTCGATCGGCCACTCGATCGAGTTGACGCCGGGTGGCTCCTGCTTGAGCATCTCCCATTTCGCGGGATTGGCGCAGAGCAGCGCTGGCACATCTTTGGCGCGTTGCGCCCACGGATCCGTCATTGGCTCCCGCTCGTCGAAGAGGCCCCACGGTGCGATGAGCGCGAGCCGCCGCACGGTCTCTGGCCAGATCGCCGCCATCTCCAACGCGAAGGACGCCCCGACCGAGCTGCCCGCGATGTCCGCGCCCGCGAGCCCCGCCTCGGCAAGCAATTGGCGGACCGCCAGTACCCAGTCGAGATGGCTGTCGAGCACGGCGTGGCCGGTGGCGCCGGGGAATCCCGGCAGCGACGGAACGATCACCTCGCGGTGCTCCGCGAGCGCGTCGAGGAACGGAATCCACCGCGGCAATCCGCCGAAGCCCGCGAGGAATCCCAGCTTGGCGCCGCGGCCCTTGCGCCAGACGCGGGCCGCGAACCCGTTGACCTCGACGCTCTCCGTCGTGGGCTCGGTCATGGTCGTGCTTTCGGCTCAGTCGTCGGCGGCGCTCGCCTGGGGCCGGAACGCCGGCACCGCCGCGCGGAGCTTCTGCTCCATCGGTTGGGGCCACCAGCGGTCCGCCCACTGGGAGAACAGGTCCTTGAGCTGCGGCATCACCTTCTCCGCGAACAGCTTCGTGTTGTAGCGCGTGAGGTCTTTGGTCATGTTGCCGAACTGCAGCAGCAGCATGAGATGACCGACGTTGAGGTTGATCGCGACTTCCTTGAGTTGCTCGGCGACTTCGTCGGCCGAGCCGATGATGACGTAGCCGCGCTCGACGATCTCCGCCATCTCGCGGGCGAGGAGCTGGAACTTGTCCTGGTAGCGGGGCGGCGCCGCCGCGCCCGCGGCTTGCGCCACCTGGCTCTGGATGCCCGCGCGCTGGCTCGCCTCGCTGGTGTAGCCGGGCGGTGTCGCGTATTTGGCGCCGACGTGAAGGCAGCGGCCGAAGAAATACTCGGCCGGCTCCGCGTAGAGCTTCATCGCCTCCGCGCGGCTCTCGGCAACGCCGATGAATTGCAGGAAGCCTGCGCGGTAGGGGTTCCGGTCCTTGCCGAGCCGCGCCATCTCCTTCCAGAAT
>DATFRA010000058.1:0-2582 GCA_035263705.1 Allostellaceae bacterium
CGATCCGTTCGTGATCGCCAACGGCTTCTATCTCGCGGCCGGCTCCTACGGCACGCAGCGCTTCGCCTGGGAATTCCTCAAGCCGTACGGCGCGGTGCTCGGCCCGCTCACGCTGTTTCACCTCCTGTCGCTCGCCATTCTGGCCTACGCGATCGCGATGATCGCGACCACGCCCGAAAGGACTTCGCATGACCGCGCCGTTGCGTAGATCGCGCCCCTACGTGTTCTGGGGCCAGACCACCTCGCTGTGCGAGACCTGCCTCGCGCTGGTGCCGGCCAAGATCGAGATCCGCGACAACGAGGTCTGGTACGAGAAGCGCTGCCGGCAGCACGGCGTCCAGACCACGCTGGTGTCGAGCGATGCGGCCTACTGGCGGCGCTGCAAGGACTACATCAAGCCGGGCGACAAGCCCCTCGCCTTCCAGAACCGCACCGCATTCGGCTGCCCGTACGATTGCGGGCTGTGCCCGGACCATGAGCAGCATTCCTGCCTCGCGCTGATCGAGATCAACGAGCACTGCAACCTCACCTGCCCGGTGTGCTTTGCGGATTCATCGCCGGCGCGCAGCAAGCACCTGCCGGTCGCGACCGTCGAGACGATGCTCGATGCGCTGGTCGCGAGCGAGGGCGAGCCCGACCTGGTGCAGATCTCCGGCGGCGAGCCGACCATCCATCCGGAATTCTTCGCCATCCTGGCGGCGGCGCGGGCGCGGCCGATCCGCCACGTGATGATCAATACCAACGGCCTGCGCATCGCGCGCGAGCCGGATTTCGCCGCGCAGCTCGCCGAGCACAAGCGCGGGCTCGAGATCTATCTGCAGTTCGACTCGCTCAAGCGCGACGCGTTGATGAACCTGCGCGGCGCCGATCTGCGCCGGGTGCGCCAGGAAGCGCTGGAGAACCTGGAGCGGCACGGCATCTCCACCACCCTGGTCGTGACCGTCAAGCGCGGCGTCAACGACGCGGAGATCGGCGAGATCGTGCGCCATGCGCTGGAGTGGCGCTGCGTGCGCGGCGTCACGTTCCAGCCCGTGCAGGATGCCGGCCGCAACGAGCGCTTCGACAAGCGCACCGACCGCATCGTGCTCTCCGACATCCGCCGGCGCGTCGTCGCGGATTCGGGCGTCTTCGGCGAGGATGACATGATCCCCCTGCCATGCAATCCCGAGACGATCTCGATCGCCTACGGGCTGCGCAACGGCAAGACCGTGCTGCCGATCCTCTCGGCGGTACCGCGCGAGGAACTGCTCGCGCTGGTGCCAAATGCCATCAGCTTCGAGAAATATCCGGCGCTGCGCGAAAAATTCATCGAGCTCTTCTCGCTCTCGTCCGGCCCGTGCAACGCGTCGGAGCGCCTGGCCGAGTTCCTGTGCTGCCTGCCGAAGTTCGAGGCGCCGGCCGGACTTTCCTACGAGAACGTCTTCCGCGTCGTGATCGTGCAGTTCATGGACCGGTTCAACTTCTGCCTCGGCGGCGTCAAGCGCTCCTGCATCCACTTCGTCACGCCCAACGCGCAGATAATCCCGTTCGACACCTACAACCTGTTCTACCGCGACGGCCGGATCGACGGCATCCGGGCACGCCTGACGGCCGACGCGGTGGCGGAGGCGACCCCGTGACTCCCACCGGAAAGAAGGTCCTCGCCGTCGTGCTGCTCACGCTGCTGGCGCTGCCGACCGGCCTGTGCTCGCTGTACTTCACCCCGTTGGGCTTCGCGTCGCTGTTCGGTCAGGACGCGCTGGGACGCTCGATCGGCATGTTCGCGCTCATGTGCTCGGCGGTCGGCTGGACGACCTGCGGTCTCACGATCTGGGGCGCGGTGCGCCTGACGCGGGCCGCCAATGCCGCAAGCGCGCCGGGCGATCGGTCCCCATGAGCGAGCCGGTCTTTTCCAGGCCGCCCGCGCCGCCGCAACAACGCAGCGGCTGCCTGCAGGCGCTGACGATTGTCATCGGCGTCCTCCTGCTGCTGCCCGGCCTCTGCGCGCTCTTTATCACGGGTATCGACCCCAAGTTCCTGCTGCACGATCCGACCGCGCTGGCATTGATCGTGGTGTGCCTGACGATCAGCGCCGGCGGTGTCGCACTGATTTGGGCGGCCGTGCGGCGGCCGCAATGAGCGGGGCGCATGAGCGAGCCTCCGATCCCTCCTGCTGGACCGCAGCCACCATCGGAACCGCGCAAGGGCTGCCTGCAGGTGCTCGCGGTGCTGATCGGTGGCCTGATGCTGCTGCCGGGCCTCTGCGGGATCCTTCTCGCCGGGCTCGATCCGCACGAGATGCTCGTCGATCCGGCCTGGACGGCCGCCGTCGCGGGACTGCTCGCGGTCGGCGTCGCCGGCATCGCGCTGATCCGTTGGGGCATCGGGCGATCGAGACAATGAATGCGTCCCGCAGTGCCGCAGCATGAGATCCCACCAGGGGAGCCGCGTTCCGTCGCCGGACGGGTCACGCGCAAGGAGCTAGCCAACCATGAGCCAGCCGCCAGAACCGCCTTCGACCGGCCATTTGCTCAATCCACATCCACCGCTTCCCCGATCGCCCGCCGGTTCGGCAGAACGTTCCTCACCCGTCCGGGTAAGGC
>DATFRA010000059.1:0-5620 GCA_035263705.1 Allostellaceae bacterium
GACCGCGAGGTCGATGCCGCGCTTCAAATCCATGGGGTTCATGCCGGCGGCGACGGCCTTGGCGCCCTCGCGCACGATCGACTGCGCGAGCACGGTCGCCGTGGTGGTGCCGTCACCCGCGATGTCGTTGGTCTTCGAGGCGACCTCACGGACCATCTGAGCGCCCATGTTCTCGAACTTGTCGGCGAGCTCGATCTCCTTGGCGACGGTGACGCCGTCCTTGGTGATGCGGGGCGCGCCGAACGACTTGTCGAGCACGACGTTGCGGCCCTTGGGGCCGAGCGTCACGCGCACCGCATTCGCCAAAATGTCGATGCCGCGCAACATGCGGTCGCGCGCATCGCCGCTGAACCTGACTTCCTTAGCAGCCATAGTGGATGTTCTCCTGAATTGTTCGGATCGGTCGCCCTCAGGCGGCCTTCTTGCCGGCGGACTTCTTGCCCTCGACGACGCCGAGGATGTCGCTTTCCTTCATGATGATGAGGTCCTCGCCGTCGAGCTTGACCTCGGTGCCCGACCACTTCCCGAACAGGATGCGGTCGCCGGCCTTGACGTCGAGCGCGTGGATCTTGCCGTCGTCGCCGCGCACGCCGCCGCCCGCCGACACCACCTCGCCCTCCTGGGGCTTTTCCTTCGCCGTGTCAGGGATGATGATCCCGCCGGCGGTCTTGTCGTCTTGCTCCACCCGGCGCACCAGCACCCGGTCATGCAAAGGACGGAAGCGCATAGAACCTCTCCTTTAAGGGGTTGTTTTAGAAACAGAAACGGCGAGTTGTTGGCACTCGCCGGTCCGGAGTGCCAGGACAATACTCAGGACGAGGTCAGCGCGCAAGTGCCCTTCGACACGCGCCCTGCGGGCGCGCGCTCAGGGCGAGGGCGGTCTGTGGCGATCGCTTGAGACTCACCTCGTCCTGAGCGCGCTCGCGTCAGCGAGCGTGTCGAAGGACACGCCGCGGTCTCACACCATCTTCAGCGGGATGCTGCCAAGGAAGTCGCGCTTGCCGACCTCGACGCCGCAGTGGCGCAGGATGGCGTAGGCGGCGGTGATGTGGAAATAGAAGTTCGGCAGCACGAAGTGGTTGAGGTAGTCGTCGCCCTTCATCTGCCCCTTGTTGGGCCCGAGCGGGAAGTTGATCTCGCGGTCGGCGGCGCCGTCGATCTGGCGCGCGTCGAGCGTCTTCAAGAAGGCGAGCGTCTTGCTGATGCGCGCCTTCAGCTGGTCGAGGGTTGTCTCATTGTCCTCGAACTTCGGCGCCTCGACGCCGGCGAGGCGCGCGGAGCCGTTCTTCGCCTGATCGGTCGCGATCTGCACCTGGCGCGTCAGCGGGAACATGTCGGGCGCCAGCCGCGTGCTGAGGAGCACCGCGGAATCGATCTTTTTGGCGGCGGCGAAGGCCGCGGCCTTGTCGAGGTTGGCCGAGAGCGCGTTGAGACCGATTTCGAACACCGGGAGCGCGGCCCGGGACATCGAGAACGCCATGACGGGTGATCCCTTCGGTTGGTGGGTGGGGCGGGGAGCATAGTGCCAAGCTCCGAGAGTGAGACAAGCTGAATTCGGGGTGCTGCCCCGCGCTCGAGGGCGTCGCTTGACGATGACGCCGGCCCCCCAAAGAATGCGCGCGGAAGCGAGGGGAGGGTGTCACATGCTCGGCGCAATCATTAGAAAATTCGCGTTCGGCCTGGCCTTGGCGATCGTGTCGGTCGGCGGCGCGCATGCGGAAACCGTGATCCGGATCGGCTTGCAGGAAGATCCCGACAGCTTCGACCCCGCGCGCGCCTACAGCTTCGTCGGCCGCATCGTGCTCACGAGCCTCTGCAACAAGCTGCTCGACGCGGCGCCGGACCTGCACCTGGTGCCGCAGCTGGCACTCTCCTGGTCGACCACAGAGGACGGCAAGACCGTCACTTTCAAGCTCAGGCCGGGCGTCAAGTTCTCCGATGGCACCGACCTCGATGCCGCGGCCGTGGCGCTCAACCTCGACCGTGCCATGCATCTGCCCGAGAGCCGCCGCAAGTCGGAGGTGGCGGCGCTCGATACCGTCGACGTGATCGATCCGCAGACGGTGCGGCTCAATCTCAAGAACCCCTTCGCGCCGCTGCTCGCCCAGCTCTCGGACCGCGCGGGCACCATCGCCTCACCCAAGGCCCTGCAAAGCGCCGCCGGCTTCGACGCGGCGCCGGCGTGCTCGGGTCCCTTCAAGATGGCGGACCGCGTGCTCCAGGATCACATCACGCTGGTGCGCGATCCCCTCTACTGGGACGCCAGCCGCATCCACATCGACCGCGTGGAGTTCCGGATCATTCCGGACCCCGCGGTGCGGCTCGCGAACCTGCGGGCGGGCGCCCTCGACTTCGGCGAGCGCATCCTCGCGAGCGACGTCGCTGGCCTCAGGGCCGATCCGCGCTTCAAGGTGATGGTGGGCCCGAGCATCCAGTACAACGGCATCACCATCAACATCGCCAACGGCACTGGCGGCAGCCCGGATTTCCAGAAGTCGCGCGAGCTCCGCGAGGCGCTCGATCTCTCGTTCGACCGCAACGCCATCAACGACGTGCTCTACGCCGGCAACGGCGTCCCCGACAACCAACCGCAGCCGGCCGCCAGCCCCTACCATTCGCCGGACCGTCCGATGAAGCCGCGGGACATCGCGCGCTCCAAGGAACTGGTCAAGGCGAGCGGCGTCGCGCACCCCACGCTCGAGCTCATGGTGGTCAATACGTCGGAGCAGACGCAGCTCGCGCAGATGCTGCAATCGATGGCGGCCGAGGCCGGCATCGAGATCAAGCTCAAGACGCTGGAGTTCCAGACCCTGCTCCAACAGCAGGCGAAGGGCGATTACCAGGCGAGCCTGATCGGCTGGAGCGGCCGCGTCGATCCCGACGGCAACATCTATACGCTCTTGGGCTGCAAGTCGCCGACCAACGACGCGCGCTATTGCAGCGAGGCGACGGAGGCGCTGCTCCTGCGCGGGCAGGCCGAGACCAACAACGCCGAGGCGCGCCAGAAGCTTTATCACGAGGCGATCGACCACATCGTCGACGACCGGCCGATCATCTATCTCTATCACCCGCCGCTCATCCAGGCGATGACGGCGAAGCTCACCGGCTACGGCTTCCACACGGACGGCCTCATCCGGCTTCAGGACGTGAGCTACGCGCCGTAGCGGTTTCGTTCGTCGTTCGGGGCAAATGGTGGGCGCTGCAGGGATTGAACCTGCGACCCCACCCGTGTGAAGGGTGTGCTCTCCCGCTGAGCTAAGCGCCCGAAGCCCGACGGTTTAGGGTGCCGGGGCCGCGGGTGTCAAGCGCTCCCGACCGGCACCACCGGCGTGAAATCGCTCAGCACGACCCAGTCGGGCCGGCGCGAGCCGGTGTGGCGGTTCTCGACCGAGTTGAGCGTCAGCGACATCATCGCGCGGCCCCAGGGCGACATGTTCGGGCCCGAGCCGTGCAGGATGTTGGTGTGCGCGAACACCACCGAGCCCGGCGGTCCCTTGGGCGCGGCGATGCCGTGCCGCCGCGCCTCGGCGTCGACAAGGTCGCTGCTGGTCCAACGCGCGGGATAGCTGGTCTTCTGGGTGTCGAGCGAGGTGACGCGAGGCGCCGCGGCGTGGCTGCCGGGTATGAACATCAAGGGGCCGTTGAACTCGGTCACCTCCTCGAGGAAGACGAGGACGTTGACGGCGCGCGGCGTCGCCATGCCGTCATCTTCCATATAGGTCGGATAGTCCTGGTGCCAGGGCCACACATCGCCGGTGAAGGCCCATTTGAGATTGATGATGCTCTGGAAGATATAGACATCGCTCGCCACGATCTGGCGCGCTGCGTGGATCAGCTTCGGGTGGCGCACGAAGCGGTCGACAATGTCGTCGAAGCGGTGCGCGTTCATCAGCGAGCGGACGGTTCGGCCGTCCTTCTCCAGGATGACCTCGCGCCGGCGCTCGCCGCAGAGGCGCTTGACGCGCTCCATGATTGGCGCCATCTCGCCGGCCGAAAGCAGACCCGGAACGAAAATGAAGCCCGCGGTCTGGTACTCGCGGAGCTGCGGCTCGGTCAGGATTTTCTCTGCGCCCATGTGCCTCTCCATCGCCCTTGCCGGCGGATCGTCACCGCGGCCGATTGAAGGCGCTCCAGACGTCCTTCACGGAGTCCACGTACCGCCGTTTCCAATGACCGGAGAGCGCCACCGTGGTCGCGAGCGGGCTCCGGCCCTGGGCCCGTGCGAACTCGATCAGGGTCGAGCCCCCTTCGGCATCCTCGTCGACCAGCGCGACGCTTTCGCCGACCTGGGGATCGGTGACGCCGTCGAGATCGATCGTCGTGTGCTCGAGCGAGACGCCGATAACCGGCGCACGCTGGCCTCGAATGATAGCGTGCATGGCGCGCGCGGAACCGAGGCTGGCGAGCCCGCTCGACCATCCAACCGGCAACACACCGGTGGTTCGGCCGCGGCGCAGGCCGTAGCTGCCGGCGATCGCGAGATCCGAACCCTGAGGATGCCGGCCGACGTGGATGAGTTTCGAGCGGATCGAGCGCAGCACGGGCTCGACGCCGCCGGGCAACGCCTGGCCGCCATCGGCGAAGGGGTTGAGGCCATAAAGGAGGTGGCCGACGCAGACGGTATTCGCGCGGTCGGTGAGGCCCGCGGCGATGCAAGAGCTGGCGCGCGCCTGGGTGGTCGGCACCGAGAGCCCTGCCGCGGCGAGCGAGTCCAGCAGCGCATCGAACTCGGCGAGGTGCTTCTTCGCCCAGGCGGTTCCGTCGCCGTCGCCAAAGGGTAGGTGCGTATAGACGCCGCCGATCGTGAGGTTCGGCAATTCGCTCGCCCACCGGATGAACTCCGCGGCTTCGGCGATCGGGACTCCCAGCCGGCCGAGGCCGGCGTCGACCTTGATATAGATCTCGGTGCTCGTCGTGGCGTCGGCGCTTGCGGCGGCCGCGAACTCACGGTCGTAGATTGTTGGAACGAGGCCCTGCGCCAGCAGGAACCGCACGTCCTGCGGCAGATAAGCGCCGAACATGATCACGGGAATCCGGACGCCCGCGGTCCGCACGGCGATCGCCTCGCCGACGTTCCCGGTGAAGAGCGCGAAGGCGCCCAGCCGCTCGAAGATCCGCGCGGTCTCGACCGCGCCGAAGCCGTAGGCGTCGGCCTTGATCGCGGGAATGATCCTGATGTCGGGGCCGACGCGGCGCGCGATCTCGCGGTAGTTCGCGCGCAGGCGCTCGGTGTCGAGCTCGATCTCCGCGTGGTCGCCGATCCGCTCGGTCATGGCTTGGCGAGGCGCCTCAGAGTGCCGATGTCACATCGCCGTAAGGCCGACAATGGGTGGCCGTCGGAGGGGAGTCAATGTCAGATGAACGGAAGCCGCGCCAGCGCCTCCGGCAAATCCGCGAAGGCATCGATAACGCCGGCCGGGCGCGGCAGATCCGGCGTCAGCGTGCCGTAGCCGTAGCGCGCGAACACCGCGCGCAACCCCGCGCCGCGGGCGGCGAGCAGATCGTTCGGGTGGTCGCCGACGGCGATCGCGCGATGGGGCGGCACCTCCAGCGCGGCAAGGGCCGCGCGCATGGGTGCCGGGTCGGGCTTCTTCTGGGGCAGGGTGTCGCCGGTGATGAC
>DATFRA010000060.1:0-8172 GCA_035263705.1 Allostellaceae bacterium
ACCAAGAAGCCGTTCGACGACAAGCGCGTCCGCCAGGCGATCAACATGGCGATCAACAAGCGCGCCATCCTCGACGCGGTCTATCTCGGCGCCGGTGTCCCGGCGAAGAACCCGATCCCCCCGACCATGTGGTCCTATAACGATGACGTGAAGGACTACCCCTACGACCCCGCGAAGGCGAAACAGCTGCTCGCGGACGCCGGTCTGAAGGACGGCTTCGAGACCGATCTCTGGTGGATGCCGGTTCAGCGGCCCTATAACCCCAACGCCAAGCGGATTGGCGAGCTCATGCAGGCGGACCTCGACAAGGTCGGCATCAAGGCGAAACTGGTCTCCTACGAATGGGGCGAGTACCGCAAGCGGCTGCAAGCGGGCGAGCACATGATGGGCCAGATCGGTTGGACGGGCGACAACGGCGACCCCGACAACTTTCTCTACGTGCTGTTGGGCTGCGCTGCGGCGAAGTCGGGCGGCGGGAACGCCGCGAAGTGGTGCTACAAACCCTTCGACGATCTGTTGATCGCGGCCAAACGCACGCCCGACGTGGCAAAGCGGACCGAGCTTTACAAGCAGGCGCAGGTGATCTTCAAGGAAGAGGCGCCTTGGTTCACCATCGCGCACGCCGTGCAGAATGCGCCGGTGCGCAAGGAAGTGACCGGCTACAAGCTGAGCCCGTTCGGCCAGCACGAATTCTTCGGCGTCGACCTGCAATAGCGACGGCGCAATTGTGAGGTAGGCAAAGGCTGGCGGGGCGGCGGATGCTGCCCCGCCGGTCGGCTTTCTAGGGCATGCTCAGATTTATCTTTACCCGGTTCGCGCTGGTCATCCCGACCTTCATCGGGATCACGCTGCTGGCGTTCCTGCTGATCCATGCGGTGCCCGGCGACCCCATCGAGACGCTCGCGGGCGAGCGCGGTATTCCGGAGGCGCGGCACCAGGAACTCCTGCACGAATACGGTTTCGATCGGCCGCTCTATGTGCAGTACGGCGTCTATATCAGCCACATACTCGGTGGCGAGCTGGGCCGCTCGCTGATCACGCACGAGACCGTGATCTCCGAGTTCAAGCAGCTCTTCCCCGCCACCATCGAGCTTTCCATCTGCGCCATGCTGTTCGCGGTCTCCGTCGGGCTCCCCGCGGGAATCCTCGCGGCCGCGCGGCGCAATTCGATCTTCGATCACGGCGTAATGGCGGTGTCGGTCACCGGCTACTCCATGCCGATATTCTGGTGGGGCTTGTTGGCGATCTTGCTGTTTTCCCAGACCTGGGGGCTGACGCCGGTCTCGGGGCGGATCGACTATGCGTACTTCGTCGAGCCCAAGACGGGTTTCCTGCTGATCGATTCCCTGCTGTCTGACGAGGTGGGTGCGTTCCGCTCCGCGGTAAGCCATCTGATCCTGCCGGCCATCGTGCTCGGTACGATACCGCTTGCGGTGATCGCGCGCATGACACGCTCCTCCATGCTGGAGGTGCTGGGCGAGGACTACATCCGTACGGCGCGCGCCAAAGGCTTGACCCCCGCGCTGGTGATCGGCGTGCACGCGCTCCGCAACGCGCTCATTCCGGTCATCACCGTGATCGGCCTCTTCGTGGGCTCGCTGTTCGCCGGCGCGATCCTGACCGAGACGATCTTCTCGTGGCCCGGGGTCGGGAAATGGCTGGTCGAGGCGATCAACCGCCGCGACTATCCCGTGCTGCAAGGCGGCGTGCTGCTGCTCGGCATCACCGTGATGAGCGTCAATGTGATCGTCGACGTGCTCTACGGTTTCATCAATCCCCGCATCCGGCACACGCGCTAGCCATGACGGCCCAGGCCGAGCCCCTGACCCAAGCTGCGGCACCGCCGCATCCCCTGCGGGAGTTCTGGTTCTATTTCAGCCAGAACCCGGGGGCGGTCGCGGGCCTCGTCACCATCTCCGTCATCCTGCTCCTGGCGCTCTTCGCCGACTATGTGGCGGCCCAGTCACCGATCGAGATCCATACCGACGAGTTCTTGAGACCACCATTCTGGGAGGCAGGCGGATCGCTGGCCTTCCCGCTCGGCACAGACCCGATCGGGCGCGACATGTTCTCGCGCCTGGTGCACGGCACGCGGTACTCGCTGCTGATGGGTTCGATGGTGGTGTCGATCTCGCTCGCCGCGGGCATCTGCCTCGGCCTGGTCGCAGGCTTCGCGCGCGGCGTGGTCGAGATCCTCATCATGCGGCTCATGGACATCATGCTGACGATCCCGGGCATCTTGCTGGCGATCGTCATCGTGGCCATTCTCGGTCCCGGTCTCGCCAATGCCATGCTGGCGGTCTCGGTCGTGGCGCTGCCGCAATACGTGCGCATCACCCGCGCCGCCGTGCTGACCGAACTCGCCAAGGAATACGTGACGGCGTCCAAGACCAACGGCGCCTCGACCCTCAGGCTCATGTTCCTGACTGTGCTGCCGAATTGCCTGGCGCCGCTGATCGTGCAGGCGACGCTCGGCTTCTCGACCGCGATCATCGACGCGGCGGCGCTGGGCTTCCTGGGCCTCGGCGCGCAGCCGCCGGCGCCGGAGTGGGGCACCATGCTGGCGGACACCCGCGAATTCATGCAGCGGGCCTGGTGGGTGGTGACCTTCCCGGGCCTCGCGATCCTGATCACGGTGATGGCCTTCAACCTCATGGGGGACGGGCTCCGCGATGCGCTTGATCCGAAGCTGAAGCGCTGATGCCGCTCCTCGAGATCGACAATCTCTCGGTCGATTTTCCGACCACCGGCGGCCGGCTCAAGGCGGTCGACCGCGTCTCGCTCTCAGTCGACGAGGGCGAGGTGCTCGGCATCGTCGGCGAGTCCGGCTCGGGCAAGAGCGTCACCATGCTGGCGATGATGGGCCTCGTGGCCTATCCCGGCGAGGTCCGCGCAGACCGCCTGAGCTTCGCGGGGCAAAGCCTGCTCAATCTGTCGGACCGCGCGCGCCGCCGCATCGCCGGCAAGGACGTGGCGATGGTGTTCCAGGAGCCGACCAGCAGCCTCAACCCCTGCTTCACCGTCGGCTTCCAGCTCGGCGAGACGCTCAGTGTGCACGAAGGGCTCAACCGCGCGGCGCGGCGCAAGCGCACTATCGAGCTCCTCGAGCAGGTCGGCATTCCCGCGCCCGAGAGCCGCCTCGGCGCCTTTCCGCATCAGCTCTCCGGCGGCATGAATCAGCGCGTGATGATCGCTATGGCGATCGCCTGCAATCCGCGACTCCTGATCGCCGACGAGCCCACCACCGCGCTCGACGTCACCATCCAAGCGCAGATCCTCGATCTCCTGCTGTCATTGCAGCGCGAGCGCGGCATGGCGCTGATTCTGATCACGCACAACATGGGCGTCGTCGCGGAGACCGCGCGGCGCGTGATGGTGATGTACGCGGGCCAGGTCGTGGAGGAGCAGCCGGCGGCGAAGCTGTTCTCGGCGCCGCGCCATCCCTACACGGCGGCGCTGCTCTCGGCACTACCCGAGCGCGCAATCGGCCACAATCGCCTACCCACCATTCCGGGCGTGGTGCCGGGCCTGCACGACCGGCCGAGCGGATGCCTCTTCAATCCGCGCTGCCGCTACGCCGACGGCCGCTGCCGCGCGGAGGAGCCGCAACTCGACCAACTCAACGGCGCGCACGTGCGCTGTCACTACCCGATCGACGCATCAGCCCACGCCGGAGCCGCCCAGTGAGCGCGGTCGCCGAGGCTCGCGACCTCACGCGGCACTACAACGTCCGCCGCGGCGTCTTCGCGCCTCCCGCCGTGCTGAAGGCGGTCGACGGCGTCTCCTTCAGCATCGACGCGGGCCGCACACTCGCGGTGGTGGGCGAGTCCGGGTGCGGCAAGTCGACCTTGGCCCGGCTCGTGACCTTGATCGAGCCGCCGACCGCGGGGGAGCTCAGGTTGATCGGCAAAGACGCGGTGAAGCACGCGCCCGCCGACCGTACGCCGCTGCGGCGTGCCGTGCAGATCGTGTTCCAGAACCCCTACGGCTCGCTCAATCCGCGCAAGAAGATTGGTGCCATCCTGGAGGAGCCGCTGGTGATCAACACCAGCCTCGCCAAGACCGAGCGGCACGACCAGGTCCGCGAGATGATGGCGAAGGTTGGCCTCAGGCCCGAGCACTACCATCGCTATCCCCACATGTTCTCGGGCGGCCAGCGCCAGCGCATCGCGATCGCCCGCGCGCTTATGCTCAAGCCCAAGCTCGTCGTGGCGGACGAGCCGGTTTCGGCGCTCGACGTCTCGATCCAGGCGCAAGTGCTGAACCTGCTCCGCGAGTTGCAGGTCGAGCTCCAGCTCTCCTACCTCTTCATCTCCCACGACTTGGGCGTGGTGCACCACGTCTCCGACGACGTGATGGTGATGTATCTCGGACGGCCCGTCGAGCAGGGTCCCAAGGACTCGATCTTCCGGAAGCCGCTACACCCCTATACGCGCGCGCTCCTCGCGAGCACCCCCAGTGTCGAGAAGAAGCGCGAGCGCATGGTGCTGAAGGGCGAGCTCCCCTCGCCGCTCAACCCACCAGCCGGCTGCGCCTTCCACACGCGCTGTCCTTTCGCCCGCGAGCGCTGCCACGCCGAGCGCCCCGCGCTCCGCAAGGTCGGCGACCGCAACGTCGCCTGCCACTTCGCGGAGGAGTTCGCTTAGCTCCCGGGCCGCCAACGCAAGAGGTAGCGTTCGAGCCGGTTGATCCCGAGGTCGATCAGCAGAACCACGGCTGAGGTCAGGATCAGGCCCGCGAAGACGCCGGTGGTGTCGAACACGCCCTCGGCCTGCGCTACCACGTAGCCGATGCCGCGGGCGGCGCCGAGGTACTCGCCGACCACGGCGCCCACCAGCGCGAAGCCGATGCTGGTGTGCAGGCTCGAGAAGATCCAGGCCATGGCCGAGGGCAGATAGACATAGCGGAGCAGCTGATGCTCGTTCGCCTGCAGCATGCGCGCGTTGTCGCGCACCACTGGGTTGACCTCGCGGATGCCCTGGAACGTGTTGAAGAACACGATAAAGAACACCAGGGTCACAGCCAACGCCACCTTGGACGCGATGCCGAGGCCGAACCACAGAATGAAGATCGGCCCGAGGATCACCCGCGGCAACGCATTGAGGATGCGGATATAGGGATCGAAGACGCGGGCGAGCAGCTCCACGCGCGCGAGCGCAAGACCGCAGGCCACTCCGAACACGGTGCCGATCACGAAGGCGAGCAGCGCCTCGATCAATGTCGTCGCGAGGTGCGGCCAGATGAATCCGCTGACGATCCACTTTTCCATCTGCATCACGATCGCGGACGGACGGCTGAAGAAGAACGGGTCGAGCCTGCCCGACGCGACTGCGAATTCCCACGCTCCCATGAGCAATGCGAAGACGCCGATCTGGAGGGTCAGCACGTAAGCCCGGCTCAGCGGCTGCTTGCCCGTGGTGGCGACTCGCTCGGAGCCGCTCTCGCTCGCACTCATCGATTGCCCGCCGCGTAGGATTGCCGCACTTCGTCGCGCAGATCGGACCAGATGCGCTTGTAGAGCTGTGTGAACTCGGGATTGAGCCGGATCTCTGTGACGTCGCGCGGACGCGGCAGCGATACTTCGTAGTCGCCCTTGATGCGCGCTGCAGGACCCGCGGAGATCACCACCACGCGGTCAGCCAGCGCGATCGCCTCCTCGAGATCATGGGTGATGAACAGAACGGTCTGCCGGCTCTCCTGCCAGAGGTCGAGCAGCTCGTTCTCCATGATCTGGCGGGTCTGCACGTCGAGGGCGCCGAAGGGCTCGTCCATCAGCAGGATCCGAGGATCGACGATCCAGCTCTGCGCCACCGCCACGCGCTTGCGCATGCCGCCGGAGAGCTGGTGCGGGAAGCGATCCTCGAACCCCTTGAGCCCGACGCGCTCGATGAAATGCTGCGCCCGCGCGGTCGCCTCTGCCTCCGGCACGCTCCGGAAGACCAGCCCCAGCCTCACGTTGTCAAGCACGGTGCGCCAGGGAAGCAACGCGTCTTGCTGGAAGAGATACGTCGCATACCGGTTGATGCCGTGGACCGGCTCGCCGAACACGCAGGCGCGACCTTCCGGCGGCGTCAGCAGCCCCGCCGCCACGTTGAGCAGCGTGGACTTGCCGCAGCCGGATGGCCCCACGATGGCGACGAAGGTGCCATCGGCGATCTCAAGCGAGATGTCGCGCAGCACCGTGTGAACCGCGCCCGCCGGCGTGGGGAAGCGCACGGTCACGCCTTCGAAGGCGACGGCGGCGGAGGTCAAGTGTGATGAACCGCGCCGTGCCGCCCGGACCGCTTAGTTTGTCAGGCCAAGCTTCTTGCCCGCGGCTTCCGCGAAGGTGTTGGTGTAGGTCTTGCCAATATCGACCTTCGCGTTGGCGATCTCGGGATCGGAAGAAGCAAAGACGTCGAGCACGGCCTGGGCGCCCTTGGGATCCATGAGGCCGTTCGTCGAGTACTGCGGCATCGTCGCCTTGAGCGCCGCCAGGTAGAGCGTCTTGTCGCTGCCCACGAGATTCTCCGGCATCTGCGCCATGATCTCCTCGGGGCTGTGGCCCTGGATCCACTGCAATGTCATGACAATGGCGTCGGCGAGCGCCTGGGATTCCTTGGGATGCTTCTCGACCCATGAGCTCAGGGTGTAGAGCGCGCCCGCGGGATAGGCGCCGCCGAACACCGCAAGCGTGTCCTTCTCGCTGCGGGTGTCGCTGAGAATACGGATATCCGGATGCTTGCTCAGCAGGACCGTCGGCACCGGCTCGACCAGCACGCCGGCTTCGACCTGGTTCTGCTCCATGGCGGCGACCGCAGGAGCGCCGTTCCCAATCCCCACCACCGAGGTCTGGGTCGGATCCTCGCCATTCCGGCGCAAGAGATACTTCAGGAAAAAGTCGGTGGAGGAGCCGGGCGCGCTCACGCCTACCTTCTTGCCGACGAGGTCCTTCACGGTCTTGATCTTGTCCGTATTGCCCGGCGATACCATTAGCACCAATCCCGGAAACCGGTCGAAGACCACGATCGACTGCAGGAATTTCTGCTTGGGCTGCAAGACCACGGTGTGGTCATAAAACCCGGAGACGACGTCGGAGCTGCCGCCGATCACCGCTGCCTCCGCCTGCTGTCCGCCCTTGAAGTCCGCGAGCTCGACCTGGACGCCCGCCTTCTTGTAGTTGCCGAGCTGCTCCGCGAGCATGGTGGGCAGATAGCAGAGGCAGCTTCCGCCGCCCACGGCGATCTTGACGGTGGGCAGATCGTCGGCGCGCGCGGCGCCCACACCGCCGAGCAGCAGCAAACAGCCGGCCGTCAACGCGGCCCGACGCCAACCGCGACCCAAAGAAGGCTCTGACCGATCCGAATTCATGGCTGTTTCCTCCTCGCTTTTCTCGGGGCGCCGTCGGGACGACATTGCGCTAGACTTGCCACATTCCGCCGCCACGCGCCAGCGTAGGCGTGGCATGAACGGAGCATTCCCACCGATGCCCATCACCCTCTTGCCCACCACGGTCGTCGGCAGCCATCCGCAGCCGGATTGGCTCATCGACCGCGGTGCGCTCGGGACCCAAGTTCCGCCGCGCATCCGTCTGGAGACGCTCTGGCGTGTGCCGAAGTCCCTCCTCGAGCAGGCTCAGGACGACGCCACTGTGCTCGCGATCCGCGAGATGGAGCGCGCCGGCATCAACATCGTGAGCGACGGCGAGATGCGCCGCGAGAGCTACTCCAACCGGTTCGCGACCGCGCTCGACGGCGTCGACATCGACAAACCCGGCGAAGCGCTGACCCGTAGCGGCAAGCGCCAGCTGGTCCCGCGTGTGGTGGGCCCCATCCGGCGGCGTCACGCCGTCGAGGTACGCGACGTCGAGTTCCTCCGCCGCAACACCGACCACCGCATCAAGATCACGCTCCCTGGTCCCTTCACCATGGCGCAGCAGGCGAAGGACGAGCACTACAAGGACGAGGCGGCCCTCGCCATGGCCTATGCCGACGCCGTGAACGCCGAGGCGAAGGATCTGAAGGCCGCCGGCGCCGACGTGATCCAGCTCGACGAGCCCTATATGCAGGCGCAGCCAGAGAAAGCCCGCGACTTCGCGATCGCTGCGATCAACCGCGCGCTCGAGGGTGTCGCGGGCCCGACGGTCGTGCATCTCTGCTTCGGCTATGCCTATATCGTGAAGGGCAAGCCCGG
>DATFRA010000061.1:0-2457 GCA_035263705.1 Allostellaceae bacterium
GACCGCGAGGCGCACCACGCTCATGATTATCAGGGCGAGCACGAACTCGACCGGCCTGAGCGGGCTCATCATCAGGTTGGCGAGATTGCGCGACCACATCTCCTCGAGGAACGAGATCGAAAAGCCGAGCTGGCCGCGAAACAGGATGTCCCACAGCAGCACGGCGCCGATGAAGGTCGCGCCGGCGCGTGCGAAGAAGCCGGCGTTCTGGCTGATGTAGTGCTGCAGGAAGCCCCACATCAGCATCTGCACGGCCGGCCAGTAGACGAGGTCGAGCAGCCGTGGCCACGACGAGCGCAGCAGATACCAATAGCGCCGCACCATCGCGGCGATGCGGGTGATGGATATGGCGGCGGGCTGAGGACTCCTCATTGTGCGGCCTCTCTCTGCCCGCGCACCACGTCGAGGAAGACCTGCTCGAGGGTGTCGCGGCCGTAGCGGGCGAGCAGCGCCGCCGGCGCGTCGTCGTCGACGATCACGCCCTGCTTCATGATGATGACGCGCTCGCACAGGCGCTCGACCTCGACCATGTTGTGGGACGCGATGAGCACGGTCGCGCCGCGCTCGCGGCGATAGCGATCGAGCCGCGCGCGCACCCAGTCGGCGGTGTCCGGATCGAGCGAGGCGGTCGGCTCGTCGAGCAGCAGCACCTCGGGCCGGTTGATCAGCGCCTTGGCGAGCGCGACCCGCGTGCGCTGGCCGGAGGAGAGCTTGCCGGTCTCCCGGTCGATCAGCCCGGCGAGATCGAGCTCGCCGGCGAGCTCGGCGATGCGGCCGGCGACGTCGGGAACGCCGTAGAGCTCGCCGAACACCCTGAGGTTCTGCCGGACCGTGAGCCGACGCGGCATCTCGACATAGGGGCTCTCGAAGTTCATCCGGTGCAGCACGCGGTAGCGCTCGCGCGGCATGGCGGCGCCGAGCACCGTGACGCGGCCCGCGGTTGGCTCGACCAGACCCATGATGGTCGCGATCGTCGTGGTCTTGCCGGCGCCGTTGCCGCCGAGCAGCGCCGTGACGCTGCCGGGCGCAAGGGCAAACGAGATGCCGGCGACCGCGGTGGTGCTGCGGAAGGTCTTGACCAGGCGTTCGACCGCAATCGCGGGCGGAGCTGACATGAAGGCCGACATGGAGGCGGACATGGCGGGGCGTGTATAACATGGGTGGCAGCGCCTTCACCTCTCCCCCTGCGGGGAGAGCGAAAAAGGAGACCTCATGTCCGCCATCACGCTCGACCAGGCCAACCGCATCATCGCGGCGATTCTCGCGCGCGGCGGCGAGCTCGACTGCCGACCGCTGTCGGTGATCGTGGTCGAGCCGGGCTGCAAGGTGAAGGCGTTCCAGAAGGAGGACGGCTCCTCGATGATCCGCTTCGAGATGGCGTTCGGCAAAGCCTATGCGGCGCTCGCGCTCGGCCGCGCGTCGAAGCTCGTGCGCGTGCGCGCGCAGGAGAAGCCGCTCTTCATGGACTACCTGATCGCGGCGAGCGGGGACCAGATCTTTCCCGAGGGCGGCGGCGCACTGATCCGCGATGCGTCAGGCGAGGTGATCGGCGCGGTCGGCGTCACCGGCGATACCGAGGACCGCGACGAGGATCTCGCCGCGCACGGCATCCGCGCGGCCGGCCTCAAGACCGACGACGACTGCGAGACGATGGGCCGGCGGGTGAATGTGCGGAAGACGAAGTAAAGGTCCCGCCGCAGATGACTCCTCATGGTGAGGAGCGCCGCTGACTCCTCATGGTGAGGAGCGCCGCGCAGCGGCGCGTCTCGAACCATGGGCCCAGGATGCGAATGGCCCACACGCAAGTCGGGCTTGCCCGACTTGCGCATCAATAATGCCGGTCTCGGGCAAGCCCGAGATCGGTGGCCGCCCTCGTCCTTCGAGACGCCCACCCTCGCTACGCGAGGATGGGCTCCTTAGGATGAGGGCGGAGCAGACATCGCGTGACCGGTCGATCGGGCCCTCTGTTCCTCCCCCTCAGACAAATAGCCGCCCCCGCCCCGAGTGGGCTTTTTGAACCCCCCGGCCCCGTCTAAGGTTGCGGCAAGCCGGTGCGCAAGACCGGCCCATTCCAGAGGGGAACGCCTTGGACGCACTGGCAAGCCAGCGCGGCGTGACGCTCGGCGACACCGTCGCGGCAAGCCTCGGCGCGACGCAGGCCGGCGCCGGCGAGCGCGCGCGGCGGCTCGTCTCGGCCGGCTGGATCGCGCTGCTGCTCGCGATCCTCGGCTTCCTGGTGGTCTATCCGGTGACGATGCTGATGATCGGCGCGCTCACCGACACCAACCCGGTGGTCGAAGGCCTCGCCAATCTCAAGCCTTCGCTCGCGAACTTCGTCACGGTGCTCGCCAATCCGAACGTGCACGAGGCGCTCGCGAACTCGCTGATCGTCTGCGGCGGCGGCACTGCGCTCGCGCTCGCGATCGGGCTCGCGTTCTCGTGGATCGTGGTGCGCAC
>DATFRA010000062.1:0-3003 GCA_035263705.1 Allostellaceae bacterium
GACCCTCAACAGATAGGCATATCCCCCTGACGGTTCAAGAGAATTGTCGGCACGCGGCCGATTGCTCGTCTCCCGTCCTCAGCGCCTGCCGGCCGCCTGCGCTTCCGCCGCCGCGACCGCCGTCATGTTGACGATGCCGCGCGCCGTCACGGTGGGCGAGAGCACATGCGCGGGGCGTGCGCCGCCGATCAGGATCGGTCCGACCGGCAGGCCATCCGCCAGGATCTTGATCATCTGATAGGCGATGTTGGCGGCGTCGAGGTTGGGCATGATCAGCACATTGGCCTCGCCCTTGATCCGGGAGTTCGGCAGCACGCGATCGCGGAAGACCGAGCTGAGCGCCGCATCGCCATGCATCTCGCCGTCCACCTCGAGGTCGGGGTGCTGGGCGTTGAGGATCTCGGTGGCGCGCCGCATCTTGCGCGCCGAGTCGGTGTCGAAGCTGCCGAAGTTCGAATGCGACAGCAGCGCGATCTTCGGCTCGATGCCGAAGCGCCGCACATGCGCGGCCGCGAGCACCGCCATCTCGACGATCTCGTCGACGGTCGGGTCGGGCGTCACGTGCGTGTCGGCCAGGAAGAAATGGCCCTTGGCGGTAATGATCAGCGTCACGGCCGAATAGTCGCGCACGCCGGGCGCGACGCCGATGATGGCGCGCACGTGCCGCAGATGGCTCTGGAAGCGGCCTTCCACGCCGCACAGCATCGCGTCGGCCTCGCCGCGGCGCAGCGTGAGCGCAGCGATCACGGTGTTGTCGGTGCGCACGAGGGTGCGCGCCGCGTCGGGCGTGATGCCGGCGCGGCCGGCCGCCTCCATGTAGGTGTGCACGAATTCGTCGTAGCGCGGATCGCTCTCCGGGTTGATCAGCGCGAAATCGTGCCCCGGCCGGATGGAGAGGCCGAACCGTTCGAGCCGCTTCTCGATCACCGCGGGCCGTCCGACCAGGATCGGCAGGGCCAGGCCCTCCTCCACCACCACCTGGGTGGCGCGCAGCACGCGCTCGTCCTCACCCTCGGCGTAGACCACGCGCCTGGGGCCGGATTTGCAGGTGGCGAACACCGGCTTCATCACGAAGCCGGAGCGGAAGACGAAGCGGTTGAGCCGCTCCGCGTAGGTCTCGAAATCGGCGATCGGCCGCGTCGCCACGCCCGACGCCATCGCGGCGCGGGCGACCGCCGGCGCGATGCGCAGGATCAGGCGCGGATCGAACGGGTTGGGGATGAGCGAGCCGGGGCCGAAGGTGCGCGCCTCGCCGCCATAGGCGCGGGCCGCCACCTCGGAGGGCGCCTCGCGCGCGAGCGCCGCGATCGCCTCGACGGCGGCTAGCTTCATCTCCTCGTTGATTGCGGACGCGCCGACGTCGAGCGCGCCGCGGAAGATGTAGGGAAAGCACAGGACGTTGTTGACCTGGTTCGGATAGTCCGAGCGGCCGCTGCAGATCAGCGCGTCGGGCCGCGCCGCCAGCGCCTCCTCGGGCATGATCTCCGGCACTGGATTGGCGAGAGCCAGGATCAGCGGACGCTTCGCCATCTGCTTGGCCATCTCCGGCTTGAGCACGCCGGGCGCCGACAGGCCGAGGAAGATGTCGGCGCCGGCGATCACCTCGCCGAGCCGCCGCGCCGGCGTGTCCTGCGCGTAGACCTCCTTCCAGCGGTCCATCAGGGTGGGGCGGCCCTTGTAGACCACGCCCTCGAGGTCGGTGACCCAGATGTTCTCGCGCTTCGCGCCGAGCGACACCAGCAGGTTGAGGCAGGCGAGCGCCGCCGCGCCAGCGCCCGAGGCGACGATCTTCACCTCGCCGATGCGCTTGCCGGTGAGATAGAGAGCGTTCTGCACCGCCGCCGCCACGATGATGGCGGTGCCGTGCTGATCGTCGTGAAAGACCGGGATCTTCATGCGCGCCTTGAGGCGCTCCTCGACCTCGAAGCACTCCGGCCCCTTGATGTCCTCCAGGTTGATGCCGCCGAAGGTCGGCTCGAGCGCCGCCACCACCTCGACCATGCGGTCGATCTCGCGCGCGTCGACCTCGATGTCGAATACGTCGATGCCGGCGAACTTCTTGAACAGGACCGCCTTGCCCTCCATCACCGGCTTGCCGGCGAGCGGGCCGATATTGCCGAGGCCGAGCACCGCGGTGCCGTTGGTCACCACCGCGACCAGGTTGGCGCGCGCCGTGAGCCGCGCCGCCTCCTGCGGTTCGGCCGCGATCGCCTCGCAGGCGACGGCGACGCCCGGCGTGTAGGCGAGCGCGAGATCGTGCTGGGTTCCCAGCGGCTTGGTGGCGACGACCTCGATCTTTCCGGGGCGCGGCGCGTGATGGTAGGCGAGCGCGCTGAGGCGAAAATCGTCCGACGGGTTGGTTGACACGGCGTCTCCCCAAAATTTCTGGCCCTCAGTCTAGCGGCCTTTGCCGACGCCTGCACGACGGTAGGCTTGACCCGCAGGGCCGAAGATTGCCACGCTCCCGTGCGCGCAAAACAACGAATTCGAGGAAACGTCATGACCGCCTTCCCTCGCCGGCTTGCCGGCTGCGTCTGCTGCAACGGCATTCCGGCGACATCCGGGGTGAGCCGCCGCAATTTCCTGGCCGGCGGCGTGGCGGCACTCGGCCTCGGCGCTGGCGCGGCGACCAAGCCGGCGCGGGCGCAGGCCGCAAAACCGCGCATCGACGTGCACCATCACTATCTCGCGCCGGTCCAGCGCGAGGCGCTGCTCAAGGGCCGCGGCGGCCCGCGCCTGCCGGACTGGTCGGTGCAGAAGTCGCTCGAGGACATGGACAAGGGCGGCGTGCAGACCTCGGTCATCTCCTCGGTGCAGCCGGGCGTCTGGTTCGGCGACGCCGAGCCCGCCCGCAAGCTCGCCCGCGAGGTCAACGAGTACGGCGCCACCATGGTGCGCGACCATAAGGGCCGCTTCGGGCTGTTCGCCGCGATCCCGCTGCCCGATGCGGAGGGGAGCCTCAAGGAGATCGAGTACGCGCTCGACACGCTCAAGGCCGACGGC
>DATFRA010000063.1:0-2635 GCA_035263705.1 Allostellaceae bacterium
ACTCGTGCGTTTACGATGCGGCTAGAATAGGACCGCGGACATCCCTTGTCAAGTCGAGGAGGAAGAGGCATGAAGGCGACACGGGCGGCGGCCCTGGGCGAGATCCTCCGGGTCGCCGCCACCTGCTTCGGCGAGATGGGCTTCCGCGCTACCACGCTCGATACCATTGCGGCCAAGGCGGGGCTCTCTAAGGTCACCCTCTACCGGTACGTGCGGAGCAAGGACGAGCTCCTAAGCCTCGTCTTCGAGCGGACCATCGAGTCCTTCCGGGCCGGTCTCGCCGAGATCATCGAGCAGCGCCTCCCCGCCGACGAGAAGCTCCGGCGCGTCGTGCGCTATCAGGTCTCCTTGCTGGCCAGCCATCTGCCGTTCCTCAAGGTCTTCTTCGCCGAGGAAGCCGGCCTCCCCGCGCCCATGGCCGCCCGCGCCGCCCGGGCCCGGCGCGAGTACGATCGCGCCATCGAGCGCGCCTACCGCGACGGCGTCGACGAAGGCCTGTTCCGAGACCTGCCGCCGACCCTCGTGGTCTTCGGCATCCTCGGCATGTGCAACTGGCTCCACGAGTGGTACAAGCCGGAAGGCCGCAGCACTCCCACCGAGATCGCCGACGTCTTCCTCGACATCCTGGAGCGCGGCTATCTCAAGGCCGCCGCCACCCCTCGTGGCGACCGCGTCGTCTCCGCGCTCGAGCGCATCGAGGCGCGTCTGGCCCGGCTGGAGGCGCCGGCGCGGCGTCGCCGTGTGTCGAAGCGGCGAGGTTGATCGGGTTCCTTCCGAGGCGGCCCGAGACTCAGCGATTCGCCGCGACCGCGCGCACGTAGGCGGTCAGGAGCTCGGGGTCGTCGATCGACCTGTGGTGATGCACCTGTCGCCAGGTTCCGTCGATTCGCCGAAAGATCCGGGTCGTCCGGATCGCGAGGGCGAGGACCGCGTCGCGGCTGGTGTACTCGCCACGCTCCCGACCGACGACGTAGGGGCTCGATAGAACCTGGATAGTGCTCGCATCTGCAGGATGAGACGGGCGCCTGCTCGGTGTGAATGGTCGATGCTCTTTAAAACGAGCATCTCAGCCTTGCGCGTGCCCCGATGATGCCAGCTGGCGCCGAGTAGAGCGACTTCCTTGTTCCGTTAGCGATGCGCGTGGACCGGTGGTGGCAGAGGGGTCGCTGCTATTCGATGATTTGATCCGCGCGCACGAGCAGCGACGGCGGGATCGTGAGGCCGAGGGTCTTCGCCGTCTTGATATTGATCACGAGCTCGAACTTCGTCGGCTGCTCGACGGGGAGGTCGCCGGGCTTGGCACCCTTGAGGATCTTGTCGACGTAGAGGCCGGCGTGCCGGAACATGTCGAGCCGGTTCGGCCCGTACGCCAACAAGCCGCCCGCCTCCGGGTACTCGCTCAGCCCGTACACCGCGGGCAGGCGATGGCGTGCCGCGAGATCGGTGATGCGCGCTCGATTCGCTTGGAGCGTGGCGTCGACCAGAACGATGACCGCCTGCTCGCCGGCGAGCCCTGCGAAGGCGTGGTCGATCTCGCCAGGGTCTTTCGCTCCCAGGAGCTGAAGCCGCACGCCCAAGGCTCGGGCGGCGTCCTGCGCGTGCTTTACCTGGGGCGCGTTGCCGGGGTTGGCCGGATTGTGGAGCAGGGCCACCCGGGAAACCTTGGGGACGATCTCCTTGAGGATCTCCAATTGCTTCTCGACCAGATCGGACGACATCATGGACTGCCCGGTGACGTTCCCCCCTGGCCGCGCGAGACTCGTGACCAGCCCGCTCGCGACAGGATCGATGATCGCCGCCATGACGATGGGGATGGTGGCGGTCGCCCGCTTGGCCGCCTCGCTCGCCGGCGTGCCATACGTCACAATGACGTCTACCTTGAGACGGACCAGGTCAGCCGCGAGGCCAGGAAGGCGCTCGTAGTTTCCCTCCGCCCATCGGGACTCGATCTTGATGTTCCGACCTTCCACGTAGCCGAGGTCGCGCAGGCCTTCCCGGAACGCCGCAAACAAGACGGCCAAGTCGCTGGCGCTGCGTCTTGCTTCGGACGGGGAGGAGGGCGACAGAATGCCGATTCGCGGGACCTTGCCCGTCGGCTGTGCGATCGCGGCGGGCAGTGGAGTGAACCCACCAGAGAAGAAGCCAAGGAGGAGGGTTGCGCCGAGCACCACGCGGCGCATCTTTACGCGGCCGTCGTGCGCTGACTGGGAGATGGTCGATGTAGTGTCGGTTCTTCCCTGAACGACCGCGAGATCCAGTAGAAGGCGGCGGCGGCCACCGCGAGCATGACGATGCCCGTCCCCGTGTAGCCGAACACGAGCTTGCCGATGCCGAAGAGCGTGGCGTAGACGGCTACGATGCCGGCGACCCAGTTGGTCCAGGCGAGTGCGCCGCCAGGGATGGGCTCGCGTCCGAAGCCGAGCCGCTGGGAGACCACTGCCCATCCCGGGCCGCCGGGGCGCACGCGGCGATAGAAGGCCTCGAGGACAGCGGGCGGCTCCGGGCTGGTGGCGAAGGTCACCACGAGCCACACCACCGTGCTGCAGGCCACGGTGACGAGCATCACCACCGCGGTGGCGTTCGGGTCGTTGGCCGCAAAGCGCGGCTTGAGATAGGCGAGCCCGAGCACGCTCAC